>CAZSMJ010000018.1:0-25294 GCA_964608055.1 uncultured Acidimicrobiaceae bacterium | reverse complement strand
CGCGACCTTCGGGTTATGAGCCCGACGAGCTACCAGACTGCTCCACCCCGCGTCGTTTGAAGTTCCAATTCTATGACTGGTCTAGCCCTACGACAACATCGCCTGGCAGAACGTGCTATCCAGCAGGGCTTTGCCTGTCGCCGCCGGTTCGCTCGGCAACCAAACGCTCCAGCTCCTCAAAAACCTCCGGCACCGATTTCTTCATCGCCATCAGTTCCGGCCCATACATGACAATGGCCTCGATGGGACTGGTGGCAACGACGGTCGCAGTTCGCCTGGAGTAGTTCAGCAAGCCGATTTCACCGACCACATCGCCCGGGCCCATCTGGGCGATAACCGCCTCACCGTCGAGGACGTCGGCAGTTCCATGTTCGATCACCAGTAGTTCGTTGGCAGCGCGACCCTGCTCGATGATCCTGGTCCCAGATGGAATCTGAACTTCGTCGGCATGTTTGGCGATGGTTTTTCGCCCGCTCTTGGACAGCTGGGCAAAGAGCGGAATGGAATCGAGTCTCGCTACATCCATCTGATCCTCGTACGTCGGGCGTACGCGAGAATAGCGTCAGCCGACACGCCCGTCAGAGGTCCCACAAGAGTGGGTGTATAACAACTGGCTGGCCGATCCCTTTCACCTCTGTCTCCTGTGCCGGGCCGAAGGCAAACTTGTCTCCGACCAGTTCAACAGTGGCGTGGGATACCAGGACCTGGTCCCCTCCGGCCGCGCCGGCTACGCGGGAGGCCGTGTGCACTTCCAGGCCAACGAGTGCCCCCCTCGTTTGCAGTACCTCACCGACGTGGACGCCGATCCTCACCCGTGGCGAGAACCCTGAGTCCTTTCGATGTTTTCGCAGGACAGTCTGGATCTCGGCGGCACATTTGAGCGCGTCTTCAGGAGTGGTGAAGGAGACGAAGAAACCGTCCCCCGCATGGTCGATCTCGGTTCCATGGTGCTGATGGAGCAGAGCCCGAATCGTCCGGTCGTGCCAGGAAATCAGATCGGCCCAGGACTCGTCTCCGATGAGTCCCACGAGTTGGGTCGAGTCCACGATGTCGGTGAACATCATCGTGTTCACCGAATGCAGGGCGGCCGGCCTTTCTTCCTCAACGAAGAGCTCGGAGATGCGTCCCAAATCGACGGCCGCCCCCAACCGAGTGAACTCCGCCTTCGCCTCCTTGATCTCGAGCCAACCGAACGCTTCTGATCCGTCCTCGATCAGGGCCATCCCCAGATCTCGGCGGGCTCGGGCGGCCTCGTAGGGAACACCCCACGCGACCAGTCGCTCGACCACCAGACGCAACGGGCCGATGGCGTCTCCAAACCGCCCTTCGTGGGCGGTAATTCTTCCCTGGCCTTGAAGGGCAAAGGTGCGCAGCAGGTCCGACTGATAGCGGTCTGCGATTTGGCCGAGCTCATCGGCGAGGTCTCTGGCAACTTCGACCTCTGTGGCAGCCAAGGCGATCTCAATCGCGGCCGGGATCAGCTTGGCCCGCTCCAAATACTCGTCGGTGGCTGTCAGCGCCGACCGGACCATCGACCAGGCCTCCCGGACGTCTTGCCGGTCAAGCGCGAGAAGCGCAAGACCCGGCATTGGGCTGAATCCAAGTGAATGTGCCTTCATGAAGGCATCGTCTGCGCCGTCGAGATCGCCGGTGTTGAGCCGGATCATCCCCAGTTCATAGAACGCTCGTGCCTGGTAGGGACGAATGTTGACAAGCTCGTTGGCCGCCCGATTTGCTTCGGCCTCGGCGGCCGGCCACTCGCCTCTGAGCCGCATGAACTCGGATCGTCGAATCCGACAGACTCCGGGATACCCACCGCCCCGTCCGACGGTCTCGCACCAGCGCATCGTCTCGTCGCTCCATTCGGTAGCCCTCTTGTAGTCGGCGGTGGCTGCGGTGACTTCGATCGTGTTGCAGAGAATCCTGCCGGTGACCCTGGGACCGAGCTCTCGGGCAACTGCGCTGACCAGCGCTTCCTCCATCATTCCCATCCCCAGATCAACCTCACCGAGAAAAACCAGGTACCGCCCGCGATCGTGCAGACCCAGTATCTCGAGATCTCTGTCACCGATGCGGGCCCCGATCTCCTGAACCTCCGTCGCGAGCCCTAGGGCCTTCCGCAGGCCGTCTTCTGAGCCCGAGACATTGACTGCTTCGAGGCGACGGAGATGGCCCAGGGCGGGAGACTCGTCGAGCCCTTCCAGGAGACCGGCCGCCCTCCGGCTCCATCCACTGGCCAGAGAAGATTGAAGGAGCTGGCCGTAGATCTCGGCCAGCCGGATCGCGACTCTGGCCGCATCGGAGTTGCCTCCTTTTGCTGTGTAGGCGGCCACCGCTCGTTCCCCTGCAGCCAGCGAATCGTCGATCTGCCAGTTCCACCATGAGGCTTCAGCCAGCATCTCCAAAGATTCCGGTTCGGCGTCGGGATCACCGAGCAGCGGGAGCAGAGCGCGGTGCGCCTCATCCCACTCATGGTTTCCCATCGCTTCGAGAGCAAGACTGAGTTCGGATTCAGAAACTCGCACGGCTCAACCCCCACGAAAGTTGGTCAGGGCGTCACGTCGACCCAGCCTGTGATGCTTGCCGCGTGCCCGTCGGGATCATAGAAATGCGCAGCAAGCAGGTTGCGAGCCCCATCCGAGGTGACCATTCTCGGGTCGATCTCGAACGGGACGCCGCGCTCGGCCATCTCCTGATAGGCAGTGGAGATTTCGTCCACCTCGAGCACGATCTCGGTCATCGAGTGGTCCTCGACCGAGCGGTCGACCTGATTGATCGCCAATTGGATTGAGCCGGCGTCGAGAAAGGCGAACGCCTCATGACGGCCGAGGAGGGCAAGTCCGACCTGGTTCGACCAGAAGTCGACCGCACGGTCGAGATCTGACGTGCGAAGCATGACGGTGGAGACCTTCATCCGCTCCACGCTACCGATTGGTTGCCGGCTCTAGTCGAGTTCGTCCCACCAAATGGCGACCATCGAGTACACCCCAATGACGACCATGAGAACTCCAGCAACCCCGGCTACCAGATTCAAGAACAAGCCCATACCCACATCATCGGACGTGGGTGTGACAAATCACATAGCGCGAGAAACCCATTCAGTTTTCCCAGAAGAATGATATGAACCGGCCTCGGCTAGCGATAGCGCCAGACAATGCGTCCCCGGGTCGGGTCATAGGTCGAGACCTCGACGTCGACGGTGTCACCGGGAAGGACACGAATCCCGCGGCCGCGACGCATGCGGCCCGAGGGTTTGGCGAGCAACTCGAATCCGCTCTCCAACTTCACCTCGAAGGTGGAGTCGGGGAGCATCTTCACCACGGTGCCTCGCATCCGTATGTATTCGTCTTCGTCTTTGGCCATGTTTTCCTTAGGGAACGGCTCCACGATAGGAGGATGAGGGGCGTTGTGAGAATGCGATCAAACCGCCGCCAATCGGAGACTGGAGACCGAGGCGATTCTCTCGAAGTCGGCGTCGGCAGCGAGCAATGGGACGTCTTTGCCGATAGCGACCGCTGCCACCAGAAGGTCACTGCTGTTGGCCGGGGTGAACCCCGCCTGACGGCATCGTCTGAAAAGCTCGGCTGCAACCTCGTAGTCGAAGAGCGGTCTGGTCGGAAGCATAAGGCAGCGGTTCATCAGAGCCCACAGCTTTCCTCTCTGTTCGGGGTCTCTCGCCCCTGAGAGGAGCTCCATGATCACAACGTCTGTGGTGGCGATCGCGTGACCCTGAGTTCCCACCATCGACCGGACCGCAAGATTCACCTGCGAGCCGGTGGCCCGGAGATACTCAACCCAGGCGGAGGTGTCCAGAAGCGTCGTCAATCCCACTCCTCGATCACCGCCACCCCGCGGATCTCCGCGAGATCACCGTCCCACCCGAAACCCTCCATCGCCAGAGCCTCTTCCTTGCTCATCACCCCGCCCACCAATCGGCGCAACGCCAGATCGACGGCTTCCTTCTTGGTCCGCAGCCCATATCGCTGCATGGCCATTTCGACGAGCTTGTCATCGAGATCGATGTTGGTTCTAGCCATGTACACCATGATACACATCATGGTGTATGACAGGGATTCTTAGCTAGCGCTGCCCGCCGTGGCCTCGACAGCACCCTCGAGGAGGGTGCGGATTTCCTCCAGGAGGCGCTTCGCCTCGTCGACCCATCGCTGATACCCGGCGAGATCCCCGGCACGAAGCGCTTCGTCGGCTTGGGTGAAAGCCGCGGCAGCCTGATCCAAGAGCTGTTCGATGGTGGTTCCGTCAGGAGCGGTGGGCTCCTCCACCGGCCCTCCGTCCTCACCGCCGAACACCAGCCCCAGAGCTTCCTCGAGAGTCTCCGCCCACTCCACCTGGTCTCCGTAGACGACGATGACCCGCCTGAACTCCGGGAATCCGCCCTGCTCGGCCTGGAGGTAGATGGGTTCGACATAGAGAATCGAGTCTTCGATCGGCACCACCAACATGTCGCCTTTGATCACTCTCGAACCTTGGCTGTCCCACAGGGTGAACTGTTCGGAGATCTCAGCGTCTTGCTCGATGCGCTGACCCACTTGCTCGGTGCCGTCGACCAATTCTCCCTGAGGCATCCTGAAATCGATGAGACGGCCGTAGCGACCCGGCGTGGAGTCGGCCACCAGGAAACTCGCCATGTTCTTTTTGTCCTCCGGGGTGAACGGCTGCAGCAGCAGATAGGAGAGATCGGTCTCCCCGGGAAGACTGGTCAGCAGGTAGTAGGGCAGGACCTGGGCGAGATAGTCGACGGACGTCGCCGTCGGATTGGGGTCGTCGCCGAAGAGGAACTCGGAGCCGACGCCGCCACCTCGGGAGATGGTCGAGGGATCGACCGGGAGCGACCACGCATCGTTGCCGGAGAAGAGGTCGCCCAGATCGGTCACGTGATACTCGAGATATAGCTGGCTTTGGACCCGGAACAGATCCTGGGGATAGCGCAAGTGATCCACGAGACCGGGCGGTATTTCGGAGAATGGCCGGAGCAGACCGGGGAAGGCATCCGACCACGCCTGGGCAATGGGGTCGTCGGGGTCATTGAGATAGAAGGTGACGTCACCGTCGTAGGCGTCGATCACCGCCTTGACCGAGTTGCGCATGTAGTTGACCCCGGGCCGAAGCGAAGAAGACTCGGCAAGGCGGCCGACAGCGTCCAGGGTCAACGGTTGTGAATAGGGGTAATGGGACGAGGTGGTGTAGAGGTCGAGCACCCACAGGATCCGCCCGTCCATGATCACCGGGTAGGGGTCGGTGTCCGCGTGGAGGAACGGTGCTACGTGCTCCACGATCTGACGGATATTGCGCTCGACCAACACCTTGCTCTCAGGACGGATCTGCCCAGAGATCAAGAGGTTCAGGTCCCGATAGCGGAAAGCGAAGGCGATCCGCTTCCAGATGCTCCCCAGACTCACCCCGGCGCTGCCGTCGTAGCGGTTGTACTCGGTCCCCTCGCCCTCGAGCGGGAAGTCGATCTCCTGGGGCTGTTCACCGGTGCCAACGATCACCGGCCGTCCCGGGGCGTAGGTCTCACCGAAGTAGATCCGGGGCTGCTCGAGCTCCAACTGGGGCACCGAGGCCACCGGCGGCACATCCTTGAGCAGGAACCGCGGCTGTCCGTCCTCCTCTACGAAGGCGGCCTCGTTGGCCACGGCCCCCACCCCGTGGGTATAGATCAGACGTTGGTTGAGCCAATCCTCCCTCGGTAAGACCTCGTCGAGTTCCCTCACCGCCAACATGACCTGGGTCGGTACGCCGTCGGTGAGATAGCGATCGGTGTCCACCACACCGAGGTTGTAGTAGTTGCGGAGCTCTTGGAAGTTCTGATAGGTGCGGGGCAAAACCGACGGGGTCCAGATCCGGAGGTTGTCCATGGTGAGCTGGTTGGCCTCGATGTCCTCGGCCGTGATGTCCTCGGAGGCGGCGAACGGCTGAACCTCGACCTGGTCAAGACCCCAGGCCACCCTCGTGAACTCGAGATTGTTCTGGAGATACTCGGTCTCCTTGACCAAGGGGCTGGGGGCAACCTGAATCCTCTGGACAATTGCCGGATAGATCGCGGATGCAGCGACGGCAACCACGACCCACGAGCCAACCGCAACCACGGCCAGGGTCCATCCCTGGCGAAAGATGTTGACGATGAACAGCACTGCCGCGAGCAGAGCCACCAGGATCAGGAGGCGATAGGCGGGAAGCCGGGCCATGATGTCCGTATACCCGGGCCCGAAGAAGGTCGACCCACTCCGGTCGGTCAACATCAGCTCGAACATATCCAGCCGGTACACCACCGCCCGGACCAGGGCGATCAGGGCGAGCATCACCGAGAGGTGGGTCTTCGGCCCTCGGGCGACGGTGAGTCTCCTGCCGTTGAATCGGATCCCACCGTTGAAATAGTGTGAAACCAGGACCACCAGGGTGGCCAACACCAGGGTGTTGAAGACCCAGTCGGCCATCATGGACCACAAGGGAAGCCTGAAAACGTAGAACCCCACGTCGAGGCCGAAGATCGGATCATTGACCCCGAAGTCCTGGGCGTTCCTGAAGAGGAAGACGTCGTCGCGCCACGATGCGGCCGCCAGTCCGAGGAGCACCGCCAGAAACGAGGTGACCCAGAATCGCACCTGGCGAACCCGGGGCTCCATCCACTCCCGGAACCGCTCGATCAGTTCTTCTTCTTCGCTCAGATCGAACGGCGCCCAACGCGGCGAGAACCGGTCGACCAGGCGAAGACTGAGCCAGAGAACGAGAAAGGCGACAGCGATGCCCACTGCACCGAGGAAGATCGACATTCCCCATTTCCGCTGCCAGACACCCTCGTAGCCGATCGAGTCGAACCACAGATAGTCGGTCCACAAGGTGCCCAGGGCAGTGAGGACCAAGTAGACCACCGCGCCGACGGCCACGATGATGGTCAGCGGACGCCGTCGGGCGGCCTGATAGTCGGTGGGGGCCCTGGTGAACATTCGGACCGAGGGTAATGGGTGCGTCAGCCTTGAGATCGAGAAGACCGCGCGGTCACAGGCCAGGGCCTCCTCAGGAAACTGCGACCAGGGTGCACCCGCACCCGGCGTGGATCGGCGGGACGTTCTCCGAGGGGTGGGACGCAGCATCGCGACAGGCAGTGCAAGGCACTCCACTCGAGACCCATTCCAGGTCTCCCCCGGTTCCGACCGAGTCCATCAGACCCAGGTGGTAGCCGCGTAACGCGAGCTCGCGGATTCGACGCTCTGCCTCGTCAGTTCGCCAACCGCGGAACACCCGGGACGCCGCTGATTGCCGGTCTCTGAGGCCCTCGCCCGCCCCACCCAGAGCGCCGTCGATTGCCGAGGCGAGGGCCCGGCCGAACCCATCGGCTGCATCCGAATGAGGGGTGTCGGGTCGCTTGAGACGGGAATCTGTCATCTCCTCGGCCACCGTATGGCCGGCCGAGTAGCTCTCTGCCCACAACCCGATGAGATCGGCGCGCATGGCCTCAGCCAGCATCCCCCCATCTGGCTTCCAGTCTTCGTCGGTTCGCAAACTGTCCAGTGCGATGTTCTGCGCCTCGGTGACCGACTTCTTGACGCCGCGCAGGGCTCGGTTGGTGATCGGAAGGAGACGCGTCTCGCGTTCCTCCATCCACACCGAGAGCTCGTCGTCAGCGGTTGGTGAGCTCGTTGCCTGAACAGAAGGCTGAGGTGCTGGCTTGGCCTCTGCCTCCTCGGTGCCAGCCTTGGGTGCTGGATCTGGCTCGTCACTGGTGTCGCCCCCACGCAGGGCGGCGAACAGGTCGCCGAGATCGTCGGAAACCCTTTGTGTTGGAGGCGGGTCAGGTGTTGTCGGCTGCGGCCCGGGCTCGGCCTCGCCCTTCGCCTCCTCGGCCACCGGCTCGGAGTCGGGTTCGGCTTCAGGAACTTGCTCCGGCTCGGCTGCACCCTCCGACTCGACGCCCTTGTGCTTCATCCGCTCCACGTCTGCGGCTACCTCGTCGGCGAGAGGCTCGGGATCCGCCATCTGCTGGCGTTGCTCGCTTTGGATGATCCGCACCGTCTCCCCCGGTTGCCAGGTGCCCCGGGCTGGCGGAGCCTCGGGCTCGTGCCGAGCGGCTGGGGCAACGATCCTCACGCTGGAACTCGGCTCGGCGATGACGTGGAAGCCTTCGCGTCGCTCCTCAAGTGTCCCCTCGAGACGGTTCAACGTCGATCGAGCATGTTCGAGCTCCTCGAGCAGTTCCTCACGCCGTTCCTCGAGCGCCCTCGTCCTCTCTTGTGCCGACTCCGCGGCGCGGTGGGCTTGTTCGATCATCTCGTCATGGCGTTTGGTCGCTTGAACGGTGGTCTTCTCACTGTCCATCGCCGCCGACCTGAGTATCTCCTCGGCCTCCCGTCGCGCCGACGACGTGAGCCGGTGCGCATCTCGCTCGGCCTCTCCCATCACCGTCAAGACGTCGCGCTCCGCGTCCTGGCGCGTCTGGCGGATCAGGGCTTGGGTCTGATTGAGAAGTTCGGTTCCCGTTGCCCATGCATCGCCGCGCAAGGCTTCGGCGTCGTTTCTCGCGTCTTTGAGAAGTGTCTCCGCCTCACCGATCGCCTCGGCGCGCCACCTCGCCGCATCGACACTCGCCCTCTCCCGCATCGACTCCGACGCCTCCCGAGCCGACTGGAGAACTGACGCGACCTCACGTCCAACATCCTCGAACTCGGACTTGAGGTCTCGATCCGCATACTCTCCGAGACGCGAAGCGAGCCGGTCTCGCTGCTCGACGAGTGACTCGATGGCGCCTGCCAATCGGCCCAGATACGCGGTGACTTCGGCGGCGTCGAGGCCCCTCAGCACCGTCCGAAACTGAGCGCGGCGGATCTCCTCGGGGGCGAGGTCAAGCTCCATCAAAGTAAGAAGATACCGACCGACCGGTGTTTCGTTGCGCTTTCGCTAGATAGCACCGAGAGTTTCGAGGAAATCGAGGGCATCTTGGATCGTCCCGACGGGGATGATTTCGATCGCTTTGCGTTCTGCAGACAGGGCTTCCTCGTAGTTTCCTTCGGGTACCAGGACGTACTCGGCCCCGGCGGCCTCGGCGCCCACGATCTTCTGACGGATGCCACCGATGTTGCCCACGGTGCCGTCGTAGGAGATCGTCCCAGTGCCGGCGATCACATGACCCTGAGTCAATTCCCCGGGAGTCAACGTGTCGACAATGGCCAGGGTGTGCATCATCCCCGCTGAGGGCCCGCCAATGGCGCCTGCCTCGATCGAGACCGGGAAAGGCGGTTCGGTCAGTTCGGCAACTGTGATCCCGATCATGGCACTACCGGTCTCGCCGGGCCGCTCTGCCAACTCGAACTCGACCATCTGTTCCGTTCCCTCCCGGGTGATCCCGAGCTGCACCAGGTCACCTGGCTGGTGCCCCTCCAGTGCGTCGGTGAGGTCGGCGCCCCTGATGATCTCGACGCCGTCAAAGGAATCGACCGAGTCACCGATATGCAACACCTGGGATGAGGGCACGTCCTCGATCAAATCGGTGATGAGGACGTCGATCGGGACCATCTCGAAGCCCAGATATCCGAGTGCCACGGTGATGGCCCGCTGTTGTGAATCGTCCATCTGGGCCAGGACCCGCTGGCGATAAGCCTCGTCGCTCTCGTCGGGAGGGCGGTAGGCCTCCTTGGGAACCAGGTCGATCGTCGGGTCGAGCCCGGCGATCAGGGCCTCGAAAACGTTCACGTCCTGGCTGACGACCGTCAGCATCAACAATTCGCCGTCCGGCGGAAAGGTGTCGACCTCCTCGGCCAGGACGGCGTCGGCGGCGTCAGAGACAGGACCCGAGGAGAAGGCGAGGTAGGGAAGTTCGATATTCCAAGCACCAAGGGCGAGGCCGCCCATGACAAAGAGGGCCCCTATCAAGTAGAGGGGCCAGGAAGAGCCGCGTTCGCTCTGGTCTTCCACGGTCGAAATCGTAACTGCCGCCACTGGGTAGAGCTCTCACACGTAGAGTTGCACACCGACGATTTCGAGGAGATAAAAGAGATGACAGCTGCAGTGATCTCCGAGCGGGTGTTGCCGAGATCAAAGGTCATTTCGATCTCGCTGGTGCTTGGCGCCGCCGCTCTGACCGCCCTGGCTGCGCAGTGGGAGATCCACCTCCCATTCACCCCGGTTCCGATCACCGGTCAGACCTTCGCCGTCCTCCTCACCGGGGCGGCGTTGGGCATGACGCTGGGCGCTGCCGGGCAACTCCTTTACGTGGCTGCCGGTGCGTTCGGGCTTCCGGTGTATGCGGGGGGAGCGGCCGGCTGGGAGGAAGCGCGCGCCGGGGGCACTACCGGCTATCTGGTCGGATTCATCGTGGCCGCAGCGGTTGTCGGTTACATGGCCGAGCGCCGACAGGATCGCACCTTCCCCAACATGTTCACCGCATTCATCCTGGGCTCGTTCGTCATCTACTTCTTCGGGGTGATTGGCCTGATGCTCATTTTTGACATGACCGTGACTGAGGCCATCGTGGCCGGGGTCGTTCCGTTCGTCATCGGAGACTTGATCAAGGCCGCCGCAGCCGGCCTCCTCCTCCCCGGCGCCTGGCGCCTCGTCGGGGAGTACCCGCGACCGTAGGGGAATGCTTAGACGCCGGTCACCAGCTCCTCGCCTAGATAGGCCTTGATCACATTCGGATTGCGTTGGACCTCGGCTGGGGTGCCGTCGGCGATCGGACGACCAAAGTCGACCACGAGCACCCGATCGGCGATGTCCATGACCAGGCCCATGTCATGCTCCACAAGGATCACCGCGATTCCGAGCTCGTCCTGGACATCGAGTATGAACCGAGCCATGTCCTCGGTCTCCTCCAGATTCATACCCGCTACCGGTTCGTCGAGCATCAACAATTCGGGGTCCATCGCCAGCGCACGCCCCAGCTCCACCCGTTTCTGGATCCCGTAGGGCAAGAGCCCCACCGGGTACTTGCGCCATTGCTCTATCTCGAGGAAGTCGATGATGTCCTCGACGATCCCGCGGTTCTCGATCTCCTCCCGTTTGGCCTTACCCAGCCAGACCGAGCCCGCCAGCCACGAAGAGGACATCCGAATGTGACGGCCCGTCAACAGGTTCTCGATCACAGTCATGTGCGGGAAGAGTGCGATGTTCTGGAAGGTACGAGCGATCCCTAGTTCGGCTGTCTCATTGGGCTTCAGACCCATCATCGACTTCCCCTTCCAAAGGATGTCTCCCTGCTCAGGACGGTAGACCTGGTTGATCGAATTGAAGAGGGAGGTCTTACCGGCGCCGTTGGGACCGATGATCGCGAACAGCTCCCCGTCATCGACGTGGAAGGAGACGCCGTCGATGGCCTTGACCCCTCTGAACGAGAGATGAGCGTCAGCCACCTCCAACAAATGGTCGTAGTCCTTGGGACCGGTTCGCTCGGCCCGGCGCTTGAGCAGCTTGGCGCTCACGACAGCCACCGATTTGATTGCCGGCCGACTTTGACCGATCGGCCCCCAGACCACCTGGCCACGCGATGCCGGGGACCACCAGTGACAAGCCAGAGCCAAACATGATCCCCGGCCAAACAGACGCCGGTCGACCGGTGCTGCCGCCTCGACCCGATGCCACTCACGACAGCCACCGTTTTCTACGTTTGTAGTGCTTGACGTCGCGGAACGACTTCTGTTCCCCTGTGGCGTGGAGACCGAGATAGAACTCCTTGACGTCATCGTCCTTGAGCAATCGTTCGGCGGCACCTTCCATGACCATTTTCCCGGTCTCCATGATGTAGCAATGGTGGGCGATGGAAAGAGCCATGCTGGCGTTTTGCTCGATGAGCAGCACCGAGGTTCCTTGTCGGTTGATCTCAACGATGATGTCCCGCACCTCCTGAACCAGACGCGGGGCGAGACCGAGTGAAGGCTCGTCGAGGATCAGGAGTTTCGGATCCTGCATGAGAGCCCTGCCAATTGCGAGCATTTGTTGCTCACCCCCTGAGAGGTAGCCGGCGGTGGCGGCGCGCCGCTCGGCGAGGCGCGGGAACAACGTCATCACCCGCTCCCGAGACTCTTTGACGTTGACTGGATCACGATTGGAATAAGCGCCCGCCCGGAGGTTGTCCTCGACACTCATCTCTGCAAATACCCGACGGCCTTCCATCACCTGGCTGATCCCGCGCCGCACCCGAGCCGCCGGATCCTCCCTGGTGATCTCGACACCATCGAAGGTGATCTCACCCTTGGTCACGTCACCTTCGTGAATCTCGAGTAAGCCGGTGACCGCCCGCAACGTCGTTGTCTTGCCGGCTCCGTTGGCCCCGAGCAAAGCGACGACCTTGCCATCCGGCACCTCGAGTGAGATGCCACGCAGCACCAACACCACGTCGTTATAGACGACCTCGAGGTTCTCGACGGCCAGCATCAGCCAACTCTCCGCTCTGCTGCTCGTGTCATAGGGTGGTGAGGGTGGCCCTTGGAGAGGGCCACCCTCATTCGATCGGTCAACCCAAAGCGAAGCAGGCTTCGTTGAACTCGAAGCCGGCAGCCAACGGTGAGGTGTAGTTGGACTCCACCAGCGTGACACCAGTGGAAGTGCCACCGGCAAGGCCGGCCGGGTCGGGACGCGAAATGAAGATCTCCCGCTGGACCGTTTCATTCGGCTCCCCGACGTAGGACTCGTCTGGGGCCAGACCGTCGAAGGTCACCGACTCCAGGCTCTTGGCCGCAGCCAGCACGCCCGCTTGGGTCATGTCGCCGGCGTCGTACGCCGCAAGCAGCGCTTGATGCATGATCTTGGCCTCGATGACGCCCTCCGCGTAGTAGTCGAGGGGCGGCGCGTCCGGGGCGTACTGGGTGACCAGATCACGCACCATCGCGTTGCCCTCCGACTCGGCCGCCCATGGCGCGTAGTACTGGGAAACGTAAAAGTCCCGAGCCAACGCATCCTTGATCGGCGAATCGGGCCCGACCAAAGCCGGATTCCAGGTTGGGCCGGCACCCGACCACAGGGCCTCAAATCCAGCAGCCAAGGCCTGGCCATAAATGGCGCCAAAGGAGGTTGGGTCGGTGGTCACCCAGACCAGTTCGGCGCCTGAGCCAGCGATCTCGCCGGCGACTTCAGCCTGAGTGGCTGGGTCGGTCGCATTGATCAGACCGGTTCCGTCGTAGACGATCTCCAGACCCAAGGCCTCCGCCGCGAGCCGGGCCCCAGCATTGGAATCCTCGCCGTAGTCGCCCCCGCTGGAAGCAATTGCGATGGTCGTCGCATCCGGTGCCTGCAGCGTCAGATACTCGAGCATGTTCATTGCTTCGATGCAGTAGGGGGTTCCATGTGGGACCAGGTTGGAGTTGATGGCAGGGTCGGACCAACCGGAATACCAGGTGAGCGGGACCGCAAGAATCCCATCGGCCTGCAAAGACGGGTTGATCGCCACCGTCTGTGGTGAGCCGGTGGAGTGGCCGAAAGCAACCACCTGGGTCTTGAGCTCCTCGTAGAGCTGGACATGGGTGTCAACTACGTACCCGGTGTCCCGGACCTCGAGGTTCACCATCAGCCCATTGATCCCACCATTGGCGTTGACGTCCTGCCAGTAGACGTCATGACCGGCATTGATGACAGTGACCAACGGTGAGAACGGGCCACTGAGATCGGACAGCAGCCCGATCGTGATGGTGCCCGCCTCGAGATCGACGCCGACGTCGGTCAGGATATCCGCCGGCTCCTCACCGGCCGTCGTCGTTGGCCCTGCGGACGCGGTAGTGGTCGGCTCTTCCTCTCCTGCTGTCGTGGTCGTGTCGCCTTCGCTGCCGCCGCACGCGGCCAGCACGAGGCCAAGGACCAACAGGAGCGTGAGCCACTTGGATTTGCTCTTCATTCGATTCCTTCCTCCTCTAGGTGTTGAGGGCGCAAGGCCCTCATTGCGGGCCGCTCAGTAGGAGAACGGCCAACCCTTCCAATAGTTGCGGATTCGAAGCCAAATTCCGTACAGCCCCAGGGGCTCGAATATCAGGAAACCGATAATCAGCAAACCGTAGAGCACGAGATTGAGCTGTGCCACGGAAAGCCCCGGACCCACCCCGGGAAAGGTGTTGACCAGGCCAAAGTCGTCTGGTGTGGTGGCGACCATTACGTTGGCGATCGAGGACACGAGCCCTTCCCCCTCGAGTGCGACCGATTGCAGCCAGAGTGTGAAGTTCTGCACGATGCGCGGAAGAAGCACCACGAAGGCCGAGCCGAGCAAGGCGCCGGTCACGGTGCCGACCCCTCCGATCAGCACGATCGCGATGAACTGGACCGAGAGGAAGAGATCCCACCGCTCGGGCACTACCCGGGAGACGAAGGAGGCAAGCAGGGCACCCGCTATCCCCGCATAGAACGACGAGATCCCGAAAGCGAGAAGCTTGTAGGCGAACTCGTTGACCCCCATGATCTCCGCTGCGATATCGCGGTCTCGAATCGCCATGAACGCCCGCCCGACACGGGTTCGCTGCAAGTTCTTGGCGAGGACCGTGAACAGGATGGCGAGGGACAGGACGAAGAAGAAGCTCTTGCCGGTGCCGCTCACCTCGGTCCCGAACCAGGTGCTGTTGGCGGTGAAGTCGATGAGCGAGGTCTCCTCCTTCCAGATCTTGATCTGAAGGGGTGGAAAGTCACGACCCACCTGCGCCCCGCCGGTCAACAGGTTCCAGTTGCGGAATACATACTCACCGATGAAGACCAAACCCAGAGTGACGATGGCCAGGTACAGCCCCCTCACTCGAACTGCGGTGGGTCCGACTGCCACCCCGATCAAGGCAGCCACGATCCCGGCCGCCGGAAGCCAGATCCAGATAGGGAGCCCGAGACCGAGCAACGGACCGGGAGCTGCTCCCAACCAGGCTGCGGTGTAGGCGCCAACCCCCATGAAGAACGCATGTCCCAGCGATACCTGACCGGCCAGACCGGTAAGAATGTTGAGACCCAATCCCCCGATGGTGAAAATCGCCACGGTGGCCAGAAGCCGTAGCCAGTCGTCCTGACCGAGGAAATTCAGCCCTGGGATCACCTGGAACGGGAGCGAGACCAGACCCACGAGAAGGAGACCGGCCATCACCTTCTTGGTGGTGGTGTTCACCAAGGACTGGTCGGCCTCGTAGCTGGTATAGAGCAAGGGACGACCTCTCATAGGCGACTCCCCAGGGGAGTCGCCGGCAGTACGCAATACGTTTTACGCAATGCGTAGTACGTAGAACGTAGAACGGCGGAGCGAAGCGCAGCTCTCATACCCTTCTGATCTCCGGTGTCCCGAACAAGCCATAGGGCCGGATCACCAGAACCAGCATCATCAGCAGGTAGCCGACGATCCCGGGAAAGCCGGTTCCGAGAAACTCGAACTTGAGATAGGTGTTGGCTGCCGACTCGGCAATGCCAACTGCAAATCCGCCAACCACCGCCCCGGGAATCGAATCCAGACCGCCGATGATGACTGCCGGGAACGCCCGGAAGGCGATAAAAGCGGTCGCCTGATCGACTCCGGTGGCTCGGCGGGGGAAGACCGAGAAAAAGATTCCGGCGACTCCGGCGAGAAGTGCCCCGATGGCCCAGGCCATGGAGAAGATCTTTCCCACGTTTATCCCCTGGGCTCGTGCCGTCTCCTGGTCAAAAGCCGTCGCTCGCATCGCCACCCCGGTGCGGCTCCTGAAGAACAATGCGATCGCGACGAGGAGGATGATGGTGACGGCGATCTGGGCGATCTCGGTGTAGGCGATCCGCACCCAGCCCAAGTCGAGGACCTGGAGCCCGAGCGGATCACCGAGCGGACGAGGCTGGGTGCCAATCCAATCGTTGGTGATGGTCCGCACCACGATGTCCATTCCCAGGGTGACGATGGCCACCGCAAAGAGGGCCTCTCCGATCATGGGCCGAACAAAGACCCGCTCGAGGAGGACTCCGATCATGGCCGCGGCGAGTAGTGCCGTGACGGCATTCGCCGACCATTGGGCCCAATCAGGGAGGAAGGTGAGATATCGGCCCGGGAAGTCGAGCACCGTGGCGAACGCCGCCACCAGGAACGCCCCGAGACCGGTCAATGCACCGTGTGCAAAATTGAGGACGGACGTCGCCTTGAAGATGATGACGAACCCCATTGCCAACAAGGCGTAGATGGCGCCGAAGGAGATCCCGTCCACCAACATCTGGGCGAACTCGTTCGACGAGCCCGTCACCTGTGCCAGGACGACGCGGTTGGGGATCACGACCGATACATGTCCTCGATCAGTTCAGCAAACGTGCCCTTCATCGAGGTGCGTTTGAGCTTCTGGGTGGCCGTTAGCTCACCATCCTCATGATCCAGCTCCTTCGGGATGAGACGGAATTCGCGAATGTGCTCCAGCTGGGAGTACTTCTGATTGGTGGCATCCACCGCGGTACGGATCAACTCGACCACTTCCGGCTTCCGCGTCAGGTCACGGAAGGTGGTGTAAGGGATGTTGTGTCTCGTCGCCCAATCCCCGACGACGTCGTGCTCGATCCCGATCAGGGCGGCCAGGTATTTCCTCCCATCGCCGACCACCATCGCCTCTCTGATGTACGGCGACGTCTTGAGGCTGTTTTCGATCTCCGAGGGTGAGATGTTCTTCCCCCCGGAGGTGATGATGATGTCCTTGATCCGGTCGACGATTCTGACATGGGTGCCGTCGACCCACTCTCCGACGTCGCCCGTCTTGAGCCAGCCGTCCTCAGTGAAGGCCAGGGCGCTTTGCTCGGGTTGGTTCCAGTAGCCCTTGAAGGCAGCCGGGCTCCGGGTTTGGATCTCACCGGTTTCGGCATCGATTCGCAGCTCGGTTTGGGGGTACGGCTCGCCGACCGTCCCCACCTTGTTGGCGCCGGGGAAGTTGCAGGTTGCCACCGCTGAATTCTCGGTCATCCCGTATAGCTCGAAGACGGGAATACCGAGCCCGAGGAGATCACGGAGGATCTCAGGCGCGATGGGGGCAGCCCCGCTCGCCGAGTAGCGAACCCGGCGCATTCCGATCCGCTCCTTGAGGGCACGGAACACGAGGGGATAGCCGATCAGGTAGAGCAGACGGGAGACGAAGGTGTGGTCACCATTGTTGGCCACTCGCTGCCGACCGATGACCCCTGCCATCTTCATCCCGATACTGAACCAGAGACGCTTGAACGGCGTCCCATCTCGGCCCTTGATCGCGATCGAAGCGTGGATCCTCTCCCAGATCCGGGGCACCGCGAAGAAGATCGTCGGTTGGATCTCGCGAAGGTTCTGTTGCACCGTCTCGATCGATTCCGCGAAGTTCAGCGAGGGGCCATTAGAGATCGACGTCCAGGTGGAGAAGATTCGCTCGGCGATGTGGCACAGCGGCAAGTAGGTCAGAATCAGATCGTTCGGTCCAACCTTCCTGTTGCCCGGCACCCGTCCGTCGGCACCGATCAACACGTCGACGTTGAAGGCGAAGTTGGCGTTGGTGAGCATGGCGCCCTTGGGTGGGCCTGTCGTCCCTGAGGTGTAGACGAGAGTGATCACGTCGTCCGGGCTCGCCTGACCCATGAGGTGCTCAACGGCGTCAGGATTTGCGGCTCGATGCTGCCTTCCTAGTTCGAGAAAGGCACTCCAGGACAGGAAACGCCCGTCGTCGCTCCATTTGCGAAAACCGCGGGGCTCGATGTGGATGATCCGCTTCAGACCCGGAAGCGTGTCGATCACCTCCATCACCTTCTCCGCCTGCTCCTGATCCTCTGCGAGGTGCACAACCGAGCCGGAGTCGGAGATGAGATACTGGACCTCAGCGGACGGATTGGCCGCATAAAGGCCGACCGTGATCGCGCGCACCGCGACCGTCGCCATGTCCAAAATCACCCATTCAGGACGATCCTCGGACTGAATCGACACCCGGTCGCCATCTTCCACTCCGAGGGCGAGCAGCCCGTGCGCCGCATCGAGGACCGTTTCCCAGTACTCCGACCACGTGATCTCCTGCCAGATGCCGAAATCCTTCTCGCGCATGGCCACCAGGTTCGGGGAAGTGGTAGCCCAACGTCGCACATAGGCCGGTGGGGTCATGAAGCCAACGTCTGCAGACGGCGCGTCCTGTCGCTCCTGGAGAGTGGTCATCCAACTGTCCTCCTCACGCTGGTCGGACACTATCTACTGCCGGCCGACTTTGCCCTCGACCAACCCTCGTTGCCCGACAGGAAGATCGCTGCCCGAAGTCACAGTCTCGGGCAAACAGACGCCGGTCGGCCGGAGCTGCCCGCACCAGGGCTATTCCTACGAACCCTCCGACCATTCACCCCCGCCGGGCCAGTGTTCCTTCTTCCAGATCGGCGCCCGCGTCTTCAACTCGTCGATGATGAATCGCGCCGCTTCGAAAGCGTCTCCCCGATGCGCGCTGGCGACGGCCACCGCCACCGAGGCCTCACCAAGACTGACCACTCCCGATCGATGCTCGACTGCCACCGAGAGGACGGGCCATTTCGCGGCGGCTTCGTCCACGATCTCCCTTATCGAATCCTCGACGACCCCGGCGTAAACCTCGTACTCGAGATGGGTCACACCGTCGGCGTGATCGGAGTGCTCGCGGACCGTCCCCAGGAAGAGCGCCGTCGCCCCCGAATCGGGTCGACCCACTTCTTCCACGAGACGGGCGGCGTCGATAGCCGCCTCGCCGACCGACACTCTGATCTGTTGTCCGGGCTGCTCCATAGAATCCCAAGCCTATGACGATCCAGGGACCCGACGGGCTCGAGCCGCTGACCCCGACCGAACCACACCCCGGCGAGCCAGACTCCCGATCTCGCCGCTTCGATCCGTGGACCTTGGTCCTGGGGATCCTGGGAGGGGCGCTCTTGGGGACGGGAGTCACCTTCGCCATCCTTGGCTCCACTGGAGTGTTCGAGGAACCGACCCCGGTGACCAACCCTCCGCCACCGAGTGTCACGGTTCCCCTGCCGACCACAGCTCCGCGGCCGTTGGCCGCAACCGCGTCGGCTACTGAGATCGCACAACACGCCGTACCTTCGATCGTGGCTGTGGAAACCGATGGGCTGCTCGGCCTGAGTGGAGGGAGCGGGGTCGTCTACGGCACCGACGGATACGTGATCACAAATGACCATGTGATCGAAGGCGCCGATGAGGTCACAGTGGTCTTCGCGGACGGGGCCAGGTACGTGGGCCAGATCATCGGAACCGACCCGCTGACCGATGTCGCCGTCCTGCTCGTCGATCGCCCCGATATGACACCGATGGACATCGGGGACCCTTCAGCCCTGAGAATCGGTGACATGGCGGTCGCAATTGGCAACCCACTCGCCCTGGTCGGCGGGCCATCGGTGACATCGGGGATCATCAGCGCTCTGGATCGATGGCTGGAGGTCGAAGCCGAGACCTTTCTCTATGGGCTGATCCAGACCGATGCGCCAATAACTCATGGCTCCTCCGGTGGCGCTCTAGTGGATGAGGACGCTCGCGTCGTCGGGATCACCACAGCCATCGCGGTATCGGACATAGCAGCCGAGGGTTTCGGGTTCGCCATACCCATAGACATGGCGATCGGGGTGGCAGATGACCTGATCGAATCCGGGGTGGTCAATCATGCTCAGTTGGGTATCCGAGGTGGGACCTACTTTGCGGAGCAGTCTGGTGCCGAATATCCCGTCGGTGTCCTGGTCGAGTCCATTACCTCCGGATCCTCCTATCAGGAGGCCGGTGGCCAGGTCAACGATGTGATCGTCTCCCTCGACGACGTCTCCATCTTCACCCTCGACGGTCTCCTCACCAAGCTGCGGAGAACCCGTGAAGGTGAAGAAGTGATCTTGGGTATCACCAGATCCGACGGCGACTTGGATCTGACGGTCACTTTGGGAAGATATGTGCCGTGAGCGATGATCTGTTCTCACAGTTGTTCGACCTGTTCGACCAGCCGGGGCCGGTCAATTGGAAGCTGGCAGCCGAGGTCGCCCGTCATCTCGCAGGTGATCAGCAGCCCATCGAGCCGTGGGCAGCTGAGGAATTCAGGGAACTCGCCCGTCTCGCCGAGTATCGGGTGGAGCAGGTAGCTCCGTTCCGCATCATCCCGGCGCCCGACGTGTTCCCCACCGATCCCCGCGGTTGGGCCGACAGGAATCTCGAGACCTACGGCCCCCTCGTCGAGCCGTTCGCCTCCTCGGTGGTGGCGGAGGGACCGGCAGCGCCAGTGATGGCCCAACTCACCCCGGCCATCGTCGGTCTGCAGGTCGGCTCGCTGGTGGGCTCCCTCTCGTCATGGATTGTTGCTTCCTTCGACGCCGGCCTCCCCCAGGACCGGCCCGGTCATCTCGCAGTGATCGTCCCTCACATCGAGGAACTCTCCAGATCCAAGGGCTTGGATAGGAGAGAGGTCCGGCTCTGGGTGGTTACGAACGAGGTTTCCTTCCGGGCCGTCTCTCAGTTGCCATGGATCCAAGACCACCTCGAACAGCTCCTGTCCAAGTACGCAGAGGCGGTGCGGATCGATCCGACCCAACTCAGCGGTCTCATGGCAGGTGGGACCGACCCGGCCGCTATCGAGGAAGCCATCGCAAGAGCGGGTGGCGTCGAGAGTCTTCTCGGAGGCGAGGAGACGGAAGGGCCGCGACGAGAGCTCGAAGCGTTTCTCGGCGTCCTCACCGGCTGCGCCCGTCTCCTTGCCCGACGAGCCCTCGCCGACCTTTCGCCGAGCTTCGACCGGATCACTGCCGAACGAGATCTCTCCCGGTCCGAAGTCGAAGGCCGGGAGACCATCGGCGTGGGGCCGGTACCGGCGGAGTTGACCCGGCTGGGCGACGAGTTCAATCAAGAAGTGGAACGTCGTTATGGCGAGGATGCATTGGAGACCTTGTGGTCGGACCCGACGCGCATGCCCAATGCGGATGAGTTGCGCGACCCGACGTCTTGGGCCGCCCGGGTGCTCCTCGACGGGTGGTCCTGAGAACTCCAAGAGCCCGCAGCCTCAAGCTACGAGCCAGTTGATCGCCAGGGCAACAGCGAAACCCAAGGTCGTCGCCAAACCCACCGGGCGGTGGGCGTCCTCGAAAGCCTCCGGGATCATGCTCGTTGACAACATGGTGAGGATGGCCCCCGCGGCGAAGGCGAGGACAAACGAGAGATGGCGCGGCGATGAGTCGGCGAGGAGGGCGTAACCGGCCGCAGCCGCGGCGGCGCTGATCACGGCCACGCCGACCCACAAGGCGAGGACCCGTTCCCGCCTCCATCCCGAGTTGAGCAGGCTGCTCGAGGCGGCGATCGCCTCGGGGAGGTTGGAGACGAACACAGCTACCAGCATGGAAATGCCGATGCCGCCCGTCTGGAGGATGGTCAATCCGAGCACCGCCGACTCCGGGACGCCGTCGAGCACCGTGCCGAGGACGATCGACAGACCGGACGAGCCTTCGCTCTCACCACTCTTGCCGATCCGTGCGATCGCAGAGTCGCCGAGGTAGAAGACGAGGGCCCCGCTGAAGAAGCCGAGCACCGCCTCTCTTTCTCCCCCCGCAACGGTCAATGCCTCATCGATCAACTCGAAGGAAACCGCACTGAGCAGGACCCCGGCCCCGAAGCCCATGATTAGACCGAGAGACCTCTTCTTGGGCCCGTGAACAAAAACGCTGAGGGCGCCGAAGACGAGCGACGAGGCGCCGAACAACCCCCAAAAGAAGGCCTCACTCATTCAGGACTCGCCCAACGGCAGAATCTGAACCGTCCTGTGCACCCCGACATCATCACATGGCGCGGCGGACGTAAACGGCACTCAGCCGAAGATGCTTCTCCAGATGCGTTGCAAGATGCCGGGGGCGAACGGGTGGGCCAGTCCCTCCAACACTTCGGGATGCATGTCTGGCGGGAAGTCGCCCACAAGCGCCATCCCCCCGTGACGGGTCTCCCAGCTGTAGGTCACCTGTCCGGGGGCAAATGACCTGGCGTACACACTGTCCTCGAGAGTGAGAGACCCCGCATCGGTGAGCTCGACGACCGTTGGAGTCTGAAAGACCGCGAAGGAGAAGAAACCGTCGGAGTAGTAGGCGAACACGAAGCCCTGATCGTCCTTGTAAATGTCGAGGAGTTGGAAGGTGCCCAAGCTCTCGGGCAGTGTTGAGGTGTCCTCGATGGGCTCCAGCGTCTCGCTGGTGGAGAGAGTTGCGGTGGGCGCCTCAGGTGGCGTTGGATCAAACTCGATGAACCGGCGTTCGCAGTAGACGCTGCCGTCGCTGTTGTAGGTGACCACGCTGAGCAAGGCTCCCGTCGCCCCGTCGACGATGAGCTCGCCCCTCAGGACATCACCTGCGTAGAGCAGGTACAGACCTGCCTTGCGGTTGAGGAAGGGGTGCGCCGAGCCGTCGTCGATTCGATATGCGAGATCGCCGTCGCTGCTCCCGGCCTCCACCGATGCACTGTTGACCACAGAGCCCTCCCGCACCAGCGCCCATCCCCCGGAGCCTGACGAGACCTCTACCTCTCCGGAGACATGCATCTCGCCGCCGACCTGTTCGAGGGAAACCACCGCGTCTCGCACTCCGTCAGGAGTCGAACAGCTGATTACCTGTTCGGCCGAATAGGTCGCCTCCTGGCTCCTGTCCAACAACTCCTCGAGATCGGCGGCGGCGGCGGTCGCCGGAAAGAGGATGAACACCGCGGCCAACGCGACTGCCCGCCTCATTCGGTCATATCCCGAACATCCGGGACCACCACTTTGGCCGGTCCGAAGGCTGGATCCAGCGAGACTCTGGCCCCAAAGCGGCTGTTGAGGTCGTCAACCGACAAGGCGCTGGGCGAAGGAGTCAGAAATGTCGCCACCGCGATCACAACGGCGATCCCGGCGGCCGCCGCACCAACCCAGAACCCGCGGTTCTTGCGAAGCGGCACGACCACCGGTTCGGCATCGCCGAGCAGACCGGGTGGCAGTTCGATCAGGGGCAAGGAGCGGACCGCGGTCCGGACCTTCTGCATCGTCTCCATCTCGCCGACGCATTTCCCACAGGTGCCCATATGAACGAAAAGCTCGGAGGCCTCGGCCCGGGTCAACTCCCCGTCGAGATAGGCACTGATCATCTCGTTGGGATGCATCAAGTCAGCAGCTCCTTGAGGATCTTGCGACCACGATGAATCCGGCTGCGAACGGTTCCGATGGGAACGGCGACTGCAAGCGCGATTTCTTCATAGGAGAGCCCGATGACGTCACAGAGGACGACGGCCTCCCGAAACTCGATCGGAAGCTCGAGCAGTGCCTTCTGGATGTCGTCGCCGAGGCTGATCCGGGAGTACTCGACGTCCGAGCCTGGCGACGATGCGACGTCCCATCGTTCGATGTCATCGGGGATCGGTGCGACCGGTCGCCGATTTCGCTTTCGCACGTCGTCGAGAAATGCGTTTCTGGTGATGCGCCACAACCAGCCCTCGAAACTCCCGGGTTGGTAGGAGGCAAGACCGCGGCGAACTCGGAGAAGAACTTCCTGGACCAGATCAGCGGCGTCGTCGGAGTTACCGGTGAGCCGGTAGGCGAAGTTGTAGATCTTCCGTCCATAGACACGCGCCACCTCTTCCCAGGTGAGTGGGACGGACTCCGTCATGGAGACCTACTCCATCAACGCCCGATGTAGGCGTCGGGTTCCTAGGAATCCGGGGTACGAGTGTCCGGGGTCTGCGCGTCCGATTCCGTCTCTGTTCCTTCCTCGACACCCTTGCGGAACTCCTTGGCGGAAGCTCCGATCGAGCGGGCGAGGTCAGGCAACTTCCGGGCTCCGAAAATGAGGAGCACGATGAGCAGAATGATTAGCAGTTCTTGCCCTCTGAGACCGAACAATGAGACCTCCTTACAAACGCAGCTTAGCTTTCGCCCCCGCTATGGCTCCACAAAATCAACCGAGCGCCATCGAATCGATGAACCGCTGGATCCGCTCCCTGGTGACAAACCGGATGCGTGGGTTGGTGGCTTCCACGTCATGGATCATGAATGGTCCCAACTTGTCGCTGATGAGAAGACCTCGACCGGCGCCCGCCGTCCCGAATTCGACAATGAACTTCCGCACCAGTTGCTCGTCGAGCTCGGGGTAACTGCCGGGTAGATGAGGCTCGGCGCGAATGAAGGTCCTGAGGTTGTCCTTGATTGCGATGAAGGTGCCATCGATTTCCGGGTTCACCACGTAACCGAACATCTCGAGGAGAGCGAGGATCAGCTCCGGGCCCGAAGCCTTCGTCGGGTCGACACCCCGGGCGCGCAAACCACGTTCCAGGCCCAGAGGGATCCGGAGCTCCTGACCGATCGGCCCGAGATCGTCCTTCGGCACTTGAACCTGGGTCTCGACGTGCGTGATGAGGTTGTCCTCGAACTGACTGGCGAAGGGGTCCCTGGCGATGTGGGTCAGGTTGAGCATGTCGGGCTGGATGGAGGTCGGGAGCTGACCCGGCAATGGCAGCCTCGTCCTGCCTACCTCGCGAGACTCTCCTCGCCCGGCGAAGGCGACGATCTCGGTCACTTCATCGATCGGAAGGGTGTGACGTTTCTCGCGGACCACCTCGACAGCCTCATCGACAAGGAGCTCGTTCAGCACCGGGTCGTTCTCGTCGGGGAGCGGCACATCGAAGATGACGCGGGCTTCATGTCCGTGGATATGGAAGTCGGCCACCGCGGCCCGCTTCGTGATCGGATCAGGCTCGGTAGGAGCCCGCCGCAGCCACGACGTGTCCTCGAGGTCGAGAGAAGCGGCCCGCTTGCGCTGGCGGCGGAGACTGACAACCACCACACCGATAACGATCAAAGCAATGAACGCGAGGAAGAATGCTCCTGCCCCCTCCATTACCTACACCTCTCTCTGGACCACCGGACAATCCTACGTTGTGCACGAGTCGGTGGCCGAATACATGGAACTGGTCGTTTAGCGTGGCCTGATGAAGGTCGGTTTCACCATGATCGGCGTTCCGGTCGACTCCGCCGGCTATTCGGGAGGAACCGAGTTGGCCCCTGGCGTCTTCCGCACCCTGGAATTGGGAGCCGCAATCGGCGGCCGCGACGCCGGTGACCTCGCGGTGCAGATTCGTGCCGAAGGGCGGGACCCGGTGACAGGGGTGATAGCGCTGGACGACGTCTGCTCGACCACGGTCGAGATCCGGAAGGCAGTCGCGGAGCTACTTTCCCGGGGGGAGCGCCCATTCCTGCTCGGAGGTTGTTGCGCCATCGTGCCTGGAGCCCTGGCCGGCGTTCGTGATGCCCGAGGTGCAGCCAGCCTGGCCCATCTTGACGGGCACCTCGACCTCTATGACGAGACCACATCACAGCTCGGCGAGGCGGCCGACATGCCGGTGTCCGTAGCTATAGGGCTTGGCCCC
>CAZSMJ010000017.1:21509-25480 GCA_964608055.1 uncultured Acidimicrobiaceae bacterium | reverse complement strand
GTCGACTCCGGCAAGTCGGTCATCGTCATCGAGCACCATCAGGCGGTCATGGCGCACGCCGACTGGATCATCGACCTCGGTCCCGGCGCCGGCCACGACGGCGGCCAGATCGTGTTCGAGGGCACCCCGGCCGATCTGATCGAGGCGCGCTCGACGCTCACCGGGCAGCATCTCGCCGAATTCGTGGGTGGCGCCTAGGCAGTTGTCTGCCTCGTCAGATCGTTCCCCGGGTGCCCAAATGGGGGGGTCACAGTGAAGGCAATGGTTCATGAGCGGTACGGACCTCCCGAGGTCGTCGAAATGCGCGACGTTGAGATCCCCGCTGTCGGCGACCGTGACGTTCTCATCAGGGTGGAGGCGGCGTCAGTGAATCGGTCGGACTGGGAGGGTCTGATCGGCAAGCCTTTCTACGCCAGGATGGGGGGGCTGCGCCGACCCCGCCAGCTCATCCTCGGTTCGGACGTCGCTGGGCGGGTGGAGGAGGTCGGAAGCGCCGTGGAGTCCTTCCGACCCGGTGACGAGGTGTTCGGTGATGTCATGTACCACGGGGGGAGCACATTCGCCGAGTACGTCTGCGTCCCGGAGACGGCGCCCATCGTCCACAAGCCAGCGACCGTCACCTTCGCCGAAGCGTCCACGCTCCCACAGTCGGGGCTCATCGCCCTCCAGGGCACGTCGGGGCGGATCGGGCCGGGGGATCGGGTTCTCGTCAACGGCGCCGGCGGAGGGACTGGCGCCTTCGCGGTGCTGATGGCGAAGACCGCCGGGGCGGAGGTGACCGGGGTCGACAACGGCCTGAAACAGGAGTTCATTAGGTCTCTCGGCGCTGACCATGTGCTCGACTACACCCGGACGGACTACACAAAGACCGGCACCAGTTACGACCTGATCTTGGATCTGGTCTGTGAACGGTCCATGTTCGCCATCCGCCGTGCTGTGGCTCCCGGGGGCCGCTACGCGGTGGTCGGCGGCTCCGTGCCCGCCCTGCTGTCGGCCGCCACCGTCGGACGACTCTTGTCGACCGGCGGCCGGAGGATCGGGGTGCTCGTGGCGCGACCCAACAAAGAAGACCTGCTCCGGGTAGGCGATATGGTCGCCGGCGGCGCGCTTCGCACCACCATTCAGCGGACCTACCCGTTGGACCGAGTACCCGACGCGCTGCGCCACCTCGGGGAAGGTCGTGCCCTCGGGAAGCTCGTCATCGAGATCGGCTGACCTCTGCGCTTTTGTCCGCTGACTCTTGTGCAGCGAGTGAGTCGACCAGACGTGGCCACGTCCATGCGTACCGGATGACCAGCAGGAGCAGCCCCGCTTCGACCGCCGAGCCGAACCAGTAGAAGGCCCATTTCTCGCCCAGGGCGTTTCCGATCGAGATGAGAACGAACAGGGAGGCGACCACGATGTTGGTCCAGCGGGCCACGCGTGCCGGTAGCGCCAGGGACAGAAACACCATCAGGCTCGGAATCGTCATGAGGACCAGAGCCCCAAGTGCCCAAACCTGACTGATGTTGAACTCCCATACGCGTCCCACCAGGATGTCGTCGATTGTTCCCGGCTTGAAGAACGCGAAGATGTCCACGTACACATAGAGGAACATCGCGGATACCCACAGGGCCGCCAGCTTCAGCCGGACGGGTACCTGCACTTCCTCCAACCACCGCGGCTGTTGCTCTTGTGAACTCATGGCTTGCTCCTTTTGTCCTGTTCCGGTTCGCTGGCTTACTAAGTAATCTAAGGATTACTTAGTAAGCTGTCAAATGCCTGTCCCAGCTGGGCGAAAGGAGTGGACTTGGCCAGCCGAACCGACCGGAACCCAGAGCCACGCACGCCCTTGAGCAGAGAACGGGTGCTGCACGCCGCCATCGCCCTCGCCGACCAGGTGGGTCTGGAATCGCTGACCATGCGTCGACTGGGCCAAGAGCTCGGCGTGGAAGCGATGTCGCTCTACAAACACGTGGCCAACAAGGACGAGATTCTGGACGGGATAATCGACACCGTGGTCAGCGAGATAGATCTGCCGTCCGCCGAGGCCGATTGGAAGACGGCCATGCGACATCGAGCCATCTCAGCCCGAGCGGTCCTGGCGAGTCACCCCTGGGCAATCGGCATGATGGAATCCCGACCAGCGATGGGACCCGCAGCCTTGCGGTACACCGACGCAGTGATCGGAAGCCTCCGGGCCGGAGGCTTCTCTATCGAGATGGCGGCTCACGCCTTCGTGTCCCTGGATAGCTACATCTACGGATTCGTGGTTCAAGAGACGAGCTTTCGGTTCGACACGTCCGAGGAGACCACCGGGCCGGCAGGAGCCATCCTCCAAACCCTCCCCGCCGACCAGTATCCCCACCTGGCGGAGATGGCCACCGAGTACGTGACGAGACCCGACCACAGCTACGCCGACGAGTTCGAGTTCGGCCTGGATCTGATCCTCGACGGCCTAGAGACACACCGCGACGGTTGACCAGTCAGGCACCGGTGAGGAGGAGCACCGCCCGTCACGAAAGGAGACGACATGGCGGACAAGACAGAGAATCCGGCTCGGGTCCCTCCGAGGTGGTTCGTTCGCCTCGCTTGGTTCATCCACCGCGGCATCTACCGCATGACCGGTGGCAGGGTCGGGTTGTGGCGTCCCAAGACCCGTCGTTGGGGCACCATGCACCTTACGACCACCGGGCGCCGCACCGGTCAGGATCGAAAGGTGATTCTCGGCTACTACGAGGACGGGCCGAATCTGGTCACGATGGCGATGAACGGGTGGGCAGACGCCGAGCCAGCGTGGTGGCTCAACCTACAAGCGCATCCGGCGGCCAGCGTCGATGTCGGTGACGGCCGGCGCGCGGTCAAGGGTCGCGCTGCAGAGGGTGACGAGCGTTCGCGGTTGTGGGCACGGTGGCGCGAAATACAGCCGAACTTGGACAGCTACGCCGCGCTCCGCTCATCTGAGACCGCAATTGTCGTCCTCGAGCCAGTGTCCGACTCTCCCGGCTAGAGAGCGAGACCAGTCATCATGTCGTTATCCGCGGTGACCGGCCCAATTCAACACGCGGAGGGCGCGGAGCGTGTTCCAGCGACTGGGCTTGTCCTCCCCCTCGTCCATATCGAAGTGAACCTGACCGGGATACGAGTTCTGCAGCGGCCAACGGTCGTCCCCGCCACGATTCTTCTCCACCACCTCGATGCCCTCGGCGATCCGATCGTCGGGTTCGATATCTGCACTTCTCAGATAGTCCAGCCCACGGAGCACGTCGTAGTGCCACCGGTTCGGGAACGAGAACAGGGTCCAGCTGGGGTCGATCACTTCACCTGATGACAGCGACCGGAACATCCGACGCTCCAAGAGATATTCCTGTCCCCAGGCCCGGGCCTCGGTCACTGGGGCAGCCACACCTTGCGCCCGCTCGTACTCCAACAGCCCTTCCAGCACGCAGATCGTGGTGTCAAAGGAGGATCGTGTGCTCGGCGGAGCCTCACAGTTCCAACCCCCGTCGTCGAGCTGCTCATCGAGGAGCCGATCGACCAACCCCTCGCTCGCCTCACCAAAGTAGGCACCGATCGCCAGAACCATGCCATTGATGCAGGGCTCGGTTTCACCGAGGAAAAAGGATTGGCCACTCTCGTCGAGGGTGGTGACCGAATTGTCCCGAACGAGGGTCACGGCCCTGCGGACCCTGTCGTTCGTCGGATCCGGGCCCAGGTCCCGCAAAAGCTGCAGGGTGTAGGTAGTGGAGGTCCAGTAGGGGTGATAGCTGCCACCACCCCACTGGCCATCAGGCGCCTGGAGGTCGAGCAGCCGGGCACCCCAGCCTTCGGAGGCGACGCGGGAGCGCTCGGCGGCTACGACCTCGTCGGGCTCGTCGGTGAGGTCACGCATGACCTGCCAACGGATCGAGGGGTCAGAATCCAACAACCAATCCAGAACACTCATGTCTGTTCCCTCGCCTAGTTGCAGCGGATGACCACCCTACCGGCGG
>CAZSMJ010000017.1:0-21409 GCA_964608055.1 uncultured Acidimicrobiaceae bacterium | reverse complement strand
AGGACCGCATCTCCCGATCCGTCGAGATCGGTGCTCGACCAGACCACGCCGCTGGTGAACAGACCGATGATCACGTAGTGGGGAATGGCCAGTAGCCACGACTTGACCAGCGCCAGCCCTCGGGAGAGCTGCTCGGGGTAGGGGACGTCGAGGCTCGCTGGGTAATCGGCGTCCGCCAGCGTGAACGGTGGGTAGTTGTCCGTACCGAGAGCGCTGTAGGAGTAGTAGGTCACCCTCCACGTCCATCGCATCACCCCGACGTTGAATTCGAAGATGCGCTTCGGGTAGCGACCGGTGAACACGATGGCGAACCACGCCACCACCGTGAGCACTATGAACCCGAGCCATAGAAAGCCCAGGATGATGAAGTGGGGGAGCGCTAGGGCCCACTTGACCAGCCACAACCAGCGGCTCAATTCCGGGTCGAGTCGGCCCTCCAAGCGGACCGGGTATTCGTTGATCATGTCTTTCCTCTCTGGGTCGTACGTTGTAAGGCGTTGTGAGGGGCAAGGTAACCGTACGACGTAAGGTTGTCAAACGGAAGGAACGGTTGGGCCGGATCAGGCGGTTTCGTGGGCCCGCTCTAGACCGTCGAGGATCAGATCAAGACCGAATTCGAACTCCGTCTGGTCGTCGCACCAACCCAGGGTCGACTCCGGATCATCGTGGCTGATCTCCATCATCATCCCCACCAGATTGGGAAGCTGGTCGGCCATTTGCTCGAGCATGGCCATGGCGTCCTCGTCACCGGCGTCGTCCGCGGGGTCGAATAACTCTTGGGTGAAACCGAGAGCGCGGCTCCCCAGGGCGTGCAGGGCATGATGGGCCAGGTCGTAGGAGAAGCCGCCGGCTCGAAACAACCCGAGCAGTGAGTCGTAGTAACGGACCACGCCTTCGCCCATGTTGATCCGCGACTCGATGACACCGGGTGCCCAGCGGTGACGAAGCAGAACCTGGCGGGAGGCCAGGATCCGTTGACGCATCGCTGCCTTCCAGTCGGTCCCCGCCTCGATCTGGCTCACCTCTGTGTTGATCTCGCCAAGGAGAACGTCGACCATCCCGTCGAGAACCTCTTCCTTGTTGGCGACGTGGTAGTAGAGCGACATCGCCTCGACCCCCAGCTCATGGGCGAGCCGACGCATGGTCAGCGACTCGATCCCGGCTTCGTCGGCGAGGGCGATGGCGGCGGCCAGCACCCGTTCTTTGCGCAACGGGATTCGGGGCTCAGCGGCAGTATCGGTTCGTGCAGCCATTTGGATCGACCTTTCCCAATGGTAACCGTACATGGTAAGTCAGCGGGGCTTCTTGACAACTCTTACGATCCATGAGTACCTTACGACGTACTACTTACAATGTACGAATTGAGGAGAACATGATGAAGGCCATCGTTCGGGACAAGTACGGCACACCCGACGACCTCAGATTCGAGGAAAAAGAGACACCCGTGGCCGGAGACGACGAGGTGGTGGTCGAGGTCCACGCCGCTTCCCTCAACACAGCCGACCTGGATGGGATGCGGGGATATCCATTCGCGGCCCGCATCGGAACCGGGCTCTTCAACCCCAAGATCTCGGTTCTGGGGTTGGACGTGGCGGGCACTGTCAGGTCGGTAGGGAAGGATGTCACGCTTCTTGCCCCCGGTGACCAGGTCTGGGCCGACATGAGCATGTCTGGTTGTGGCGCCTTCGCCGAGTATGTCTGCGCCCCCGAGAAAGCCTTCAATCCGAAACCGGCCGGGCTCACCTTCGAAGACGCAGCCACCGTGCCCCATTCGGGCCTGCTCGCCCTGCAGGGCCTGCGGGGCCGGGGACCGATCACGCCGGGCCAAAGAGTCTTGATCATCGGGGCTGGTGGGTGTGTTGGCCCGTTTGCGGTGCAGATCGCCAGGTCATTCGGGGCTGAGGTGACCGGCGTCGATCACCCGGCGAAGTTGGACATGTTGCGGTCGCTCGGAGTGGATCACATCATCGACTACACCCGTGAGGACGTCACCAAGAACGGGCAGCGCTACGACCTGATCCTCGACATCGCCGGACACCGTGCCGTCCTGGCCTACAGGCGCTCACTGACTCCCGATGGAAGGTACGTGTTGATCGCCGGCTCCCTGGCTCGCTTCTTCCAGGCGGCGCTACTCGGCGCCGCCATCTCGCTCGGTGGGTCAAAGAAGATGGGTGTCTTCATGTGGAGGCCCAACCGCCGGGAGGATCTGGAACTGGTGGCCGAGCTCATCCAGAGCGGAAAGATCAAGCCGCTCATCGACAAACGCATCGAGCTCGCTGCCGTGCCCGAGGCCTTTCGCTATCTGCAAGAAGGTCACGCCCGAGGAAAAGTCGTCGTCACTTCGTGACGGATCACAAGGAGAGCATCATGAAAGCAATTGTCCAAGACACCTACGGCTCGGCCGACGTCCTCGAATTCAGGGACATCGAGATGCCGGTGCCGGGAGATGACGAAGTGTTGGTCCGGGTCCACGCCGCCGGTGTCGACCCCGGAGTGTGGCATCTGATGACCGGCTTGCCCTATTTGGTGCGAGTCATGGGCTACGGGCTGCGCAAACCCAAGGTCGCAGTCCGCGGTCGGGACGTCGCCGGGCGCGTCGAGTCAGTCGGCAAGAACGTGACCCGGTTCCAGCCGGGTGACGAAGTGTTCGGCACTTGCGAGGGCTCCTTTGCCGAGTATGCGTCTGCTCGTGAGGACAAGCTGGCCCTCAAGCCGGCCAAGCTCAGCTTCGAGCAAGCCGCCGCGGTACCCATCTCTGGGGTCACTGCGCTTCAGGCCGTCCGCGACAAGGGACTTGTGGAGCCGGGGCACAAGGTGCTGATAATCGGCGCCGGAGGAGGCGTCGGCACCTTCGCCGTCCAGATCGCCAAAGCATTCGGAGCCGAGGTCACCGGCGTTTGCAGCACCGCCAAGATCAATCTGGTCCGGTCGCTCGGTGCCGACCACATCATCGACTACACCCGAGAGGACTTCGTAGAAGGTGGGCTCGAGTACGACCTCATCATCGACAACGCCGGCAACCGCCCCCTTTCTCAACTCCGCCGGGCTCTTACGCCCAACGGAGCCCTGGTCATCATCGGAGGCGAGAACGGGGGAAACTGGGCCGGGCCAGCGGGGCGTCTCTTGCCGGCGATGGTGCTGTCACCGTTCGTGAGCCAAAATCTCGTGGCATTGATGGCAGTGGAGCGCCTCGAAGACCTCCAGACTTTGAGCGAGATGATCGAAGCCGGCCAGGTCACCCCCGCGGTAGAGAGGACCTACCCGCTGATCGAGGCGCCCGAGGCCGTCCGCTACGTGGGCGAGGGCCACTCCCAGGGCAAAGTGGTGGTCACCATATGAGGCGGACTCGGAGTTTTGCCCCGGCCATGGCTGTCCTGGTCATCCTCGCCTTCGCCCTCTCGGCATGTGCCGCCGCAATCAATCCAGAGGTGGGAGCCGCAGCGGAGGGCGGCACAGTGGCCGGGTTCTGGCTGGGGCTCTGGCACGGGCTCATCGCGCCTGTCACATTCGTGGTCTCACTGTTCACCGACAACGTGAACTTCTACGAGGTGCACAACAACGGGAACTGGTACGACTTTGGGTTCGTGCTCGGAGCCGGAATACTGTTCGGTGGAGGTGGTGCGGGCGCCCGCAGAGGGTCACGCTGAGCATTGCACCAGCCCACTCTGTGTGAGGTCAGCGAGCGGCGGCGAGACCGGTGAATCGACCGGCGACGAGTTGGACGTTGGCATAGCCGGCGCTGTTGGAGAATCTGACGTAGAGCGTTTGGGTCGACGGCCTGTACACCGCCACTGTGTCCCTGCCCGTGCCGATCCAGTCGCCGGCGATGATCTGGTCACCGGGATCGCCGAAGATGAACTGGGAGTGAGCGTTCCCGGTTGTGTTCGAATCCCTGAAGTAGACCAGGCCCGTGGATTCACGATGCAATCCGACTGTGTCGATCCCGTCGCCGTTGAAATCGCCAACAAAGGGCTTGTCTCCGGGATTGCCGAAGTCGAACGAGTAGTCGGCGGCTCCTAAGCCCAGGTCGTTGGTCCCGAGAACGTTGATGACATAGACCCGTTGCTCCGACGGGCGGTAGATCGACACCGTGTCGCAGCCGTCGCCGTCGAAGTCGCCTGCCAGCGGAATGTCCCCCGGGTTGCCAAAGTAAAACTGGATGTCGGCGATGCCCTGGGTGTTGGAGTTGCGCAGGTAGACGAATCCGTCCGACTGCCGGTAGAGGCCAGGGGTGTCGACACCATCGCAGTTCCAATCCCCGGCGAAGGCGGCGTCTCCAGGATTGCCAAAGTAGAAGGTGGTGGTTACTCGCGGGGCGGAGACCGTTTCCCACCGATGCCACCGGCCGCCGGAGTCCTGAAAGATCACCCGATCGCATTCCAGGTTCGGCTGACAGATGTTGGGAACGTCTTGCTCATTGGAAATCACCGAGTTGATCACCTGGGGGGTTCCGGCTCCTTGGACGAAGATGCCGGGATAACCGCTGGTCTCGAACCCGTCGCTCGGGTTGTGCCGAAGCACGGACTCGTCGATGACCAGGGTCCCGGTGTTGTTGTTGCTGACGAAGAAAATGGCGCCTCCACCTTCGTTGGCGTGGTTGTTCTCGATCGTGCTGCCGAGTAGTCGCAGGGTGAACGTGTTGCCATCGAGGTATATGGCGCCTCCGCTGCCGCCTCCGGGGGTGCCACCTTGCTGTGGGTTGGCACCCCAGCCGATGGCCTGGTTGTTGCGAAAGACGCTGTTGATGACGGTCCACGAAACGCCGATGCTGCTGATCCCGCCTCCGTTGGAGCAGACGCCCCCCTCGAAAGTGGTGTTGACGATGTAGACCGGAAGATTGTCGTGCTGGCTGAACACCCGCAAGGCGGCGCCTCCGACGTCGGGGCCTGTCGGGTCACATCGGTTTCCGATGAACTGGCTGTTCACAACCTTGAAACGGCCGCCCCGCACGAAGACAGCGCCGCCCCCTCCGCCTCCTTCGAGCCCTTCGGTGGACCCGGTCGAGTTGCCGTCCACGAATGCGAGGTTCTGCAGGGTGAGCCGTGGATGGTCCTGGTTCTGACAGTGGGAGGTCGTCCACTTTTGCGCCTGGTCACAGGTGTTCATGTAGAGGATGCGGCGAACTCCACCGCCGCTGAGTGTGACCAGCCCGCCCCCGTCGATCACGATCTCGGGACCGGTGTCGTTCACGATTTTGGCGGTTTGCGTCATCACGATGGTCACCGGATTCGGACCGCAGCTGAAAGCGATGATTCCGCCCTGTGCCACCGCAGCCACGACGGCAGACGAGGTGCAACTTTGGGGCGTGCCGTTGCCGATCACATGGTTGGGATTGGAAGTGTCGACCGCACCAGCTTCAGGGGGCACCGGATAGGCATGGGCAGGCTGGCCAGCAACCAGGCTGGAGGCGAGGAACAGTGCGGCCGTCATGGCGGCGAGAATGAGCAGGCGTCGACTCCACACCGCGATCACATCCCCTACATCGACCCGTCTCCGTGGTTCCTTGAGCAAGCCAGGCGAGTTCACCCATACTCGATGCGACCACAGCTGGCTACTCGAACAGAGCACGCAAATGAGGATTGAGGAACGTTCCATTCGGGTCGAATCGCCGCCGCATCGAAAGGAAGTCTTCGTAGCGGGGAAACAGTCGGGCTACGCGGTCGGGGGTCATGAAGTGGATCTTGCCCCAATGCGGCCGGCCGCCGTACTCAGCGAAGAGGCTGTCACAGGCACGGAGGTAGGGCCAATACTCGGTTCCCGGTTCGCCAGAGATCGACACGACGAGGTTGTCTCGCTGATAGTTCGGGCTCAACCAGGCGTCGTCACCCGCTACCACACGGATCTCCAGCGGATAGACGCTGAGCGGAAGCCATCGCGTCATCAGCTTTCGCATCTCGTCCATGATCTCGCGGGTCTGTTCGATTGGCAGGAAGTACTCGACCTCGTGGAAGTTGGGGTCGTAGATCATCGGGTAGATGCGGTAGGAGCGGTCTATGCGCTCGTTGGGCGGCAGGCCTTCGCGCGATGCACCCGGATCGACCTCGCGATAGCGCTTGACCACACAGTCGTCGGCTCCGGCATCGTGAAGGTTGTAGAGAGCTGCCGAGGCATCGGTCGGCATCCAGAACAAGCCGAAATGGCGATACTCCTCTAAGTCTGACTCGAAACGCTCCATCACTTGGTCGTACTTCATGATGTCGACCCTGGCATGTAGGTCGTATGCCGGGGCGACCTTGAGCGTGACCTCGGTCATGATGCCGAGCAGGCCGATCGAAGTCTGGAGAGCCGGAAGCACGTCGGAGTTCTTCTCACGTGAAACCTCCACGACGTTCCCCATCCCGTCGACGATCCTTGCGCCTTCGAGTGCGGCTGAGAAGTTGGGTTGTCTCCGTCCTGAACCATGCGTTGCGGTGGCGATGGCACCGGCGATCGCCTGGGTGTCGATGTCGCCTTGATTGGCCAGGGCGAGGCCGTGCTCCCACAGCGGATCCCCAAAATCGCCGATGGTGGTCTTGGGTCGAGCAGTGACTGTCAGTCGTGACTTGTCGACCTCGGTGATTCCTCGAAGCGAGCCGGTGTCCAATAGAACGTCGGTCTCGACGATTGGGGTGAACGAATGTCCGGTCCCGACTGTTCGGACCCGGTATCCCTTGGAAAACGCCTCGACAACCTCGCGTTCGACGTCCGACTCCGAATCAACTCGGACCACGGCCGTGGGTCTGAATGACTGATTGCCAACCCAGTTGGTCCACTCCCCGCCGGCGGTCATTCCGTTCATACCAGATCGAAATGTAATCCCGGAGCGACCGGCTCCCCGTCGGAACCGAAGGCAGTCTGACTGAAGGACTCCAGTGGGGCACGCGAAGGTACTCCCAATAGAGGTCCTCCCAATATGGGTATGCCCTCACGGTTTCTAGGTGTACGCCCCGATGTCGCGTGACGGTGCCCTCCGTACCTTCTGAAGGGTGACATCGACAATCGATGAGGAGGTGCACATGTCACTGTTCATGGACGTTCACAGCATCGAGGGCGGCGTATCGGCCGCCGATGTAGCGGACGCACACACCAAAGACCTCGAAACCCAGGGGAGATACGGAGTGAGCTATCTCCGGTACTGGGTCGATCAGGACGCAGGAAAGATCTTCTGTCTGGTCGAGGCTGACAGCGCCGAAGCCGCCAACCGGGTTCACCGTGAGGCGCACGGCCTGGTCGCCGAGGAGATCTACGACGTGGTTGAGGGATGAAAGGACAAGAAATGACCATCACGATTAATCGACCGGTTTTGAAGCCCCGCCTGGCGGTCGGGCTCGGGTTGGCGGCGATCCTGGTAGTGGCAGCATTTGCCTTCTTCCAGAACACACAGACCGACGCGGCTGACGTGGAAGCGTTCATCCCATCGGCTCCTGCGGTGACGTCGGCACCTGCCGGGTTCTGGATGAGGCTTCAGTCGTTGCAGGACAACTACCTGCCTCCAACCGTGACCGCGGCGCCCGCCGATCACTGGGCGAGGCTTCAAGCCCTGCAGGACAACTACCTGCTTCCCGCTGTGAGCGCAACACCCGCCGGGTTCTGGTTGAGGCTTCAGTCGTTGCAGGACAACTACCTGCCTCCCACGATGAAGCCGGCAGCTGCCGAGCCCAATCCCATCCTCCTGAGCGACGATCGGACGAACCGGCCTCGCTAGCCATCTCAATCCGCATCTGATTCGTGGCCGCGACACGGTGGCGATCAGAAAAGAACACCCAGGTCTTCGACCTGGGTGTTCTGACAAGCTGGACGGTCATTGGAAGGCCTATTGTTGAACGGCGGTTCAGTAATCGAAGAGGAGCGGAATGGCCAACGAACGCAGTGAGATGTTGGAGAAGAGCTCAACGCTCTATTTCGGTCCTTGGTATCGACAATCGCCATTCTTCAAGTCGACCCTCGCCGCCGGGTGCTCCGCGTACGACATCTACAACCACATGTATCTGCCGGCGTATTACGACGATCCGGACACCGAGTATTGGGCCCTGGTCAACGGGGTGACGATGTGGGACGTCGGTGTGGAGCGGACTGTGGAAGTGAGCGGCCCGGACGCCGACCGTCTCATGGACTACATCACCTGTCGTGATCTGACTCGCTGCGCGATCGGGCAGGGGAAGTACATGCCGGTCATTGCCCCGGATGGTGGCATCGTGAACGACCCGGTCCTCCTGCACGTGGGCGAGAACCGTTGGTGGATGCAGCTGGCCGATTCGGACGCCGGTCTCTATGCGCTCGGAGTGTCCGCCGGACGCTTCGATGTCGACGTGACGCTTCCCGATGTCCACCCCATGCAGGTTCAGGGGCCACTGGCGGCGCGGACCCTGGAGAAGCTGGTTGGGCCGAGCATCTATGACATCAAGTATTACTGGTTGGGGGAGTTCGAAATCAACGGCATTCCCGTAGTGATCAGCCGCACGGGTTGGACGGCCATCCCCGGGTTCGAGGTCAACTTGCTCGACCGAAGCTCGGGGTCTGCGCTGTGGGACGCGGTGGCCGCGGCGGGCGAGGAGTTCGATATTCGCCCCATTGCCCCCTGCGAGGCACGGCGGATCGAGGCCGGGATCTTCAACTATGGGTCGGACATGACACTCGACGACACTCCCCTTCACGTCAGTGGCATGGAGCGGCTGGTTGAGGCCCAGGAACAGGACTATCTGGGCAAGAACGCCTTGGAGCGTCTCCGGCAGACGGGCGTGGATCGCAAGTTGGTGGGGATGTTTCTCGAAGGTGACCAGCTGAGGGCGGAGCTGTCTGAGCCGTGGACAGTCGTTTCGGGCGGCCAGCAGGTTGGCCGTGTCACCGACGCGGTTTGGTCCCCGGGGCTGGAAAGAAACATCGGCTACATGTGGGTCCCGACTGAGCTCGCGACGCCTGGCACCCGTGTGGATGTCAAGACCGAGGACGGAGAAGAATTGCTAGCCGTGGCTGCGTCCTTGCCGTTTGTCGATCCGAAGAAAGAGGCGCCGGCGCAGAGTCTCAAGGGATGACCCTCCGGGATGCGCGCCGCTTCTATGCCGCCGCCTCGTCAGAAGGCTCGCCGACTTCGATGGGATTGCTGATCGGGTCCTGGCTCCATTCGAACCAGCCGCCGTCATAGATGGCTATCCGGTCCCAGCCCATGAGATAGGCGTAGAACCATGTTTCGCTGGCTCGCCACCCGGTGCCGCAGTAGAACGCGACCCACTTGTCCGGTGTGATTCCGGCGTCGGCCCAGTTGGCTGCGATTTCGGGATAGGCGCGCATGGTGTTGTCGACGTTGCGGTAGTGCTGCATGTGGTAGGCGTCTGTGCCGCAGTTGCCCCACACGTCACCGGAGATTCGGCCCTTGGGCTCGATGTAGTTGTACCCGCTTACCTGGCCGGTGTGCTCTTTCCAGGTGCGGACACTGACCAGAGCCGCGCTTTCCGGATCGGCGAGGATCGCCTTGGCGTCGGCGATATCGATGATCAACTCTGGTCGTTGCGGTATTGCCCGCCCGAATCGATCGATGGGGACGGGAAGCCGCCGCTCGATCTCCAGGGGGTAGCCGGATCTGACCCAGTGGTCATAGCCACCGTCGAGGAGTCGCACATCGTCCACCCCGGCGTACTTGAGGATTGCGGCGGCGCGGGTGGCGGCGATCTGGCCGGCGCGACGCCCCGGCCACTTCTCGTTGGGGTTTCCGACCGTGTCCCGCCCATAGAGAACGACAGTGGTCTCGGGTGATATGCCCAGGGAGGCGAGGACTGCTTCCAGCTCTTCGGGTGAGCGTCGGTTCCAGTCTTCGGAGTTTTCCAGCCAGTTGGTGTCCAGGTAGAGGGCGCCCGGGATGTGGCTGTCCTCGTATTCCTCGGGTACGCCGAAGTTGACGTGGAACACGAGGAACTGATCACCGATGAACGTGTCCGGGCGTTCTCCGGCGAGCAGTTGGCGCAACCATTCGGGATAGACCAGTTTCTCGTAGTTGGGGAGCCGCTCCAGAGGAAGACGGTGGTGGTCCGCCCATTGGTCCCACTCGTCGTAGACGAGGACTCGATGGCCCAGCTGGTGGAGCTCGGTGCCAAAGAACCGCGCCTGTTCGGTGGCGACGCCGTAGACGACCAGGGTCTTGTCCCGGTCGACTCCTTTGTCTGCCAACAGCTTCGACAAGTCGCCCTCGTCGACCAGGCTCAGCCACTCACTGGGGAGGGCGAGGGCACCGGGAATGTGCCCGCCTCGGGCTTCACGGCCCCGGCCCCACCCGTTGTAGGCGGCAAGGGGGCGGAGATCGAGGATGAGTGTCGTTGGGTCATCGAGGCGACTCTGGAGCTCGGCTGTGGAAATGGTGCTGATCTTGGGAGCGGTTGACGTGGTCATTGTTCGATCCTTGGGTAGATGTGTGGAGAATGCGCAAAGGGCAATAAAAAAAGGCCCTGCGGGTCGCAGGGCCTCGGTGTCGAGTACTTAAGGTAGTTGTCCCGTCGTCACGCGCGTCACCACCTGCCCTGCTGTTCGCAGAGGCAGCACATACATGTGGCGGCACTGGAAATGCTCATGACGAGGTCGGGAGTATGGCACCCCCGGTCAGGCTCTGGCAAGCTCCGACCCCAGAACCTGCTCGGGTGCCCTCTAGAAGGTTGATCTCAGCTGTACATGAGGGATCCAGGCGTGGTGAGCAACTCCCCGGTCTCGAGCCATGTCTTCAGCCCGGAGAGGATCATCGGCCAACCGCCGTAGATCTCGTTGCTGGCGCCTTCACGCATCTGGTCGTGGGTGACGGTCAGACGGCAAGAGTCGCCGACGGGCTCGATCTCCCAGGTCACTCTGGAAGTGCCTTCGGCCTTCGCTTCGTCGCTCCAAAGCGCGACCATGCTTTGCACCAACCGACGCGGAGGATCGACTTCGAGGTTCTCTCCTTCGCTGAGGAGGCCGGGGGCGTTGGGGTGGCTCATCTCGATGCGTGATCCCGGTGTCCAGTCGGATTTGACCACCCCGCCGAACTGGTACTTGCTCCTGATCTCCGGATCCGTGATCGCCTCCCAGAGTCGCTCCGGGGTGGTGCGGATGTAGATCTCGAATACTTTCTCCATCTGACTCTCCAGTCTGTTCTTGAGGTCGCTGAGCCCAGAGGCCCAGGGCTCGGCGTACTTGCTCACCCACCGGTCGTGGACCAGTCGGATCGGGATCGGGTTCAGATAATGGAGCTTTTCGCGACCTCTCCGCCTCGTGACTACGAGGCCAGTCTCCTCGAGCTGTCTCAGATGCTTCATCACGCCGAAGCGTGTCATCGAGAAGCGTTCCTCGAGTGCACTCAAGGTTTGCCCGTCCTCCCGGAAGAGCTCGTCGAGCAGGCTTCGCCTTGTCGGATCGGCAAGGGCTCTGAACACCGCATCCATGCTCAGATAATAGGTGACTATTTAGTCACATGTCAATTTCAGTGACCTCGCCCTCAATCGTCGCGGTAGAGGGCTTCGAGATGGTCGAGATATGCGGCAGCAGCCAGTGCGTTGTGTTGTCTCCACAACTCGACGTGGTCGGGCTCGTCTACAACGTTGATGCTGTCCAGGGCGGCGATGGTGGGTTGGAGCACAACTCGTTGTTTCCTGATAAGAGCCAGAGGTGACCTTCCCGAGCGACGCAGCAGAGTGAGTTTGAGCTGGAACTCGATGCGCATCTCTCTCACGTGAAGCACCGGCTTCTCGAGCCAACGTTTGAGATGTCGTTTGCCCGCTGGCGTCGCCCGGTGAACCACCCGCATCGGCCCAGCGTTCCCAGGTTCGGTGTGAACTGGTTCGACGAGCCCTGCCTGGATCAACCGGTCGAGGGCTCGGTAGGTGAGGGGACGACGAACTGTGAGCACGCGTCCCACTCCGCCCTCGGGTGCGAGTTCCTTCGAGATTGCAAACCCGTGCCTGGGGCCTTCGGCGAGGAGGCCAAGAACCGCGTGCTCGGTGAGCGAAATCTGGTGCTCGTTCATAGTTGCGAGGAGTGATCCCCCGAACGTATTCTCGTGGCGGCGGCAGTAGTCACAAGGAGAATACTGGTAATGCCTACCTCTCGGGATGGATTTGTCATGGCGATCGTTGTCTTGCTTGCTGCCTGTGGCGGGACCAGTGCCACAGATCCTCAGCCGGGCCTGGAAGGTGAGCTCCTGGTTTCGGCGGCAGCTTCTCTGACCGACGCCTTCTCCGAGGTGGAGATTGCGTTCGAGGCAGCCAATCCCGGTGTCGAGGTCGTGCTCAACCTCGGGAGCAGCTCGTCGTTGCGAGAACAGATCCTGGAAGGGGCTCCAGCGGATGTGTTCGCATCGGCCAACACTTCCAACATGGATCAAGTGGTCGAAGCAGGCGAAGCCGCCGACCCGCGGTTCTTCGCCACGAACCGACTCCAGATTGCAGTCCCAGCGGGCAACGAGGCGGGGGTTGCAGGTCTGGCCGACTTTGCCGACGAGGATCTGCTGATCGGGCTGTGTGCTGAGGAAGTGCCGTGTGGCGATTTCGGGCGTCAGGTTCTGGAGAATGCTGGGGTGATCCCGGCCATCGACACCAATGAGCCTGATGTGCGAGCATTGCTGACCAAGGTGGAGGCCGGCGAGTTGGACGCCGGCATCGTCTATGTGACCGATGTTCTGTCCACTGATGGGGCGGTGGAGGGGATCGAGATCCCGGAGGAGGACAATGTGATTGCCAACTATCCGATCGCTGCCCTGCTCAACGCACCCAACCCGGACGCTGCCGCCGCTTTCGTCGCGTTCGTCGTCTCTGGCGAGGGACAGGCGATCCTCGACGGATTTGGGTTCTCTTCGCCTTGACCACCCAGCCTGTTGGGAGACGCAGGTCGCGAGGTCGTCCGCCTGTTTTCATGGTGGTCTTGGGTGCTGCCGGTTTGGCTGTGTTCCTGGTGCCCCTTGTCGGACTGTTGGCCAAGACTCCCTGGTCGGCCCTCCCTGGTCTCCTGACCGGGGATATCGTCACTGATGCCCTCCGACTCTCGCTGGTCACCTCCTTGGCCGCCACTGCGATCGCCGCATTGGTCGGGATACCCCTCGCCTGGCTTTTGGCTCGGGTCGATTTCCCCGGTCGATCGTTGGCGCGCGGCGTCGTCACTCTGCCGTTGGTGCTGCCGCCGGTGGTCGGTGGCGCGGCTCTCCTCTTTGCGCTCGGCCGACGGGGCCTGATCGGGGAACCGCTCAACCAGGCGACAGGCTTGCTGTTGCCGTTTTCGACCTGGGGCGTGGTGATTGCCAACACATTCGTTGCGATGCCGTTCCTGGTCATCACGGTGGAAGCTGCACTCCGCAACCTCGATCAACGCTATGAGGGAGCGGCCGCCACCTTGGGAGCGGGAAGATGGACGACGTTGCGGCGGGTGACGCTGCCGATGATCGCTCCGTCACTGATCGCCGGTTTGGTGTTGACCTGGGCGCGGGCCCTGGGTGAGTTCGGGGCGACGATCACCTTCGCGGGCAACCTCCAGGGGCGCACCCAGACCCTGCCGCTGGCCGTTTTCGTGGCTCTGGAAAGCGATCGGGACACGGCCGTCGCATTGAGCCTGGTGATGGTGGCGGTGTCCTTGATCGTCTTGGTGGCCCTCCGGGAGCGTTGGTGGAAGGCCTTGTGACCGGAGGCGGCCTCGAAGCCAGGTTGGCGGTGAGCCGGGGCACGTCGTTCCGCCTGGAAGTGGCGCTGTCGATTGCACCCGGTCGGACCGTTGCATTGCTCGGTCCCAACGGTGCCGGGAAGTCAACAGCCGTTGCCGTCTTGGCCGGGCTGTTGCCCCTTGACACGGGTCGGATCACGCTCGCAGGAATCACCCTCGACGATCCGGATCGGGGTGTGTTTCTTCCACCCGATGCCCGCAGAGTGGGTGTTGTCTTCCAGGATTACCTGCTCTTTCCTCATCTCACTGTCATCGACAACATCGCTTTCGGGCTCCGCAGTCGAAAGATGGGGCGGGAGGAATCGCTGACTCGATCCAGCGAATTGCTAGGGCGGATGGGGATGAGTCAGCAAGCTCGCCAAAAGCCCGGCGACCTGTCCGGCGGCCAGGCCCAACGTGTGGCTCTGGCCCGGGCTCTCGTCACCGAGCCCGATCTCTTGTTGTTGGACGAGCCGTTTTCCGCCCTGGATGTCACGACACGGGTCCAACAGCGTCGAGCCCTGAGCCACCACCTCGAAGCTTTTTCGGGGCCCCGCCTCTTCATAACCCACGATCCAACCGAGGCGTTCCTCGTCGCCGACGAGATCCACATCATCGAGGGGGGGAAGGTGTCCCAGGCCGGCACGGCTGAAGACATTCGCCTCCGCCCGCGAACCCTGTACGCGGCCGACCTCGCCGGGTCGAATCTCGTCGCTGGAGTAGCTGAGCACGGGGTTGTCGACACCGGAACCCATCCGATCCACATCGCGGATCACGAGATTGCAGGTCCGGTTCTGGCCACGATCCGCCCTGCTGCCATCTCGGTCCACCTCCGTGAGCCGGAAGGCAGCCCGCGCAATGCTTGGAAGACCACTGTCGAACTAATCGAGCATCTCGGCGAGCGGGCGCGGCTGAGAACGGGCGACCCGCTCCCGCTTGCGGTGGAAGTCACGGAGGAGGCGGCGCGAGCGCTCGACCTCACCGAAGGGACCCCGATTTGGGTCTCGATCAAGGCAACCGAGATCACCGTGCAGTCAGATGCCTGGTCATCGAACTGAGCCGGCCTCGTTAGGGTCAGTCGATGGAGATTGCAGCGATCGTCGCATCCGTTCTGTTGTCGGTGGTGGCGATCTTCCAGATCGCTCTCGCCCTGGGTGCTCCTTGGGGAGATGCAGCTTGGGGCGGGGCCAACACCGGGGTTCTGCCTCGCCGGCTTCGAATCGCCAGCGGAGTGGTCGGGCTCGTGGTCTACCCGCTGATCGGGTGCTTTGTTCTCGCTTCGGCAGGTTTGATCACAGCTGATTGGGTCCCGGGGACCGGCGCCGTTGGGATGTGGGCCCTCGCCTCTGTGTTCACATTGGGGGCGGTCGCCAACTTCGCCTCTCGATCCAAGAGGGAGCGAATCTGGGGGCCGGTCTCGTTGGTCATCGCCGTCTGCTGCGGCTTGATCGCCGCCGCGATCTGATCTTCCGGCCTTGGCCTCTACCTCGAGCGAACCGAGACATAGTCCCGCCCTATATCTGCGACGGTTTTGCAGCCGATGAGTGCCATCGTTCGTTTCATGTCGGACTCGAGCAGGCTCAGGACATGGTCCACGCCGGCTTCACCGGCCGCCCCGAGCCCGTATAGATAGGCGCGGCCAGCCATGCAGGCATCCGCCCCGAGCGCCAGGGCTTTGACGATGTCACTCCCACGTCGTACGCCGCCATCGCAGATTATCTCCGTGCGTCCCCCCACCGCATCGGCGACAGCAGGGAGAAGATCGAGCGGTGCCGGTGCCGAGTCGAGTTGGCGTCCCCCATGGTTGGAGAGCGCAAGAGCCTCGATTCCTTCGTCGGCGGCGATGATCGCATCGGCCACTGATTGGATCCCTTTGAGCACGATTGGCCCGTTCCATTGACCGCGGAGCCACTCGACGTCCCTCCACGAGATGCCAGGGTCGAACTGGCGACCGACATATTCGGCCAGAGACACTGCTTCGGCCCCGTCCCCGACCTCGCGGCCGGCCACGTTGGCGAACACGATCGGCTCGGAAGTGAGGAACTGCCATGTCCAACCCGGATGGACGATCCCATCGAAGATGGTGGAGATTCCAAGCTTCGGAGGAAGCGTGAACCCGCGTCGGGCGTCACGCTCACGCCTACCGAGCACCGCGGTGTCCACAGTCAGGCAAAGCGCCTCATAACCGGAAGCCGCTGCCCGCTGCACCAGGTCGGCGACCAGGGCTCGATCACGCCACACGTACACCTGAAACCACAGTCGGGCCGAGCTGACCGCCGCGACTTCTTCTATCGAGCGGGTTCCGAGAGTCGATAGCGAGTAGGGAAGGCCCGCCCGGGCTGCGGACCGGGCCACAGCCAGCTCACCTTCTGGATCGGCTATCCGTGTGAAACCTGTCGGCGCGAGGACGAGGGGAAACGACAGAGGTTTTCCCAGAAGACTCGAAGTCATGTCGATCTCGCCGACGTCGCGAAGTACCCGGGGTCGGAAGGTGACCCGTCGATACGCCTCGGTGTTGGAAGCCAGTGTCAGCTCATCCTCGGCGCCTCCGTCGATGTAGTCGAAGACCCCGTGGGGCAACCGCCGTTTGGCGATTGACCTGAGATCTGCGACCGACACCCCGCGCCGCAGACGACGCTGCTTGGGGCGGAGCTCAAGTCGTCGGAAGCGGAGCAAGCTGAGCGCCCCGAACCACTGTCTCTTCCGCATTGGGGGCTTTCCATCATGCATCAGTCGCTCCACCAGTCGCGGTGTGATCTAGTGTGATATGTTACACAGATGAACGCCACCGCCCCTGCGGTGCGTTTTGAGTGAGGAGGAGCTTGGTGGTGATTGCCCGGACCACCGCGGTTCGTTTGCGAGCCGTCCATGGTTCTCGAAGGTTGCGAGTGTTTGGTGGGTGACCCCCGCCCTGTGATGGAGATCGCGGGCGTCTCCAAGCGCTTCGACGCCACGCAGGCATTGTCGGACGTCTCGTTGGATCTCTCCGCAGGTGAGGTGCATGCCATCGTTGGTGAGAACGGTGCCGGCAAGTCGACCCTGATCAAGATCATGACCGGCATCTTCCCAGCTGATCAGGGGACGATGGCGGTGGCAGGCGAGGCCTACATACCGCGTGGCACCGCCGAAGCCCAGCGACGGGGCGTGGCAGCGATCTATCAGGAGCCCTCGGTGTTTCCCGATCTCAGCGTCGCCGAGAACATCTACATCGGACATCAAGATCGCGGCTGGCTAGTGGATCGGTCGACGATGGTCCGCGATGCCGGGAAGATCCTGGCCACCCTCGACATCGACATCAATCCACGGCTGCCTGCCGCGGGTCTCACCGTGGCCGGTCAGCAGGCGGTTGAGATCGCCAAGGCGATCTCGCTCGATGTGAGGGTCCTGATCATGGATGAGCCGACGGCGTCATTGTCGGCCCACGAAGTCGATCGCCTATTCCGACAGGTGCGCAAGCTCAAGGAATCCGGGGTCGCCGTGCTGTTCATCACCCATCGCCTCGAAGAGATCTTCGAGATCTCTGATCGGATCTCGGTGTTTCGCGATGGACGTCGAATCTCGACCCGCCCGGCAGCCGAGGTCACTGAGGAGTCTCTCGTCAAGGAGATGGTCGGCCGCGACCCCTCCGACTTCTTCGCACGGGAGCAGCACCCAGTGGGTGAGGTCGTACTTCGTGTCGAGTCCCTGGGCCGCGATGGAGTCTTCTCAGACATCTCGTTCGACCTGCGCCGTGGCGAGGTGCTCGGGTTCTCGGGCCTCGTTGGATCTGGACGCACCGATGTGGCTCTCGCGTTGTTCGGTGTCGCACCAGCCGACACCGGGATTGTGGAACTGGACGGGGAGAGCGTCGACATCCGATCCCCGCAGGATGCCCTGCGCCAGGGAGTCGCCTATCTCTCCGAGGATCGTCGCAGGCTGGGCCTTTCGATGCCGCAATCGGTCACCGCCAACGTGACTCTTGCCACCCTGGAGCGGTACCGACGCCGCTTCGGCCTCCTCGACAAGGCGGAGGAGCGCGACGACGCGGCCGCCCTCCGCGACAGACTCGGGATCAGGACCCCGAGTCTGTCCACGCCGGTGAGTCAACTATCCGGCGGAAATCAACAGAAGACGATGCTGGCCAAATGGCTCAACGCGAAGCCAAAGGTCTTGATCCTCGATGAGCCCACCAGAGGCATAGACGTGGGGGCTAAGGCGGACGTCCACCGGTTCGTCGACGAACTGGCTCGTTCCGGAATCGCCATCATTCTCATTTCTTCCGACCTGCCCGAGGTCATAGCCATGAGCGATCGGGTTGCCGTCCTCCGCGAAGGGACCCTGAGAGGCATCTACTCAGATTCCGAGGCAACACAAGAGCGGATCATGGCCAAGTCGGTGGGGGCATCGTGAACAACGAGGCTGCCGTTGCTCTCGACACGGGAGGATCGTCATGGCTCCGCCCGGAGAGGGTGAAGGAGCTGACGCTTCTCGGGATCATCGCCATCACAGTGGTTCTTTTCGGACTGACAGTCGAGGGCTATCTGAGCGGGCGGTTCTTCAATCGGGTGACGACCAGCGTCGTGATCGTTGCCATCCTCGCCGCGGGCCAGGCGTTGGTGATCATCACCCGCAACATCGACCTGTCGGTGGGCTCGATCGCCGGCGTGGCTGCCTACCTGACTGGCGATTTCCTCTCCCAGAACACATCTGTTGGCCCCCTGGTAGCGATGGGTCTGGCGATGATTGTTGGAGCCGTTCTCGGTTCAGTGAACGGACTACTGGTCTCTTATGGAGGCGTCCCGGCGATCATCGTGACCTTGGGGACACTCGCCCTGTTCCGGACTCTCTTGAGTCTCTACTCGGGCGGGGCCAACATCCTTGCCGGATCGCTCCCCGATTGGGTCCTCGAGTTCAACAACGTCACGGTGTTTACCGTGGGTGGGTTCGAGATTCGCCTCGTCTTTGTCATCGCGCTGGTCGTGGTCCTGATTCTGCAATGGGCGATGAGCAAGCTCCGATGGGGCCGAAGGCTCTATGCGATCGGCTCGAATCCCGACGCCGCCAATCAGGCGGGCCTTCCCGCTCGGCGACTCGTCTTCTTTGCATTTGTGGCCTCCGGCGCCTTGGCCGGCCTCGCCGGATTCATGTTCCTGGCCCGTGCCGGGACCATCAGCGCGACTGCCGGCGCAGGGCTCGAACTGGAATCAGTTGCGGCTGCGGTTGTCGGTGGCGTGAGCATCCTTGGCGGGTCGGGGACGATGATCGGAGCTTTGCTCGGTGCGGTGCTCATCGACACCCTCAAGTTGAGTCTGGTGAGGGTGCCCGAGGTGAGCGAGTTCTGGCGGGACGCCTTCCTCGGGGTCTTGATCCTGGCTGCGGTCATGCTCGACACGACTCTTCACAAGCGCTTCACCCGCCGCTGGTCCGCTGAAGCGCGGCGTGCCGAAGGAGAAACGAGCGGGAGAGCGCCCCGGTTCGGCGGCCAGCAACCGGCGGGGGATCCTTAGATGCGTGAGTGGGCCGCCAAGCACCGATGGGAGGCCATCCTCATCGTGATCCTGTTGATCACGATCGTGGTCAATGTCGCCCTCTCTCCGTTCTACCTCGGAGTCGGCAACTTCATCAACCTCTTTTGGCTCTCAATCGAGAAGATCATCGTTGTCATCGTCATGACCTTCGTGATCATCAACGGTGAGATCGATCTCTCGGTGGCGTCGGTCATGGGTTTCTCCGCTGCGGTGTTGGCCACTCTGCATGTTGGTGGCGAGGTGCCATTCGGGATTGCCATCGTCATCGCCCTGGCCGCCGGCGCTCTTGCTGGTTTGATTCAGGGGTTCCTGGTTGGCCGCGTCGGCTTGCCGTCACTCGTCGTCACTCTTGCCGGCCTGATCGGATTTCGTGGAGCGGCACGCGTCCTGCTCGAGGACAGGTCGGTCGGCGATTTCCCTGAATGGTTCGATCGGCTCGGCCAGCACCCGTTGGTCGGGCCCATTCCCCTGGCTTTGTTTGTCTTTTTCGCTGGTTTGGCGATTGCGTGGGTCGTCCTCGAGCGGGGAGCTATCGGTCGAAAGGTGTATGTGACCGGCGACAACGCAGACGTGGGAAGGTATTCAGGCATAAACGTCGGCGGATTGAAGCTGCGCCTGCTGATTACATCTGGCCTGGTTGCCGGTCTGGCCGGGATCCTGTTCGCCGCCCGACTTGGGTCAGTGCGCGGCAGTCTCGGCGAGTTCTTCGAACTCGACATCATCACCATGGTCCTGCTCGGCGGGGTGAGCATCTTCGGCGGATCGGGTTCGATGTTGGGCGTCGTCCTCGCCATTTTCACGGTCCTAAACATCCGCAATGGTCTCGGGCTGGCCAATGTCGACGGAATCGTCCAAACCGGCGTGATCGGTCTGCTCCTGATCGGATCGGTCCTCATTCCAAACCTTGCCCAGAGACTCGGCTCGCGGCGTGTCGCGCCTGAGGCCTTGGCTCATGGGCCCTCTTAACGATCGAAGGAACGGGAGGTAATCGAGTCAGAGCGAACCCACCAACAAGGCAGAAGACAATCAAGAGGAGGAAGGGAAAGTGACAGCATTGAAACGAAGGATGCGAATACTGGGGCCATTGGCAGCTTTGGTCCTGGTGGTCGCCGCCTGCGGGGATGATGGCGGTGACGCCACCACGACTGCCGCAGGCGATACCACGACCACCGTTGCACAAGCGACCACGACAGCAGGCGAAGAACCCACCACTACGGCAGCTCCAGCAGCAGAAGCGGTGGAGATCACCGGCTCCGGGTCGATCACGTCGACATTCTTGCCCAAGTGCACCAACATCGCAGTCTTCCCACAGGCCTTTGAAGGCTCCGAGGAAGCGGCGACCGAGCTCGGATCCGATCCTGCGGAGTTCGTCGGCCCGGCCGACTGTGGTGACGCCACCGGGCAGATCGAGTTCATGAGCAACGCCGTGACGCAGGGTGTCCAGGCGATCATGGTCTCGAACAACGCCGGTGACGAGTTGGCGCCGTCCGCCGAAGCTGCGGCTGCAGCGGGGATACCTGTTGTTGCTTGGGACTCTCCAATTCCGTCAGCGGCGGGTGAGAGCGTGTTCATCGCTCAGGTGGACTTCGACGAGACCGGGGTGGTGATGGCGGACATGGCGCTTTCGATCCTCGGTGACGACGGCGGCGAGTTCGCGATCCTGTCAGCTACTCCCGAGGCAGCGAACCAGAATGCCTGGATCGCGGCGATGGAGGAGGCGCTCGCAGCGGACGCCAAGTACGCCAACCTGGTTCTGGTTGACACGGTGTATGGCAACGACGTGGCCGAGGATTCGGTGACGGCCGCGTTGGCACTGGTCGACTCCCACCCCGACCTGGAGCTGATCATGGCTCCAACCACGGTCGGGATCGTGGCGGCGGCCCAGGCCATGACCCAGGAGGGCCTGTGTGATCAGGTCAAGGTCTCGGGTCTCGGTCTGCCAGCCGAGATGGCCGAGTACGTCGAGAGCGGCTGTGCTCCCGAGTTTGCGCTCTGGAGCTTTGTCGACCTCGGCTATCTGGCCTATTACGTGGCGTACGGGATCGCCACCGACCAGATCGAAGGCGTCGAAGGTGAGACCTTCGTGGCGGGGCGGATGGGTGAATTCACCATCACTGCCGACCCGACACGTGACGCAGGTCTGAGGGTGCTCATGGGCCCCTTCAGCGTTTACAACGCGGAGAACCCCGGCACCTGACTCGCAAAATCATGCTCGGGCCCGGCTCGGCCGGGCCCGAGCATGAGCACCTGGGCTTGTGCCGGGTTGCGTAGAGCGGTGTAAG
>CAZSMJ010000016.1:0-26157 GCA_964608055.1 uncultured Acidimicrobiaceae bacterium | reverse complement strand
CCCGGGTCGACTACCAGGACGAAGACGTGGGAGGGCACAACACCCTCCAGACCGATCTCATTGATCTGGCGGACTGTGGCCTCTCCGAGCCCGCGGGCCCGACCCTGATAGGCGATCGATGAGTAGTAGCTGCGGTCGGTTATGACCCAGGCCCCGCTTTCCAACGCCGGGATCACCACATCTCGGGCCAATTGCGCCCGTTGAGCTGCGAACAGGAACACTTCGGCCCAGCGATCGACGTGATCCGAGTCCAAGACGATGTCCCGTACCTTCTCTCCGAGCTCGGTGCCACCCGGCTCGCGCACCACCACCACCCGATCGCCTCGTGCCTCCAGCCGGGCTTCGAGCGCGGAAGCGACTGTTGTCTTTCCCGAGCCGTCGCCACCTTCGAGAGCCAGATAGCGCCTCATTATTCCCTCATCGATGAGCACACAACTCGCACGGTAACGGGCCGGTGTCAAGGTGGAAGTGTTGACATAGCACGGCCGTTTGAGGTCAACTCACCCCGCGAATGACCAAAAGCCTCGTCATTGTCGAATCCCCGACCAAGGCCCGGACCATCGCCGCCTATCTGGGCGCCGATGTCTCAGTGGAGTCCTCGATGGGCCACATCCGTGACCTGCCACGCTCGGCCGCCGAGATCCCGGCGAAGGCCAAGGGCGAGGATTGGGCGCGTCTCGGAGTGGATGTCAACAACGGATTCGAACCCCTGTACGTGGTCCCCAAGGAGCGGAAGGATCGGGTCAAGAAACTGAAAGAGATGCTTGCGGGAGTCGACCAGCTCTACCTCGCCACTGACGAGGACCGCGAAGGTGAATCCATCGCCTGGCACCTGACCGAGGTGTTGAAACCGAAGATACCGGTGCATCGGATGGTGTTCCACGAGATCACCAAATCCGCCATCGAAGCAGCCTTCGCCAATCCCAGGGATCTCGATCAGCGACTGGTCCAGGCCCAGGAGGCCCGTCGCATCCTCGACCGCCTCTACGGGTATGAGGTCTCGCCGGTGTTGTGGCGCAAGATCCAACAAGGGCTGTCCGCGGGGCGGGTCCAAAGTGTCGCCGTCCGGATCGTGGTTGAACGGGAACGAGAGCGAATGGCCTTCGTCTCGGCCGGGTATTGGAGTGTCGAAGGGATTTTCGCCCCTGCCTCCGAGCTCGACAGGACGTTCGATGCGACCCTCCACCAGATAGACGAGGCGCGGGTCGCGACCGGGAAGGACTTCGACAGCTCGGGTCAGGCCAGAGCGGGTGTGCTCACCCTGGACCAGGACCAGGCGACGACCCTCGCCGAAGCCCTCCTCGACCGGGAGTTCGCCGTCGAATCGGTGGAACAAAAGCCATACAGGCGCTCCCCGTATCCACCGTTTCGAACCTCGACTCTGCAGCAGGAAGCCGGCCGAAAACTCCGTTTCTCCTCATCGCGAACCATGTCGGTGGCGCAGCGCCTTTACGAGAACGGCCACATCACCTATATGCGAACCGATTCGACGGCGCTGTCGAAGTCGGCGGTGGCTTCGGCACGGTCACAGATCGCCAAGCTCTACGGGGAGGAGTATCTCTCTCCCAAGCCACGGGTCTACGCCTCGAAGGTCAAAGGCGCCCAGGAAGCTCATGAGGCGATCCGACCTGCGGGTGAGACCTTTCGGACGCCCGAACAGGTAGGCGCCGAGGTCGGACCGGACGAGGCCAGGCTCTACGACCTCATCTGGAAGCGCACTCTGGCATCCCAGATGGCGGATGCCGTAGGAGTCAGTGTCTCCGCAAAGCTGGTCGCCACCACTGCCGATGGCGTCAAGGCGACTTTCAGCACGAGTGGGCGCACCATCACCTTCCCCGGATTTCTGCGCGCCTACGTGGAGGGGGCAGACGATCCGGAATCCGACCTCGACGATCGTGAAGAGATCCTGCCCCCGTTGACAGAGGGCGACCGGCTGGCGGCGCAACGTCTGGAGCCAACCGGCCACGAAACTCGCCCGCCCGCCCGGTACACCGAGGCTTCCCTGGTCCAGAGGCTCGAGGAGCTCGGAGTGGGCCGGCCTTCAACTTATGCCTCGATCATGTCGACGATCCAAGACCGAGGCTACGTCTGGAAGCGGGGAACGGCCCTGGTCCCCACTTTCACCGCCTTCGGAGTGGTGACACTCCTGGAGCGCCATTTCCCCAATCTCGTCGATTACGCCTTCACCGCAGAGATGGAGGACGACCTCGACCGGATTGCCGCCGGCGAGGAGCAGACCCTTCCCTATCTGACTGCGTTCTACTTCGGCGCCGACGGCCTCAAGGAAAAAGTGGCGACCCGGCTCGACGAGATCGACCCCCGGGCGGTCGGTTCGATCCCGATCGGCGAAGACGGGTCCGGTCAGCCGATTCTGGCTCGAATCGGTCGATATGGGCCATACGTGGAGCGAGGTGAGGAGCGGGCTTCGATCCCCCAGGACGTGGCCCCGGACGAGCTGACCGTGGCCCGTGCTGTCGAGCTGCTGGAGACTCAAAACGCAGGGGACAAGATCTTCGGGACCGACCATGACACCGGGCTGACGGTGTATGGGAGAACCGGGCGCTTCGGCCCCTACGTACAACTCGGAGAGGTCGAGGAGGGAAGCAAGGAAAAGCCGAAGCGGGCCTCACTGCTCAAGTCGATGTCGCTCGACGAGTTGTCCCTCGACGACGCCCTCCGTCTGCTCTCTCTACCCCGCATCGTCGGAACCGACGATGCCGGCGTCGAAATCGTGGCCCTCAATGGCCGCTACGGCCCTTACATCCAGAGGGCGGAAGACCGCAGGAGCCTCGAGGCCGAAGAGCAGCTTTTCACCCTGACTGTCGACGAAGCACTCAAGCTCCTCGCCGAGCCGCCGCGACGACGGGGTCAGCGCAATGCCGGTCCGATCAACGAGCTTGGGCCCGACCCCGTGAGTGGCAAGCCGATATCGGTGCGTTCCGGGCGTTTCGGCCCCTACGTCACCGATGGTGAGGTCAATGCCTCGCTGCGACAGGGCGACTCGCCGGAAACGATGACTTTGGAGCGGGCGGCAGAGTTGCTCGCCGGACGCCGGGAGCGCATCGGCGGCTGAGGCCGGGCCGGATCCCAAGGACAGATCTCAGGGCCAGTGGACCCTCAACTTTCACGGCCAGGGCGCCGATCTTGTCTTTACAGGAGCCAATCCGCATCTCACCCGAATCCGCAACCCGATCAAGCTCGGCGGCTGCTACTCGCGCAGCTTCGATCTTCGTCGCCATCGTTGCCATCGGATTCGGCTTCACTCTCGTCGCGGGGATTTCGTTCGATGATGTCACCACCCCTGGAGTGCTCTATGCATCCGCCGGAGTCGGTTCGGGCCTCGTCCTGGTCGCGGCAGCCCTCGTCTCCCGGGGACGGTCGCGTATCGCCTGGTCCCTGATCGGTACCGGCGTCCTCTGGTGGGGGATTGGTGAGGCCGTCTGGATGATCCAGATGCAGGCTGGGGAGATCCCATATCCGGGCATTGCCGACTTCTTCTATGTTGCCGGGTACCCACTGATCTTTGCCGGAGTCATCGCACTCCCGTACCTGCGACCGGGGCATTTCGAGCGCATCCGCCTCGCCATAGACGCCATGGTGGGAACACTGTCGTTGGCTGTCGTCATGTGGGTTGCCTATCTCCACGATGTCATTGGCGTGGGCACGGACCCGATCGAGACGTTCCTGAACGTCGCGTATCCGCTGGGTGACGTCTTTCTGGTCACCGCGCTGATGGTGCTGGCGATGCGCCGGTCCGAGCAACGCCTCGACCTGCGGATTCTGCTGCTCGCTGGTGGGGTTGCGCTGACCGCGGTGGCCGACCTCATCTTCTCGCTTCAAGTCGCCGCCGACTCCTACGTCGAATGGGGGTGGCTCGACGGATTGTGGCTGTTCAGCTATGGCCTGCTCGCACTGGCAGCATGGGTCGTCACCCGGCCGGCCGCTTCTCGCGAAACTAGTTATCGATCGCTCAACACCTGGCAGCTGGTGGCGCCCTATTCAGCCGTCGCTGCGCTGTTTTTGGTGCGGATCATGACGAGTGTCGGCAACGATCTCCTACTCAATCTCGCAACGACCGGGGTGGCTGTCCTCGTGGTTGTTCGCCAGAACCTGGGAGTCCGGGAAAGACGGGAGCTACTGGAGAGCCAGCGCGACGACCTCATCGCCTCGGTGTCCCACGAGTTGAGGACGCCCCTCACCGGCATCCAGGGATACGCCCAGCTCCTTTCCGAGTCGTGGGACATCCTGGACTCAGAGGAACGCGAGGAAATGCTGGGAACTATCGACACGCAGGCCAGTCACCTCAGTCATGTGGTGACCGACCTGATCGATGTCGCCCGCGATCGGCTTCAGTCGGTGAAGCTGAGTCGGGTCAACTACAGCGCTGCCGACATCGTCAGAGAAGCGGTGGCAATTGCCGGCAGTGGGAGGGTCATCCGAGTCGAGGCGGACCCCGACGCCGTGATTTGGGCCGAGCCTGAGCGGATAAGGCAGATCCTGGTGAACTTGATCACAAATGCCATTCGTTACGGACGCTCCGAGATCCTGGTGACAGCAGCGCGGAACGGGGCCGTTGTCGACTTCGCCGTTCACGACGACGGCAACGGGGTTCCTCCCAAGTTCCAGACGGACATGTGGAGTCGGTTCGAGCGGGGGCTCTACAAGGACAACCAGAGTGTGCCGGGCTCCGGCATTGGCCTCTCGGTGGCGAAAGACCTGGTCACCGCCCACGGCGGGACCATCGAATATCGGACCTCGGAGCTCCTTGCCGGGGCGTGCTTCGCATTCACGATCCCCGGCCCCCAACCAGATCCTGTCGATCTGCGAGCTACTCAGGTCGAGCGCGTCGGCTGAGCCGACCTCGTTGTTCCACTCGCGTTTCTACTTCTGGAAATAGGTGACGAGCATCCCCAGCCCGACACCGATCACCGCGCCGATCCAAATCCCGTTGGACATGTCGTCAGCGGCAACGCCGATCGCCGCTCCGACGCCCACCCCGAGAACGGCGCCGACGCCGACCAAAGAGCCTTTGCGATCCTGCTTCTCGTTGCTCTCGTCCTTGGCAGGCTCGGTCATGGGTTCTCCTTACAGGATGTTGGCTGCCATCTCCGCCAGTGGGGAGCGTACGGAACGCTCGAGAGTGATGTGCCCGAACAACGGCGATCCTTTGAACTTCTCGATGAGTGCCGCCATCCCTCCGAACGGCGAGATATATGGATTGTCGACCTGAGAGAGGTCACCGCAGAACACGACCTTGGAGTCCCGGGACATACGGGTCAGGATCACCTTCAGGGTGGGAAGCTCGAGATTCTGCGCTTCGTCGATGATCACGAACTCCCCTGTGATCGAACGACCCCGCAAATAAGTGACGGCCGCCATCTCTAGGTCGCCGCGGTCGACCAACTCCTCGATCGCGCCGCGGGCGCCTTCCGCACCGGCGTCGGAGAACAGGGCATAGAGATTGTCGTACACGGCCGCCATCCATGGCGCCAGCTTCTCGTTGAGGTCACCGGGCAAATAGCCCACCTCCTGTCGACCGACCGCCACCAGCGGGCGATATACGGCGACACGCCGGTAACGACCCTGCTCCAGGACCTGCTCCAGGGCAGCCGCAAGCGCGAGGAAGGTCTTGCCAGTTCCCGCCATCCCCATCACCGAGACCGCGGGGATGTCGGGGTCCAGCAGTTGATGCAACGCGACGGTCTGGCGGACGTTCTTCGGCTCGACACCGAATGCCCTGACGTGAGTCGGGACTCGCTCCACGATCACGCCCGGATCGGATTGGATGACCCGGGCCAGGGCGGAACGTGAGGTGCCGGCCCTGAGGATGAGGAACTGGTTGACCTCGGCCTCGATCCCCTGCAGCTCGATCTTGCCCTCGGCGAACAGACTGTCGATGACCTCGCCTTCGGTTGCATGCTCGACCAGCCCTGAGTGGAGCTGCTCGACGGGCACGGTGTCAGCCCGGTAGTCCTGAACCGCCACCCCGAGTTGGGCTCCCTTGATGCGGAGGGCAGCATCTTTGGTGACAAGCACGGCAGGGGTCTGTTCCACGAGGTTGAGACAGGTGGCGAGGATCCGATGGTCGGGGGTATGAGGGTCGAGGGCGGCCGGAAGACGTTCCGATGTGATCCCGTTGAGCTCGATACGAAGGGTGCCGCCTCCGGGCAGGGGGACCGGCTCGCGTAGCCCGCCGTTGCGGGACGCGCCCAACTCCTCGATGAGTCTGATCGCGGCACGTGCGTTGGCGCCGACCTCGTCCAAGCGTGTCTTCTTTCGATCCAACTCTTCAATGACCACGAGCGGCAACACCACGTCGTGTTCATCGAATCGGAGCGGGGACTGGGGGTCGGCGAGCAGGACACAGGTATCGAGGACAAAGGTGTCGGCCACCTCGTGGGTCTCCTTCAAGGTCGTCGCCAGGGGCCATAGCTTCCCGTTCTGGCACGACAATTACAAGGACCGCTGCGGACCATCCGTAATTGGGATCCACAGGTCCGGATATGACCCCTCACCGTCCCAATTACCGAGAGGGGAGTCTCAGCCCCGGCGCCGGCCCATCCAGGTCATGAACTCCTCGACGGGTAGGACATTGACGACTCGGTCGGTGGTGACCCAACCCCGGCGCGCATACTCCACCCCGTAATCCATCCGCACCAAATCCGAGACGTGATGGGAGTCGGTGTCGATGACGATGTCCACATCCCGGGCCATCGCCAACCTGGCCACTTCCGCCGAAGCGTCAAGTCTGTCGAGCGCTCCGTTGATCTCGAGGGCGACCCCGGTGACAGCCAGGGCTTCGAGCACGATGTCGACGTCCAGTTCGACCCCAGGCCGTCGGCCGATGTAGCGCCCCGACAGATGGCCGATGGCGTTGACCGCCGGGTCGGCGAGGGCGGTGAGGATGCGGGCGGTCTGCGCCGACTGCGACAGGTCGAAATGGGAGTGGATCGAGGCCACGCAATAGTCGAACTCGAGGCGGAATTCGGGGTCGTAGTCGAGCTCCCCTTTGGGACCGATGTTGAGCTCGCATCCGAACAAGATCCGAAGCTCAGGGTGGTCCTCCTGAAGCGCTCGGATCCGGTCCCGGTGCGCCAGCATCTCCTCGCGGGTCGACCCGTTGATCGCCAGATCCTCGCCGTGGTCGGTGAAGGCCACATACTGATAGCCGTTCGCCACCGCGGCTTCGACCATCTCCTCCAGGGTTGACCTCCCGTCACCCGAACGGGTCGAGTGATAGTGGAGATCGCCGTTTATCTGATCTCGAGAGACCAGAGCAGGAAGGCCATGACCCGAAGCCGCCTCAACCTCTCCGGTCCCCTCACGGAGCGGAGGCGGCACGTACTGCATTCCCAAGGCCTCGTAGATCTCCTCCTCGGTAGTCGAGGCGATAACGCGCTCCTCCTCGAACAATCCGTATTCGCTCAATAGCCAGCCCCGCTCGATCGCCCGCTGACGCAACGCGATGTTGTGTGCCTTGGACCCGGTGAAATAGAGCAGAGCCGAGCCCATCTGATCCTCACTGACCGATCGGACATCGACCTGCATCCCCTCACGGGTGAGAAATGAGGTTTTCGCCTCGCCCGACCCGAGGACCTCAGCGGCCTCGGGCATGCCCAAGACGAAGGAAGCCACCGAAGCCGGGTCTTCCGTTACGACGACGATGTCGATGTCACCCACCGACTCTGCAAAGCGACGGACCGACCCACAGGGCACCGCAGCAGCGACCGATGCGAGGGTGCCGAGACGGACCGCGAGCGCTCTGGCCAGGGGTAGCGCCTCGACCAGCGGCGTTCGCCGATCCTTGCCGTGGAGGCCGAGACGTTCGATCGCCCGACCGATCTTCTGCTCCGAGACCTTGCCCATGCCGGGAAGGTCGCGCAGACGCTCCCCTTCGATGGCAGCCCGAAGACCATCTATATCTTCGACACCCAACTCGCTACGGAGGAGTTTGAGAGTCTTCGGGCCGAGGCCGGGGATCTTGGTCAGCTCGACGAACGCTGGTGGGTACCGCTCTCGGAGGGTGTCGAGCTTGGCCACGTGGCCGGTGTTCTCGAACTCGAGGATCTTGTCGGCGGTCGAGGGCCCGACACCGCCGATCTCGGTCAGCTGCTCCTTGTCGAGTCCCGAGATCTCGCCGGTGTAGCCCTGCAGGCCGTGGATGGCGTTCTCGTACGCCCGAACTCGGAAGGCTTGGGGACTCCCCTCATCGAGTGCGGTGAGCTTCGCCAGTTCGGCAAGCATCCGGAGATGGTCGAGACGACTGGCCATCGCCAGGGAGACTATCGGCGGTCATCGTCGATGAGCGTCGCCACGGTGGCACTGGTGACGTCAATCAGATCATCGGGTGAGAGCTCCAGCTGGACCCCGCGGACTCCTCCTGATACTGCAACCGTCTCGTGGGCGCGCGCCGACGAGTCGACATACAGGTCCAAGCTCTGTTTCTGACCGAACGGGCTGATCCCGCCGGTCACGTATCCGGTAAGTCTTTCGGCGGTGGCTGGTGTCACCATCTCGGCCCTCTTGCCTCCCGCCGCCCTCGCCAGCAGCCGCGTGGAGAGCCGCGCCGTTACCGGGACCACTGCGATCACCGCCGCACCGTCGACCTCCGCAACCAGGGTCTTGAGGACTCGGCTCGCGGGCAGGCCGATCGCGGTGGCGACCGCCTTCCCGTATCCCGCGCCCACCTGCTCGGCCACCGCGTACTCGTGGAGGACGTATTCGATTCCAATGCGGTCGAGGGCAACGGTTGCTCTGGTGGTCCTCGCCGGCATCCGCACATTGTCCCATCACTCGCCCAACCAGAGACCGGGGTCAAACTCGGCACGTGCCGCCGCTCGCACCCTGATCCGCCCGAAGATCGGGACGTCGACTTCTCGAACAGCCGTCACGGTGACGGTCCTCGGCCGCATCGAGAGATCGACCTGGCAACGGCATGAGACCAACCGCGAGCCGTTTCGGGCGGCGTACTCGGCGGCAAGCGCCACCGGCGACCCGGGCCCGGCAGGAGGGTAGGTGGCGACGGCTGCTGCCAGAGCCCCCGCCTCGGCAGCGGTGTAGGCCTCTTCTCGGGCCGTGATCAAGGCTCCAACGGAGGTGGCGGCCACGCCGATCATCGAGATGACCGCCACCCACCCGATGACGAGGATCGTCATCCCTCCCCGGTCCGATCTCACCTCTCGGTGCGCATCGAGGCCGTCGCCGTGAGATCCACCCCAAAACCCGCGGGAAAGGGCACCCCTAAGAGGTGCCGCAAGCGGACCGTGACCCGTGCCGGGACCCCCACCCGGTCGGGCCGTTCGACTGAGATCCTCGCGCGGTCCCGAACCTCGGGCGAGAGGGCGGCCATCACCGAGTCGACAGCCCGGGACGGGTCGGGCGTGGTCGCCGCCACCCTTGCCCCGTCACGGGCCGCGGCTTGCAGTTCGAACCTGGTCTGGGTGATGCGCATGACCTGAATCGATGCCACCGCCACCAACACCACCAGGGGCAGAACTAAGAAGAATTCCACCGTTGCCGAGCCTCGCTCGTTCAGAATCTGCCCACGACCCAGTCGATGACCTTTCCAAAAAGGCCGCCGAGAAGGCCGCCGCCGCTTCCCGACTGAAGCCACTTCAAAGCCAAGATCGCCAGCGCTGTCGCCGCCAGGATCACCAGGAAGTACTCGACTGTGCCCTGACCTCGATCGTTGTCTCGGGCGACTATCCATGTCCAAATGCGAGCCATCGGCTCTCCTTCCAATTCGGTGACCGACCGATGGCGGGGAGAAGTGCGGAGCTCATGTCAGAGGCCCTGACAGGTCGGCGAACAGTCGAAGCAGGGAGGGCGCGTAGAGGAGCAGGACCATGCCGGGGAGCACGAGCAGCGTGATGGGCATGATGAGGCGGACCGGCAACGACCGGGCTCGCTCCAGACGTCGGGTGCGTTCGGCGGCAATGTCAGCATCGAGCAACGAGCGGACAGTGTCGGCCACTGGGGACCCCGACCTCTGCGCCCGCGCCAATTGAGCCACCAGAACCCGGATGTCCCCCTGACACTCCTCGACGGCAGCGGTGAGACCTTTGACCGTGGCCAGGCGGGCAGCCAGCGTCAGCTCGCGGTGCCCGGGGAAAACTGCTGAGGCGTGTTGTAACGCAGCCAAGGTCGACCGCCCCCCACGGAGCTCGACGAGCAAGACCAACAGGACAGGTCGGATCGGCGGGGCAACCCGTTTCCGGCTCCGGAACCGCCCCAGCATCGACACGATGACAATGGCGATTGCGAGCCCGGGGCCGCCCACCACGAGACCCAGCGAGCCCAGGATCAAGGCAGTCAACGAGCCCTCCTCAGTATCGACCCTGCAATCACGATCCCGAGAACGATCAAGGCCAATCCGATGACCGCCGACATCCGCTGTTGTGACGTCGCGAGATAACCACCAATGCGCCCGTTGATGGAGACCGAGCCAATTGCAATCAGAGGGACCAGGAGCAGCACCACCGCCGTGGCTCGAGCGGGAGCCGTTGCAGTGGCGACCTCGTGAGCGACCTCCACCTGTGCGAGTGATAGGACCGCCAACTCGTCGAAGAGCGCAGCAGCGGGTGACCCGAGCCGGGAAAGACGTTCGATGACTGCGCCGACCTCGATACCGATCTCCTCGAACTCTTCTCGGGCGGCAACAGCCAGATCGACTAACGGTGCACCATCACGACTCATCTGTTCCAAGGCAGGTGCTCCCACCGATGCGGCGGCATGTTCCAGCGCGAATCGGAGGGAGGCTCCGGACCGCAGTTCGCCCGCAACCGCCTCGCAGAACACGGCTGCCCGAGTGGAGACCCGGGGACGGGCGCGCCAGGCATGAAACGCAATCATTGCGGCCACCGGCACCGGGGCCAGGTGGACCGAAATGAGGAGCAGGGTCCGGCGATGGTCGACACCGGCGATGACCCCCCACGCCAATAGTGCGGCCGCGATCATTGAGAGTCTCCAACCTCACCGCTGGGTCCCACCGGCGAAATGGCCTGGATCCGACGCTCCGGCCCGACGCGCTCGATCTGGACGACGTAGTCCACGGCGGCGTGGAGCTGGCGGCGAACCGAGGTCTCGGAGGTGTCACCGGCGGAGAGAGCAAGTGTCTCCAACCGCCACAGCGCTTCTTCCGGCGAGTTGGCGTGGACCGTCGAGAGCGATCCACGATGACCGGTGTTGAGCGCCCAAACCAGGTCCAGAGCCTCAGGGCCTCTGACCTCACCAACAATGATCCGATCAGGCCGCAAGCGAAGGGCCGACCTCAGCAGCGACCGGATCGTGATTTCACCCGCCCCCTCGGCGTTTGGCGGGTGAGCCTCCAGCCTGACGACATGACCTGGAAGCCTCAACTCGGCAGCATCCTCGATGGTCACCACCCGTTCGTGTTCCGGGATGAGACTCCCGAGAAGATTGAGCAAGGTCGTCTTGCCTGCACCGGTCCCACCCGAGACGATGATCGTCTTGCGGGATCGGACCGCATCGGCGAGCACCATCGCCTGGACCTCGGAAGCAGTTCCCAGCGCAACCAGGGCATCCAGAGAAGTCACGGCCTGGGTGAACCGTCTGATGGCAACGATCGGATGGTCGACCGAAGCAGGTGGGGTGACGGCGTGCAGCCGGCTCCCATCAGGGAGCCGGGCATCAACCATTGGAGACGACCGATCGATGCGGAGCCCCAGCGGGGCGATCACGCGCTCGACGGCCGCGAGCAACGTTTCGTTGCTCTCGAAGCCAACGTCAGCCTGGCTCAATTCGCCCCCGCGGTCGACCCAGACTTCCCGAGGGCCATTTACCAGCACATCGGTGACCTCAGGATCACGGAGCAGGGCTTCAATCGGGCCGAGACCGAGCACCCGATCGACGACGGCGCCGGCGAGTTGGGCGGCTCGATCGGGGGCGGCCAGGCGCAACCTGCGCTCCGCCTCCGCGACCACATCACCGCGGCGCATGGGAACAGTGCCTGATGCGATTTGGCCGGCCACCCGTTCGATCACGCCCATGGCATCCCCCAAACCCGCTCCCACACTCGAAGCCATCGTCCACGTGCAGGCAGCCGGCCTGCGAGCAGGTTGCGAGCGTTTCGGGCACCGAGCCTGGGGAGGACCGGGCCCGGGCCGGGTGGCCGCACCCCGCCGACCACCGCCTGCCAAACGGCGGGGATGATTTCGGTCGGCGCCAACAAGCCGGGAAGCAGGGACCGCACTGGAACCGTCGGGCCGGGCCAGGCCTCCGCCGAGCATCGCACAACCACCGCCGGCCAATTGGCGGCAAGTCTCTCAATTAGGGGAAGCCCGGCGACGACGTCAATCGACCCGGCCGAGATCACGGCCACCCCGGACCGGGCCGGGCTCAACTCATTCAGAGCTGGCCCATCTTCGAGCAGATCAGCGAGCGTGCGATGGGTGTCCACGCCCGACCCGCGACTCATATCGACAACGAGCGCGGTGCCGGCGGCCGCCCCCAACCCCAGGGCGCCGAACAGCGATAGCACCGGATCGGGCGACTCGACCCCGAGCACGCCCCTTCTCCCCACCCCCTCCATGGAGTCGAACCTATAAGTCTCGACTAACCGTCACAAGACCCTTGTCACCGGGGAACCGGCACAGCCATGAAGTAGTTTGACCCCAAGTGACCGCGGCCGCCTTCTTCGACCTCGACAAGACGATCATCGCCAAATCGTCGGCCCTCGCCTTCACCAAACCCCTGTATCGGGCGGGCTTCCTCAGTCGTCGTGCCTTAGCCAAGGCGGCGATCGCCCAGGCCTACTACCAGTCGTTCGGAGCGGACCACGACCAGCTGGATCGGGTAAAGGACGAGCTGGCGGCGATGACCAAGGGATGGTCGCGCCAGGAGGTCGTGTCGCTGGTGGAAGAGACGGTCGAAGAGGTGGTGACCCCTCTGGCTTATGCCGAAGCTCTGGCCCTTATCGACAGCCATCGCCGTGCAGGGCGAAAGGTGGTGGTCATCTCGGCCAGCCCTGAGGAGATAGTCAGGCCTTTGTGCCGCTACTTGGGCATCGACGACGTGATCGCCACCAGGAGTGCTGTCGGGGAGGACGGGCGTTACACCGGAACCATCGAGCTCTATGCCTACGGCCCGGCCAAGGCGGAGGCAATGATCGAAATGGCCAGGTCCGAAGGCATCGATCTTGCCGACTCCTACGCCTACTCCGATTCGGTGACCGACCTCCCGATGTTGGAGGCCGTGGGCCACCCGGTCGTGGTGAATCCGGATCCCGAGCTCGAGACGATTGCAGTCGAGCGGGGATGGGAGATCCGCAACTTCGAGTCGGCGGTGACCCTCCGCGATCGCGTTCCGACCAAGACCATGTCCGGCGCGGCAGTGGCCGGTGGCGTGGCAGCCGTGACCTACTGGGCAATCAAGTCGAGGAAGAAGAGGGGCTGATCATCCCCCACTCGAACCCGGCGCTGGTGACGGCTTCGATCAGCTCTTCGGGCGTGGTCAAGCCCTGGTCGAGGGCCGCAAGCACCTCTCGACTGAGTATGAAGCCCTCCACGGACCAGATCTTGTCCCGGTCCAATGAATCGCGGACCAATCCTCCGGCGACCACCTTCACCGCCTCGGTGAGTGCCGACACGACCAAGAGGGCGGGCTCCAATGTGGATATCGCAACCCGATCGAGGACTTCCCCTGTCAGGTCGAAAGCGACCCGCGCCTCTTCCGCCTCCACCAGCTCGCGCAGCGTCGGGATGTCGATCACGTGACCAAAGTACCCTCGACGCCAATGTCGGGACGGGCGATGATCATCGTGGCGGGAGGGGCCAGTTCCCGGTTCGGCGGCGACAAGCTGATGGCAACGATCGCCGGCCAGCCGCTGATTCTTCACACGGTGGCCGCTGTCGCCGGGTCGGTGGACAGCTGTGTCCTCGTCTGCCGGGACGACCAAGCCGATGCCCTGGTGGGGATTGGCCCTGATGTGATAGTCGTGCGGGGAGGACCGACCCGGACCCAAAGCGAGATCGCCGGGCTGGCAGCCGTTGACGACGACGTCGAACTGATCGGGGTCCACGACGGGGCCCGGCCCCTGATCTCACCCGAATTGATCCGCCTGCTGTTCGAGCGCGCAGCCGAAGTAGGGGGCGCGGTGCCGCTGATAGAGCCTTCGCGGCCTCTGGTCCGCCGCTCCGATCTCGGATATCTGCCGGAAGCGGCCTTGGCCCAGACCCCTCAAGTATTCCGGGGTCCCGCTCTGCAGAAGGCGTACAAGGCTGCAGTCGTCAGCGGTTTCGAAGGTCATGACACCGCCGACGTGGTCCGGGCGTTCAGTGATCTCGAGATCGCTGCCGTCGAGGGAGACCCCAGCAACATCAAGGTCACCTTCCAGTCTGACCTCGACCTGGTCAGGGCAGCACTAGAGCCTTCTCATAGCGAACCTCGGTGATCTCGGTCCCGCCGATCGTCTCCAACCGAATCGGCTTTCCCTTGACCCAAACCTGGCGCTCGTAGAAAGAGCGAGCGAGGTCATTGCTCTCGAGCACCCAGAGTAGGGCTCGCTCGAAGCCCTCTTCGGCGAGTTGAAGCTCGCTCGCCGAGAGCAGTGCCCAGCCGATGCCAAGACCCCAGTGCTCGGGATCGACGTAGATGGCGAAGACCTCGCCCCACCCGGCATCATCCGACGCGCCGATCAGAGAGAAACCGACTACCCCCTCTTCGCCATCGGCCACGAAAGTGACCCTCGCCCCACGAAGCAAGAGCGCTTCCCACCATCCAGTGCGGACCTCCAGATCGAGTGACCCGAGAAAGTCACGGCTGAACACCCCCTCATAGGCGACCTGCCAGGCGGCGATATGGACCCTGGCGATCCCGCCGGCATCGGCCGGCACGGCGACTCTGACCATGATTCCAAGCTAAACCGATTGACAAATGGTCGGGAATTGTCGACCATACGGGAATGGCCGACCTTGGAGCACCGGGTTACGAACTGGAAGAAACATTGGCATTCCAGGGTCCTGAGCAGTTTCGGGCGCTTTTTGAGGAAACCCGTCTCCGAATCGTAGACCTGCTCCTGGAGCGGGCGGCAACAGTCACCGAGCTGGCAGCGGTATTGGAGAAGCCGAAGGGGACTGTCGGGCACCATGTCGGGGTGCTCGAACAGGCTGGGTTGATCCGGGTGGTGAGAACCCAAAAGTTCAGAGCCATCGAAGCCAAGTACTACGGACGAACCGCGCGCACCTACCTACTGAGCCCGCGGGTCGATGTCGACCTCCTGGTCTCCCCCGACTATTTCCTCACGTCAGCCGCATCCGAGTACGCAAAGGCGGCTCAGGGCGATGAGGAGCTGATTCATCACACCATGATCAGCACTCTGCGCTATGCCCGGATCCCCAACGATCGAGCCAGGGAATGGGCCCTGCGCCTGGGCGAGCTGTCCCAAGAATTCGTGAGCGAAGAGAGGGGCGGTGACACTACCTTCGGCCTTCTGGTCGCGCTCTACCCCACCGACCGCCCCCATCTCCCCGATCCCAAGGAAGGGCAATGAGCACGCCCCTGGGCCGCAGCTATTGGAAGCTGTGGATCGCGTCGGCCGTCTCCAACTTCGGGGATGGCGTGGCCTTCATCGCTTACCCGTGGCTGGCTTCCGCGATCACTCGCGATCCGGTCCAAATCGCCTTGGTGGCGGTGGCGACCCGTCTCCCTTGGTTGGTGTTCAGTCTTCCCGCGGGCGTGATCACCGACCGGGTCGACAGACGGAAACTCGTGGCCTGGATGGATGTTGTCCGGTTCATCGTCACCTTGGGTGTTGCCTTGACCGTGCTCAGCGTCCAGAGCCAACTGGGCACCGCTGACGAGATCGCCGCCGGGACGGCGGCTGTTCCCGAAAGCTCGACACTGCTTTTGGTGATGATCTACATCGCCGCCCTGCTTCTCGGGACCGCCGAAGTGCTCCGCGACAACTCGGCACAAACCCTGATGCCCGCCCTCGTGGTCGAGGAGAACCTGGAACGAGCCAACGGGCGACTATGGGGCGCCGAGGTGGTCATGAACTCGTTTGTCGGCCCGCCCGTCGGCGGATTCCTGCTCGCGGTCGGGTTCGCACTCCCCTTCTTCGTCGACGCCGGGACCTTCGCCGTGGCCGCCGCCCTCCTGTTCATGGTCGGCGGCAAGTTCAGGGCCAGGCCGGCCGCGACCCAGCCGGAGACGAAGGCCTCCTTCCTGACCGAGATGAAGGAGGGTTTCGGCTGGTTGTGGCACCATCCGCTATTCCGGCCGATGGCGATCTCGCTCGGGGTGCTCAACGCGATGGGCACTTTGGCGCTCTCCACGTTCGTGCTGTTCGTTCAGGAGATTCTCGAGCTCGACGCCGCCGGTTTCGGGGCGCTGATGACCGCAGGCGCAGCAGGGGGCGTGGTTGGGTCGATGGTGTCCGCTTCGGTCTCGAAACGGATCGGCCAAGGACCCTCACTGTTCCTCACGCTCATCGGCGGCGCGGTCACGTTCCTGGTCCTGGGACTGACCTCGTCCGCCATCGTGATGTGGGCCATGTTCGCATTGTTCACTCTCACCGGGACCTTGTGGAATGTGATCACCGTCTCGCTGCGCCAGGCCTTGATCCCCGACCATCTACTGGGAAGGGTGAACGCCGTGTACCGGTTCTTCGGGTGGGGGATGATGCCGATCGGTTCGGTGGTCGGCGGGGCCATCGTGGCGATCACCGATCCCCTCGCCGGCCGTGAATGGGCGCTACGCACCCCTTTCCTCTTTGCGGCAGTGGTTCATGTGGCACTTCTCTTCTATGCGATACCCAACTTGAACAGCCGACGCATAGAGGAAGCCCGGGCCATGGCCAAGGGTCAGGGGTCGGGAGGGGATCCGATCGAGGGCTGATCTTCGGCCGGCTCTGCACTAGAGGTCGCCCCCACATCGGATTCGTGCTCTGAAGCCACGCTCTCCTCGTCCCTCCCTCCTCCGAGCACCCAGAAGGCAAGAGCGGCAAGAGAGGCCGCTGCGAAGGCCAAGGCAAGCCATCCCCAACCTCGGGTCACGTTGCTGAAACCACCTTCGGTGGTGCTGGTGACCGAGCCCGACGATGGGGTGAGGTCGGCGCCCATGTCGGTCAGGGAGACCGGTAGGGACTGGATCGAAGCGTCACCAAGGGTTTCGAATACCACCTCGTAGTTGGCCGGCTTGAGTTCGGTCGTGATCCCGAACACCCCATCACCCCTTGCCACCAGGGGAAGGGTCACCGGATCCTCTCCCGAGAGGGCGAAATGAACGACGACGGCCTCGGCGGTGCTCCGAACCTCGACCTGGATCTCGATCTCCATCGACTCGTCTCCGAGGTTGAGAACCTCGGCACTAGCGCCCCCGAAACCCCCGCCTACATCAACGGCGGCCAGGAGGACCATGGCGGCAATTCGAGACATCCTCAGGGATGGTATTACGTCGGTCCCGCTTTCCACCCGGGACGACACTCACCCCCACTGGCCCCTCGAGATGAGGACCTCGCGCAGCAGGTCGGGGCGGTCCGAGATGATCCCGTCGACTCCCAGGTCGAGATAAGCCTCCATCTCGACCGGATCATTCACTGTCCACACGTGGACCTGAAGACCGTTGGCATGGGCGGTGTCCACCAACTTCTTGTCGACCACCTTGATTCCCCTGACCTGGGTCGGCAATTGGAGCGCGCTGGCATCGCCGCCGGCTCCCCTCCCCACCCGCGAGGCCAGCAGCCACATCCTGCTCAACATGGCGCCCGTGGAGGTGGCCACCCTGCCCCCGGTGGCCTCTCGAAACTCCTCGAGTCGCTGATCCGAGAACGAGCCGACGATCAATCGATCCTGGAGCGAAAGCCTCTCGATGAGGTCGGCGAGCAACCGCACCTGCCCGTCCGCCTTGAGGTCGACGACGAAGGAGACCTCAGGCAGAGCGGTGACCGCTTCTTCGAGGCTGGGAATGCTCACGCCTTTCCCACGGAATGGGTGACCGCCGAGAGAGTTGTGGCGAAATCCGGCATCAAGACTGGCCAACTCGTCGAAACTGAAACTGTCGACGGCACCGGTGCCGTCGGTGGTCCGATCCACGGTGTCGTCGTGAAAGCACACCAGGACCCCATCGGCAGTCAGATGGAGATCGGTCTCCAGGAACCGAAAACCCAGGGCCACCGCCTGGGAGAAGGCTTCCATGGTGTTCTCGGGCCAGAGCACCCTGCTTCCCCGATGAGCAATGGCCAACGGCGGCACCCAGTTCTCGGGAATCATGTGAGCGGCAAAATAATGGACCCCGCCAGAGGCGGGGCCCAACAAACTCCCGGATAGAAGGCTCTCAGAGGGCCACGCGGTCCTTGAGGCCCTTGGATGCGGCGAAATGCGCATAGTTCTTCGCCGGAATGGTGATGGTTTGCCCGGTTGCGGGGTTGCGGCCCATGCGTGCCGAACGGGACTTGAGGCTGAAGTTGCCGAAACCGGTGATATTCACCTTGCGGCCGGCATCGAGCTCGACGGCGATTATGCCTTCGCCATCCTTGGTGGAGAAGATGATGTCAATGATCTCGGTGGCTTTTGCTTTCGAGATATCCGCCTTGTCGGCGAGCTTGTCCGCCATCTCGGATTTGTTCACGGCCCCTCCTTGTGGGTCGACGATTGGGCCTGTCGCTGAGCGACGATGAGGCCACGTTAGGCGAAAACCCCGAAAGTTCCGATCATTACTGGCAATTGGTCTGATTTCGTCTCGAGCCACCGATCAGGCACAGGCTCGGAAACCAGCTCATGAAGTCGAGCGCTCAGTCCCTCACCAGATAGATCTCCAGGGTCAGACGGCCAGCCTCTCCGTGACCGAAGGCGACAGCAACCTCGGAGTTGAGCCAGGCCAGATCCTCGTTGCCGGTCTGGAAGGTGATCAGCTCCTTGGGATCGGCCGATTGATCGGGGTTGGCGATAGAGACCCCTCGTGCGGTGTAGGCCACCGAATCACGCTTCTCCCCGATCACCCCATAAATCATGAGATCCATGTTCCCATCCTCCCGCACGGTCGCATGATCGACCCCGACCACCGGGCGCTCACCCTCCCAATGTGGGCCGGCAGCAACCCCTTCGAAGGGAAAATCGATCCTCATTCCCTGAGGGGCCTTGCCCAGGACCCGCATCCCCAGGCTGGCGTCGATGGTGCAGAATTTGTCCAACGAAGGCAATGGATCCTCCAGATCTCGCTGCTTCGCACGCTAGCCATCCGCCCGGGACCGCCGCAGGAGGTCGCACACCTCGGCATTGCTCGTCTGTGAGAAGTCCCGGTACCAGGCTCCGACCGCCATGAACCGCTGCGGCCGGTGGAGGACGACCAATTGATCAGCCACGGCCTCGACCCGGGCGATCGAGTCGGCAGGGGCAACCGGCACCGCCACCCAAACCTCCAGGGCACCGCCGGCCCGTGCGACATCTATTGCAGCCAAGGCGGTCGAGCCCGTGGCCAGACCGTCGTCGGTGATGATGACCGTCTTCCCGGCGGGATCGATCGGATCGACCGCGTCGCGATAGATGCCGACCCTGGCCTCCAACTCCATGGTTTCAGCCGCTACCACGGTTTCGAAAATGGCCTCGGTGATGCGGGCCGCCCTCATCACCTCCCGATTCCGAACCACCACGCCTTTCTCACCAACAGCTCCCATGGCTAACTCAGTCTGGAAAGGAACTCCGACCTTTCTCACTACCAGGACGTCGAGATCACAGCCGAGCACCAGTGAGACCTCGAACCCGATTGGAACCCCGCCCCGGGGCAGAGCCGCCACCAAGGGGTCGACCGGGCTCCGCTCTGCGACCGCCCGCCCGAGCAGCACCCCAGCCTCCCGACGGTCGCCGAATCGCACCCGCTCACCCGTATCTGGCTGCGTATCTCGCCAACCAGGGCATCACCTGGGACAAATACTGTTCGGTCTCGCCCATCGGCAGGGTCCGCGCCGCGTAGTTCATCAACATGATCTGTCTTGCCGCATAGAAACCGTCCAATTGCTCGTGGTCCTCGACGGGCCAGGGTGCAATCTCTTCGTAACCCTTGCGAAAAGCCGTTTGGATATCGGCAGCCCGGGGGTTGGTCCGGGACGAGTAGAGGCAAACCGAGATGTCTTGGGCGGGGAGGGCGATCATCACGTCTTCGAAGTCGAAGGCATAAAGCCTCGTCCGCACGGTGTGCACATTCCATTCGTGAAGGTCGCCATGCACCACCTGAGTCGTTCCGGTTTCCATCGAGGCGTTGATCACATTCGTGGCGGCCTGACCCGCCTTGTCGATGATCGTCCGTCTTCCTGGGCTGAAGAGATGGTCGAACCGCGAGTCGTAAATGATGATCGGGTCCAGGCCCTTGTCGTAGTAGAAGATGCGATCCCATTTCCGCATGCCGTCAGGGTCTTCTGGCTTCCACGTCTTCCCATGGGCCTGCAGGGCCCCGCACATGGCTCCCAACAACCGGTAACCGAACGCGCCGGCGCCATCCGCCAGAGGGGCGCCCGGAACCCAGGAGAAGAGCACACAGGGGCGGGTCAGATCGCTCTCTGGCTCACGGGCATCGACGATGAGTGCCCCGTAACCGGTCGGAATCGGATTCACCACGTCGATGTCGGTTTCCCGGTTCAACGCTGATAGCCAGTCAACCTCGTACTCGATGTTGGCTCGTGAGTTGCCGAACGGATCGCCGACCCGGAGCACGAGTTGTCTGCCGTCGCTGGTGACCACCCGATACATCACGTTGGAGTGTGTCGCCAGATGCTCGAGCTCCCTCACCTCGAACGGGTAGCGCTCGAGAACCTGGCGAGCCAGGGGAAGAAGGCGAGAAGCCTCGGCAGCGATTCGATGTGCGTCCATTACTTAGAGATGTGCGTCCATTACTTAGATACGAGAGGTTGCTTACCCGTCAATTGTTGTCGACAGCCGGCCCACGCGTGCGTCCTGGCTCAGCGAACCATCAGCTCGTCGAGGACCGACACGAACTTCTCGCTCTCCGAGTCGTTGCCAACCGTCACTCTGAGCCAGCCACGTGACATCGGCCGGATGATGACACCACGTTTCATGAATTCGTCGCTCACCGCCATCGAGTCTTCCCCGATCCGCAGATAGACGAAGTTGGCATGGCTCTCGGTGTGAGGCAAGCCTCGTTCCGCGAGGACACCTAGCAGGTGATGCCGCCCGACTGCGTTGGCCTCGACCCGCCGCCGATGCTCGACGTGATTATCGAGGGAAGCGGTTGCTGCGGCCTGGGCCACCTGGCTGATGCTGAACGGGATTTGAGTCTTGCGCAGCTGGGCGATCGTCGCCGGCTGGGCGATGGCGTACCCGACACGGTGAGCGGCGAGCCCGAAGATCTTGGAGAAGGTTCGGAGCACGACGACGTTGGGGCGTTCCACGGCAAGTGGTAAGGCACTGCGGTACGCGGGATCGGTGACGTAATCGTGATAGGCCTCGTCGACCACAACCAGAACTCGCTCTGGGACTTTGGCCGCGAACCACTCCATGGCATCACCGCTGACGATGGTGCCGCTGGGATTGTTCGGGTTGCACAGATAGACAACGGTCGTGTCCTCGCGGATCGCGGTGCTCATGGCATCGAGGTCATGGAGGAATTCGGCGGTCAGGGGAACCTCGACTGTCTCGGTCATCGCCCATTGCGACACCGTGCGGTACATCACGAACGACGGCCAGCCAAGAACGGCACTCGTCTTCGGCCCACCCACCGCCAAGGCAATGTTCCCCAACAAGGCGACGCTGCCTGCTCCGAGCCATAGGTGCTCCGCTGGAACTCCGAGCCACCTGGAAAGAGCAGTGGAGAGCGCGGGGGCGTCGTTGTCGGGATAGCGATGAGAGGTTGCCAGTTCGCCTGCCGCGGCCTCGATCACGCCGGGGAAGGGGCCGTCGGGACTCTCGTTGGAGGCGAGCTTGGCGATCTGGTCGGGAGCGATTCCCATCTCGTCGGCGACATCTTCGATCGGGCGCCCCGGGACATAGGCACCCAACCCAGCCAGGTCCTGACGAAAGGTGGGCATCCGAAAGACGATAGCGGCGGCCCAAAACACAGAATTGGGCCGCCCGGCCCGAATGATCAGCGGTTTTGAGGCCACGACGTACCATCCCCTACCGTCATCCGGCAGCGGATTCAAACGAAGAGAGGAAGAGGAACAGGCATTGGCACGGAGAGGCGGACTGGGCCGCGGTCTCGAGGCGCTCATACCCACCGAGACTGCGGAGCAATCGAGAAAACGCCTGCTTCGGATCATCGATGCCGAAGGTCATCTGGTTGGTGACGATCCCGGGCTCGACCCCGAGCTCTACCAACAGATGTACCGACGGATGGTTCTGGCGCGAGCCCTCGATCGCAGGATGCTGTCCCTGCAGCGTCAAGGTCGTCTCGGGACCTACGCCATGCTCGAGGGCCAGGAGGCGGTCCAGATCGGCTCGGCCATGGCTCTGAAGCCCGACGACTTCGTTTTTCCCTCGTATCGGGAGCATGCGGTCCAGGTGACACGGGGTCTCCCCATCGAAGCCCTTCTCGCCTACTGGAAGGGACTGCCCAACACCGGGTGGGACTTGGACAAGTACCGAACAGGGATCGTCACCGTTCCCATCGCCACCCAGCTCCCACATGCCGTCGGCTACTCGTACGTCACCAAGCTCCGCGGTGAGGACACGGTCACCGCCGTCTACTTCGGCGACGGGGCAACTTCGGAGGCCGACTTCCACGCCGGAATGAATTTCGCCGGAGTCTGGAAGACGCCGACCGTGTTCATCTGCGCCAACAACCTCTACGCGATTTCGGTCCCGTATGAGAAGCAGACGGCGTCCGAAACCATCGCTCAAAAAGCCGCGGCATACGGCTTCGACGGGTTCAGGGTCGACGGGATGGATCCGATCGCAATGTACCTGGCGACACGGATCGCAGTCCGACGAGCCCGCAAGGGCCAGGGCCCGACCCTGATCGAGGCCATGACCTACCGCTACGGGCCCCATGCCACCGCGGACGACCCAACCCGATACCGGTCTCGTGAGGAAGAGCACAAATGGAAGCAGCGCGACCCCATCGAGCGACTTCGGCGCTTTCTCGAGAGGCGCGGCGAGTGGGACAAGCGCGTGGGCGAGAAGGTCTCCCAGGAGACAGCCGACCAGGTTGAAGAGGCGATAACCGCCATCGAGGCCGAGCCACTTCCAGGCAGGGACGATGCCATCCGACACGGGTTTCACCGGATTCCGGGCCATGTGGTCGACCAGCTCCACGCGATGCAGCAGGCTCACGGCGAAGAGCAGACATCGTTCGGGAAAGAGGAGGTCTGGAACATCGGGCACGATGCGCCAGTAGCCGGTCCCACCGAGTCCTGGACCATGGCCGACGCCATCAACGCTGCGCTCGATCAGGCGATGGAACGCGACCCCGACGTGATTCTCCTGGGCGAGGATGTCGGTATCAGCGGAGGCGTCTTTCGGATCACGGAGGGCCTCCAGGCCAGGTACGGCGAGGGGCGGGTCATCGACACCCCGCTCAACGAATCTGGCATCGTCGGTGCGGCGGTGGGGATGGCCCTGGCCGGCGCTCGCCCCGTTGCCGAGATCCAGTTCGAAGGCTTCGTGTACCCGGCCTTTGACCAGATCGTCAGCCACCTCGGCAGATTTCGCTATCGGACCCGGGGCAATTCCAGCGTCCCGGTTGTCGTTCGCTTCCCCAGCGGCGCCGGCATCGGGGCCCATGAGCATCACTGTGACTCCCCGGAGGCCTATTTCGTCCATGCCCCCGGCCTGGTCGTGGTATGCCCCTCGACACCCACCGATGCCAAGGGCCTGCTGGCGGCTGCCCTCGAGGGGGACGACCCGGTGATTTTCCTCGAGCCCAAGGTCCTCTATCGGGCGGGACGGGAGGACGTCCCCGTAGAGCATTTCACAATCCCCATCGGGAGGGCCCGCATCCGGACCCAGGGGACCGATCTCACGCTCGTGACCTACGGAGGGATGGTGCCTGTGGCCTTGGAGGCTGCGTCGCGGGTAGAAGCTTCGGTCGAGGTCATCGACCTCCGGACACTGTTCCCCTGGGATCGGGAAACCGTTCTCGAGTCTGTGACGAAAACAGGTCGGCTCCTCCTGGTCCAAGAACCGCAGGGGTCGGCCGGAGTCGCTGCTGAGGTCGCCGCCGTGGTGGCCGAGAAAGCCCTCTATGACCTGCAAGGGCCGATCGTGCGAGTAACCGGATTCGATGTCCCCTGGCCCCAGTTCGCCATCGAGAAGCACGCTCTGATCGATGCCGACCGAGTTATCGCCGGGATCGAGGAGGCCATGAACAATTGAATGTGACTCGGACCGTTGCGGTCTTCGGGTCGTCGCAAACCGAGCTCGATTCGAAGGAATGGGCCGAGGCTGTCGCGGCAGGGGCCCGGCTTGCCTCGGCTGGGATGGCGGTCATCACCGGCGGCTATGGGGGGATCATGGAGGCGGTTTCGCTGGGCGCCGCGGGCGCCGGTGGGCTCGTAGTCGGCGTCACCGCCCCGACGTTGTTCCCGGACCGTGAGGGAGCCAACCCGTACGTGCACCAGCTCATCGAGGCCAGGAGCCTCGCTCACCGAATCGACGTGATACTCGAAAGGGCTGACGCGACCCTCACCCTCTCTGGATCTCTCGGCACCGCTACCGAGCTGGTGATGGTTTGGAACATCAATTTCATCAGGCGGCGGAGCGGACACGGTCTCCTTCCGAGCGCCGCCGTCGGGGAGCAGTGGAAAAAGATCGCCGATGCGCTAGTCCTCCTGATCGGGGCTGAAATCGAAGGTATCTATTGGGCAAACAGCGTGGATGAGGGAGTGGGCTGGATTGTCGCCCAGCTAGATTTGTTATGAGATTTCACGGCCGGCCCTAGTCTCTGGGTAAGTCATGAGTCATATCCAGCCAGAACCGAAATCGTCCAAACACCGGATCGCGGACTGTCGCAAAGGCAACCATGCCTACGCAGAGGGCCAGCACATCGGTGCCGGCATCATGCGAAGAGTTTGCCAAACATGTGCCTATGTGACCATTGATCTCACCGGGTCCGAGCTCAAGGTCGACGGGACGATCGAGCGATCCCAGCTGACCACCGCCAGACGGTAAGCGGTTCAGCCTCTAAGCTCAGCCGGGTGCCACGACTCATCCGAGCCGCCGGGGGTGTCGTTCTACGGCCGACGAAGAAGGGCCGTCTCAAGATCCTGGTGACCCACCGTCCGCGCTATGACGATTGGTCGTTGCCCAAGGGCAAGGCGGATTCCAAAGAAACCCCGGAGCAAACCGCGGTCCGCGAAGTCTTGGAAGAAACCGGGTTCCACTGCCGGATCATCGCTCCCCTCGGGCAGACCAGGTACCGCGTCACGGGGGGCACCAAAGACGTGGCCTGGTTCGCGATGCGCCCACTGCCGGATAGTCCCGGCTTCACCGTGAACCCAGAGGTCGATCGGATCCGATGGCTCACCCGGAAAAAGGCGGCCGCCCTCCTCGATTATGAGCGTGATCGTGAGCTCGTCATGGAGACCGACCTCAAGAAAGTGGCCAAGACAGGAACCCTCTTCCTGGTCCGGCACGCGACCGCGGGGGATCGCTCGAAATGGAAGGGGAACGACCTCAAGCGCCCGCTCACCAAAACAGGGGCGCGCCAGGCCGTTGCGATCGCACAAGGATTGGCGCCTCGGGGCATAGAGCGAATTCTCAGCAGCCCTTACGAACGATGCACACTGAGCATGGAGCCCCTCTCGAAGCTGACGGGTGCCCCGATCGAGGTGACTGATGCTCTGGCCGAAGCGCCTGACCTCGACGCAACCTGGCAACTGATCGAATCGCTGATCGGCTACAACGCGGTCCTCTGCTCCCACGGAGATGCGATTCCCGCCATCATCAAGAGGCTGATGTGGGCCGGCCTGAGCATCGAGTCCCGGTTCTACTGCTCGAAGGGCTCGACTTGGGAAGTGGAGGTCGACGGGGGCAAGTTCACCACCGGGACCTATGTCCCTCCTCCGGATACCTAGCGGGCAACAGCTCACACCGTCTTGGTGCCGGCCGCCCAATCGTGATAAAGCGCGGCATAAACCCCGCCCTGTGCGATGAGGTCGTGATGATGCCCTCGCTCGGCGAGACGGCCCCGATCGAACACCAGGACCTCGTCTGCACCCTCGGCCGTGGCCAAGCGGTGGGCGATGGTCACCGA
>CAZSMJ010000015.1:0-26788 GCA_964608055.1 uncultured Acidimicrobiaceae bacterium | reverse complement strand
CGACGAGCACGCCAAGGCGTTGCTCGCTGCCTTCGGGTTCCCGTTCCGGAAGGCAACCACGGGGGTTGAAGGAGGAATGAATGGCTAAGAAATCGTTAGTTGTCAAGGCCGCACGGAAGCCGAAGTTCAAGGTCCGTGGCTACAACCGCTGTCAGCGGTGCGGCCGCGCCCGCGCCTATCTGCGCGACTTCGGGATGTGCCGTATCTGCGTTCGCCAGCTGGCCTCGCAGGGCGAGCTCCCCGGAGTTAGAAAGGCGTCCTGGTAATGGTCAACGATCCAATCGCAGACATGCTGACCCGCATCCGCAACGCGGTGGCGGTCGGACACGAACGGGTTGCGATGCCGGCATCGAAGATGAAGGTGGGCATCGCCCGCATCCTCGTCGACGAGGGCTTCATCGACCGTTTTGACATCAAGGACAACGGCGCCGTGCCCGAGCTCGAACTGGTCCTGCGCTATGGCGCCCGTCGCCAGCCGGCCATCGGCGGTATCAAGCGGATCTCCAAGCCCGGGCACCGGATCTACAGGGGCGCCGGGGAGATCCCGCGCGTCTTGGGAGGTCTCGGCGTCGCTGTCGTCTCCACCAGCCAGGGCCTGCTTCCGGACCGAGAGGCCCGTCGTCGTCGTCTTGGCGGCGAGATCGTGTGCGAGGTGTGGTGAGATGAGTCGTGTAGGGAAGATGCCGGTCACTTTGCCCTCGGGTGTCGATGTCGACATCAAGGGGACCAAGGTGACCGTCAAGGGGAGTCGGGGCGAGTTGTCCCGGGAGTTCACCGATCGCGTCAGCTTCCGGATCGACGAGGGGGTGGTGACCGTCGATCGTGAGGACGACACCCGCGAGTCGCGGGCCCTTCATGGCCTCTCCCGAGCCCTGCTCGCCAACATGGTGCACGGGGTCTCGGAAGGCTTCAACAAGGTCCTCGAGATCCAGGGCGTGGGCTATCGCGCCTCGCTCAAAGGCGCCGACGTCGAGCTCCTGGTCGGGTTCAGCCATACAGTCGACGTCCCCGCCCCTAAGGGGATCACCTTCGAGGTACCCGAGCCGACCCGGATCGTGGTCTCGGGCATCGACAAGGAACAGGTTGGCCTGGTCGCAGCCAACATTCGGAAGATTCGCCCTCCCGAGCCATACAAAGGCAAAGGAATTCGGTATGCCGGCGAACACGTGCGTCGCAAGGCCGGGAAGGCAGGTAAGTGATGAGTGGATCCCGACAGGAGGCTCGGGCTCGCCGTCACACCCGGGTTCGGAAACGGGTACGTGGCACGGAGGGGCGCCCACGGCTCGCGGTGTTCCGCAGCAACCGGTACATCTACGCCCAGATCATCGATGACACTGAGGGCCGCACCTTGGCTTCGGCCTCTTCACACGAGACCGATCTGAGGAACTCGACACTCAACCTGTCCACTGCTGCCAAGGTGGGTGAGTTGTTGGCCGGACGGGCCAAGGACGCCGGTGTCAGCACCGTCGTCTTCGACCGCGGCGGATACAAGTACCACGGCAAGATCAAAGCCCTCGCCGACGCCGCCCGCGAATCAGGATTGGAGTTCTGAAATGGCCCAGGAACAAAACCAGTACGACGAGCGCGTGATTCAGATCAACCGGGTGGCCAAGGTGGTCAAGGGTGGTCGCCGTTTCAGTTTCACAGCCCTGGTGGTTGTCGGAGACGGCAACGGCAAGGTCGGTATTGGATACGGCAAGGCCAAGGAAGTGCCGGCTGCGATCCAGAAGGGCATGGAGAGCGCCCGGCGGGCAATGGTCAGCATCGCGATGGCCGGCCAAACCGTGGTCCATACGACCACCGGCGAGCATGGTGCTTCGAAGGTGCTGGTCAAGCCGGCCGCACCCGGCACCGGTGTCATCGCCGGGGGCGCGGTTCGCCAGATCCTCGAAGCGGCCGGCGTCAAGGACGCTTTGGCCAAGTCCTTGGGATCTCCCACCCATCTCAATGTTGCCAAGGCCGCCATGAATGCGCTCACCAATCAGCGACGCCCGGACGAGGTTGCCCGCTTGCGTGGCAAGCAGGCTGAGGACATCGTGCCTCCGGGTCTGCTCGCCGCCTATCGGGGAACGGAATCGCTCCGTGCCCACACGAAATGAGTTGAGCGATGGCTGGTAAGACAGTGAAAGTGACCCTGAAGAGGTCGGTGATCGGTGAGAAGCCCAAGACGAGGGCAACCGTCGAGTCTCTCGGCCTGCGCAAGCTCCATCAGACACGTGAGCACACGGACACGCCGACACTCCGCGGGATGCTGGCAAGGGTCCGGCATTTGGTCGAAGTCGAAGAGGGTTGAGGATGACCGACGAGAAGAAGCAACTGAAGCTGCACGACCTCAAACCGGCGCCTGGCTCCAAGAAGGAGCGGATCCGGGTCGGGCGTGGCGAAGGTGGTCGTCGTGGCAAGACCGCCGGGCGGGGGACCAAGGGCTTGAAGGCTCGCAACACGTTGCGTCCCGGGTTCGAGGGTGGTCAGACCGCATTGGCTATGCGATTGCCCAAGCTCCCCGGATTCAAGAACCCGAACAAGGAAGAGTTTGCGATCGTGAACCTGGCCGCGCTCGACACCTTCGATGCGGGCAGCGAGGTCAACCCCGAGGAGCTACGAAACCGCGGCATGATCCGGCACAAGGGTCGGGTCAAGGTCCTGGCCCAGGGCGAGATCGGCAAGGCACTCACAGTGAAGGCACACGCCTTCAGCGCCGCGGCCAAGAAGAAAATCGAGGACGCCGGCGGGACTGCCGAGGTAATCGACTGAGTCAGCGACTCAGAACGCATAACGCATAACGCAGAACGCAGGATCCAATGCTCTCTATCTACCGCAACATGTTCAAGGTCCCGGATCTCCGGGCCAAGATCCTGTTCACACTGGCGATGTTCGGTGTGTACCGGCTTGGTTGCACCATCCCGGTGCCCGGGATCGACCTGCAGGCCGTCGAGTTGTTCCAGTCCCAGCAGGAGGCCGGAGGGATCTACGGTCTCCTCAACCTGTTTTCCGGGGGTGCCCTGGAGTCCTTCTCGGTCTTCTCGCTCGGGATCATCCCCTACATCACGGCTTCCATCATCATCCAGTTGTTGACGGTGGTGATCCCCAAGCTGCAGGCCCTCCAGGAGGAGGGTGAGTCCGGTCGCAAAGTGATCACTCAGTGGACCCGGTACCTGACGGTGGTCCTGGCCCTGATTCAATCGACGAGCTTCACCTACCTGTTCCACGTGGGAAGGTTCACCGGCGGGATCGACCTAATCCCCACCTACACGACGGGGAGGGTGATTCTGGTGGTGCTGACCATGACCGCCGGCACCGCAATGGTGATGTGGCTCGGAGAGTTGATCACCCAGCGTGGGGTGGGCAACGGAATGTCTCTGATCATCTTCATCTCGATCCTCAGCCAGTTCCCGTTCATCTTCGCCCAGATCTGGGGTCAGACAGTGGCTGCCAACCTCCCCATCCGGTTCGTGGTTGTGGTGGCAGTGTTCTTGTTGATGATCGGCGCCATCATCTATGTCGATCAGGCGCAACGTCGGATCCCGATCCAGTTTGCCAAGCGAGTCCGCGGTCGGCGGGTGATGGGCGGTCAGTCGACCTACATTCCCTTGAAGGTGAACACCGCCGGTGTGATTCCCGTCATCTTCGCCACGTCGGTCCTTCTCATCCCCTCGCTTCTCATCACCGCCATCCCCTCGGACGCGGCGTGGATAACCAGGATCTACAACTGGATCAATGACAACCTCGGAGGTGGCGCCAGTGGCTCGGTGAGTTGGTGGTACATCCTGATCCTGTTCTCGCTGATCATCTTCTTCACCTACTTCTACACGGCGATCCAGTTCGACCCCGAGAAGCAAGCGGAGATGATCCAGCGTCAGGGTGGTTTCGTCCCCGGCGTTCGCCCCGGCCGTCAGACCTCCAGACACCTCGCATTCATCCTCAACCGGATCACCTTGCCCGGATCGATCTTCCTCGCGGTGATCGCGGTGCTCCCGGCCATTGCCGGAGTGATCTGGAACATCTCGATCGCTTTCTCCGGAGTGTCGATCCTGATCGTGGTTGGAGTCGCTTTGGAGACGATGAAGCAGATCGAGTCCCAGCTGACGATGAGAAACTACGAAGGGATTTTGACGTGACTCTTGGCCGGCCGACTTCTGGCCAGGCGGAAGCCCCGGCCGACCGGCGTCTGTTTGCCCGACGTCAAATGCCCCGTGTCTATTGGATTGAAGTGGTCCCCGGCCACGCCGAGACTGCGATGTCTTGGAGGCTCACGGGCAAAGTCGGCCGGCAATCAAGGTGAGACTCCTCTTCATTGGCCCGCCCGGGGCCGGCAAGGGGACCCAGGCGAGCCGGGTGGCCCACGAGCTCGGTGTTCCCCATGTCTCTACCGGGGAGATGTTCCGTGATCACGCCGCCACCGGGACCGAGTTGGGCCGAAAGGTGCAGGCGATCATGGCCGCCGGGGAGTATGTCCCCGACGAGGTGACGGTGGCCATGCTCAAGGAACGGTTGGCCGAGCCTGACGCCGAGCAAGGGTTCATCCTCGACGGTTTCCCCAGGACCGAGGGTCAGGTCGCTGCCCTCGACGCGTTGATCGGCGTCGACGGTTTGGACGGCGTGGTGGTTTTCGAGGTGGACGAGGACGAGTTGGTCCGTCGTCTTCTCACCCGGGGGAGGGTCGATGACACCGAGGACACCATCCGATACAGATTCCGTGTCTTTGGTGACCAGACCGCGCCACTCCTCGAGATCTATGGCAAGCGCGGGTTGCTCCTCTCCATAGACGGCATGGGTGACATCGACGACGTGACCGAGCGCATTCTGAAGGCCATCGAGTCTCTACGGACTATCGACAACGGACAACGGACCGCGGGATGATCACCATCAAGAGCCGGCGCGAGTTCTCCAAGATGCAGAAGGCGGGTGCCACGGTGGCCGCGGTCCTCGATGCGGTCCGCGAAGCCGCCTCCCCCGGGGTGAGTCTCCTCGAGCTCGACGAGATCGGGGCAAGAATCATCGCCGACCGGGGATGCGTCCCGTCGTTTCTCGGGTACAACGGCTATCCGAAGAATCTGTGTCTTTCCCCGAACGACGTGATTGTGCATGGTATCCCCACCGACTACCGGCTCGAGGAGGGTGACATCCTCTCGGTGGACGCCGGTGCCATCTTCGAGGGATTTCACGGCGACGCCGCCTTCACGATGCCGATCGGAGCCGTCGATCACGCAACCCAGAACCTGATCGAAGTGACCGAGCGGGCCTTGTGGGCCGGGATCGCAACCGTGCACAAGGGGGCGCACCTCGGCGACATAGGCGCGGCGGTGTCTGCTGTCGGCGAGGCGAACGGATTCGGGATCGTCGAGGAGTACGTTGGTCACGGGATCGGCCGTCAGATGCACGAGGAGCCACAGGTCCCCAACTACGGGACGCCAGGCCGTGGGCTCAAGCTCCGCACCGGGATGGCGCTTTGCATCGAGCCGATGTTCAACCTGGGGAGCCGGCACACCCGAGTCGATGCTGACGGTTGGACGGTCCGGACCGAAGACGGTTCCGTCTCGGCGCATTTCGAACACACCGTGTGCGTAACGCCCGATGGGGTCCAGGTGTTCACGGCAGCCGAGGAGCCGGTAGCTGTTGAATTTGAGCAGAGTGCAACCCGTGGTTAGCATTGCATCGTCTACCCGACCCGTCAGCGACGGTTCGGAGATGTCCGGGACACGCAGTTCCCCCTTCCCGATTTGCAGGGCGGGGTTTGTTTGTGACCCGGGAAACACTCGCGCACGTCCCGGGGGTCAAACCCGGGCCTGGGGGCCGGTCGCACGGATCCCCCAAGCGCGACACCGAAGTTTTGGAGTTGATGATGAAGGTTCGACCTTCCACCAAGAAGATGTGCGAGAAATGCCGGGTCATACGGCGTCGCGGTCGCGTCTGGGTGATCTGCCCCAACCCCCGTCACAAGCAACGTCAAGGGTGATCTGAGTGGCACGTATCGCAGGAGTTGACCTGCCCAGGGACAAACGGCTCGAAATAGGCCTCACCTATATCTACGGGATTGGCCTCACCCGGGCCCAGAAGATTTGCGCTGACACCGAGGTCGACCCCGACACCCGTATCCGCCAGCTCACCGATGACGAGGTGACCCGAATCCGTCGGTATATCGAGGCGACCTTCGAGGTCGAAGGTGACCTCCGCCGTGAAGTCCAGCAGAACATAAAGCGAAAGATCGAGATCGGCAGCTACCAGGGGATCCGCCACCGTCGCGGGTTGCCCGTGCGCGGCCAGCGCACCCACACCAACGCCAGGACTCGCAAGGGTCGGCGCGTTGCCATTGCCGGTAAGAAAAAGGTCACGAAGTAGGAGTTTGTAGAAGGTGGCGAAACAGCAAGGAGCGAAGCGGGTACGGCGTCGAGAGCGCAAGAACATCTCGCATGGCCAGGCCCATATCAAGGCCAGCTTCAACAACACGATCATCAACATCACCGATCAGACCGGGGCAACCGTGGCCTGGACCTCGGGGGGTTCTGTCGGGTTCAAGGGATCGCGCAAGTCGACCCCATACGCAGCCCAGGTTGCAGCCGAAGAGGCGGCTCGTCGGGCCGGCGAGCACGGGATCCGAAAGCTCGATGTGATCGTCAGCGGAACCGGCTCGGGTCGTGACACCGCGGTCCGCACCTTGCAGAACATGGGCATGGAAGTCACCTGGGTTCGTGATGTGACTCCGATCCCGCACAACGGTTGTCGTCCCAAGAAAAGACGCCGCGGCTGATGGGTCGCTACACAGGCCCCCGTCACAAGGCGTGCCGACGCGCCCGCACCCAGCTCTGCCAGTCGAAGCGCTGCCCCGTCGATCGTCGCCCCTATCCCCCTGGCGAGCACGGGCGGGGCCGGATCCGTGAGAGCGACTACTTGGTCCAACTCCGTGAGAAGCAGAAGTTGCGGTCCATGTACGGCGTTCTGGAACGGCAGTTCCGTCGCTACTACGAGGAGGCCGCCCGCCGTCCCGGCATCACCGGCGAGAATCTGCTGCGTCTCCTGGAACAACGTCTCGACAATGTCGTATGGCGTTCCGGTCTCGCCGCCACCCGTCCCCAGGCCCGCCAACTCGTGAATCACGGGCACTTCCGGGTCAATGGGAAAAAGGTCGATATCGCGTCCTATCAGGTCCGTCCCGGTGACGTCGTCACCATCAAGGACCGGAGCAGGGACAGCATCGTCATCCAGCACGCCGTGGACACCCAGGGCCGTGAGGCCCCGCCCTGGCTCGAAGTCGACCTCGGCGAGCGGAAGGTGGCCGTGAAAGATCAGCCCAGACGGGACCAGATCGACACGGACATCAACGAACAGTTGATCGTCGAGCTCTACTCGAAGTGAGGTAATCCTTTGTTGATCGTTCAGCGTCCCCAGATCGAAGAGGAATCGATCTCAGATACCAGATCCAAGATCGTGGTCGAGCCTCTGGAGCCTGGCTTCGGATACACCCTCGGCAACACGCTCCGTCGCACGCTGCTGTCCCGGATCCCGGGTGCTGCGGTGACCTCGATTCGAATCGAAGGTGTCGAGCACGAGTTCTCGACCATCCCCGGTGTCGTCGAGGACGTCGTCGACATCATCCTCAACATCAAGCGGGTGGTGGTGCGCATGCATGGGACCGATACCGAGGTGATCCATCTCACCGCCAAAGGTGCCGGAGAGGTCAAGGCCGGTGACATCCGGCTTCCTGCGGGTGTCGAGATCGTCAACCCTGAACTCCACATCGCCACGATGAGCGCCAGCGGCCGTCTGGAGATGGAGCTGACAGTCGCCCCAGGTGTCGGCTATCGAAGCGCCGACTCCAACAAGGGCTCAGTTTCCACGATCGGTGTCATCCCCGTGGATTCGATCTTCTCCCCGGTTCGCAAGGTCTCCTACCGGGTCGAGAACACCCAGGTGGGCCAGATGACCAACTTCGACCGGCTGGTCCTCGATGTCGAGACCAACGGTGCCATCGATCCCGGCGAGGCGGTCTCCTCTGCCGGCAAGACTCTCCGTGAGCTGATGGGCCTGTTCGCCGACATCGGTGAGGGCGTTGGGCTCGAACTGGGTGACGTGCAGACCGAGCACGCCGGTTTTCCGGAGAAAGAGCTTCCGATCGAGGCGCTCGATCTGTCCGAGCGCCCCCGGAACTGTCTCCGACGCGCTCAGATCAAGACCGTGGGCGAGTTGATCGAGCGGACGTCGGATGACCTTCTGAACATCACCAACTTCGGCCAGAAGAGCCTCGAAGAGGTGACCGCCAAGCTCGACGAGCTGGGGCTCAGCCTGGCAGACGCCACCGGCGGTTCCTGATGCCTCGACCCCGCAAGGGTGCACGGCTCGGCGGTTCGCCCTCTCATGAGCGCAAGCTCCTCGCCAACCTGGCGACGGATTTGTTCATGAACGAGAAGGTGACAACGACTTTGCCTCGGGCCAAGGCGGTGCGGCCGTTGGCGGAGAAGCTGATCACCAAGGCACGCAAAGGCGATCTCCACTCCAAGCGGACCGTCCTGCGGACTATCCGCAACCGTGAAGCCGTCTCCAAGCTCTTCGATGACGTGGCTCCCCGCTATGTGGATCGCGCTGGTGGCTACACCCGAATCACCAAGCTCGGCCCCCGTCGTGGTGACGGCGCCGAAGAGGCGATAATCGAACTCGTCTGATTGCGGGCCGAGGGCGAGGCGGTAGCTCCGGCCGACCGGCGTCTGTTCGTCCGAGACTGCGACGGCGCGATCTACTTATGGGCGTGAGGGCTGAGGGTTGGTCTCGGACGAAGTCGGCCGGCAAATAACGAAGTCGGCCGGCGATAAATCAGGCGAGCAGGGCGAACAGCACGCCAAGCAGAACCAGAACCCCGCCAGCGATCAGGGTCTGCGTCGGCGTCACCTTTGCCTTCAGAAGCCGTGCCGCGAGGACAACGTCGAGCATCGTCACCCCACCGAGGACGAGAAACACCAGGCCTGCGATCAAGAGCAGCGTGGAGACCAGCGCCGGGAAGATGATGGCGATGGCGATGGCGATGAGAACGACGAGCGCCCCGCCTCGGGTGAAGACCCAACTCGGGAGGTGGCCACCGATTCTGTTCTCCGCTCGCTCCAAGGCCTGGTCGAGGCGACTGGGTTCGCTGGGAAGTTTCGATCCCTGGTCAGCAGCTTGGCCGTCAGGGGCGGGTTTTGGCGCTCTTTCCGCGTTGAGCGCCGGCGTGACACTTTCTGGACGGGTTGCCGACCTCGCTGGGGAGGCATGTTTCGGAGACTTCGAGAGACTCGGCAGCTTGAAAGGCTTGGGCAGGGAGACGATCGACTTCTTGTGATCGTTTAGGCCCGCTGCTTTTTCGAAGGCCTCATTCTCGCTGAACTGAAGGATCAGCTCCTCGCCTTCGGCAGAGATATGGACGCCTTCAGGGCCGGGGGTGAGGTCGATGTCCACCAAGGCCCAGTTGCCAATCTCATGATCTCCGGACGCCACCCGCATCCGTCCGTCGTCGATATCGACAGTGGCCGGGAGTGAACTCGCGTCGCCCGGAACCTTCAGGGAAGCACTGAATTGACCCATGCGGTCGTTTATCGGCAGTTATCAGCCCGACTTGCGCGGAATACTCAGGAAGTGGTTACCGCGGCGACAGAGAAGAAAACGATGAAAAGGATGCCGGCGATGATTCCGAGACCCAATAGCACCGTGCCCACGATCCCTAGGATCTTGGCCGCGTTGGCGGTGCCTCGGTTCTCCGGTGACCGTCTGCCGGCGTCGATTGCCTCCATCTCCTTTTTGCCCATCACCCATGCGAATGGGGCGAGCACCTGGCAGACGACGATTCCCAGGATTCCCAGCACAAGAGCTGTGGTCGCCTGACTCGCTTCCGGATAGGGGCTCTGGGTCATGATTCGATTATCGCACGCCGGCTCCAACCGGTGCGGCCCAAAACGCCTGTGCTTGTAGCCTGATCCGACGTGACCCAGCCTCGATACCTCGATTTCGACCGCTCCGAGTGGTCCGCACTGCGGGCCAACACCCCGCTGACTTTGACCGAAGATGACATCGAGAAGATCAGGGGAATCAACGTCCTCTTGGACATGGACATGGTTGAGGCCACCTATCTGCCGCTCTCGAGATTGCTGAACCTCCACGTCCAAGGCAGGCATCAACTGGCGACTGTGACCGACACCTTTCTCGGAGCACCACCGACCCCGATTCCTTTCGTCATCGGTGTCGCCGGCTCGGTGGCGGTCGGAAAGTCGACGACCTCACGTGTGCTTCAGGAACTGCTCGCCCGTTGGCCTCACCATCCCCGAGTCGAGTTGGTGACCACGGATGGTTTCCTCTTTCCCAATCGGATCCTCGAAGAGCGGGGCCTGATGGAGCGAAAAGGATTTCCCGAGAGCTTCGACCGGCGTCGGCTTCTCGATTTCGTTGCCAGGGCGAAATCTGGCGACGACCACCTGGAGACACCGGTTTACTCCCACATCGCATATGACATCGTCCCCGACGAAGTCCGAGTCGTGGTCCGGCCGGACATCCTGATCGTCGAAGGGCTCAACGTGCTCCAGGCGGGAGACGCCGGAGCCTTCGTCTCGGATTACTTCGATTTCTCGATCTTCGTCGATGCCGATCCGGCCTATGTCCGCAAGTGGTATATCGAGCGCTTCCTGACGTTGCGCGACACGGCCTTCACCCAGAGCGACGCCTACTTCCGGCGTTACGCCGGATTGTCCGACGAGGAAGCCGCAAACGTGGCACTAGACATCTGGGAGCGGATCAACGAGGTCAACCTCATCGAGAACATCCTTCCCACTCGGGAGCGCGCCTCGCTGATCCTGGAGAAGGCGGAGGACCACTCGGTCCAATTGGTCCGGCTTCGCCGCTGAACCGTTCCCTCTTCCCCTAATTGGGACGTACAGGGGTCATATTCGGACCTGGGGATCCCAATTACGGCCGGGTACCCTCGTCCGGCAATGATCAAGATGCTCTCCCGAGCGGGAAGGGCCAGTCTTCTCGACCGAAAGCCCTTCACCGAGGCGTTCTTCGACGGCGACGCCCCCGCGGATTCGGCGATCCTCGTCTCGTTGGTCGCCGCCACGGTGTATGTCGGGACCCTGGCCCGGCTCGGCCTCCTGGGAGTTTTCTCGATCGGTGACATGTTCAGAGTGGTGATAGCCGGTGTCGTTTCCTGGCTGGTGTTGGGCTTTGCCACCTGGTTCGTCGCCAACCGGTTGTTCGGGGCTTCCTCGCGGCCGCAGACGATGATCGGCCTCCAGGGACTGGCGGTGCTTCCGCTCCTGCTCGAGATCTTCGGCTCGGCTATCGGAGGGCTCGGGCTGGTTTGGTACCTGGTGATCTTGGTCGTGGCCACTCGTGAGGCGACCGATCTCAAGTTGCGTGATGCCGCGGTGTCGGTATTGATCGGATTCGCCGTCGCCGCGCTGTTCAGGGCCTTGCTGAGCGTGCCATTTGCAGCGTTCAGCGCCCTGTTCTGATGCCCTCTTATCGGCTCGATCTGGCCTACGACGGGACCGGATTCAGGGGCTATGCCCGTCAGGATGGCCAGCGCACCATCCAGGGCGAGCTCGAAACCGCCTTGGACACCATCCTCGGGGTGACGACGCCGACCACTGTGGCGGGACGGACCGATGCCGGGGTCCACGCCAAGGGTCAGGTTGTCTCCATCGAGATCGAAGAGAACATCGACGGGCTCCAACTCGCTCGGTCCCTGAACGGGATTCTCGGCCCCGAGATCGCGGTCTCGGGTGTCACCCAGGTGGAAGACGGATTCAACGCCCGCTTTTCAGCGAAGTATCGACGCTACCGCTACCTGATCTCCCCGGCCCCGGCCTCGGATCCTCTCACACGCCACCAGGTTTGGCACGTGGGACGTTCACTGGACTTCGATGCGATGACCGCCGTGGCCGCGGCAGTCGTCGGCGAGCACGATTTCAGCGCCTTCTGCCGATCGGTCGCGGGCAAGAGCAATGTACGCCTCGTCGATGAGGCGCGATGGGCGTCGGCGGACACCCTGCTGACGTTCTGGATACAGGCCAACGCGTTCTGTCATCAGATGGTCCGATCGCTGGTCGGCTTCGCCTACGACGTCGGTCGGGGGTTCATCGAGGTCGATTCGATCCCAGAGATCATCGAGGCAGGTGATCGGAGCCGGGTTGTCACCATCGCTCCGCCTCACGGGCTGACACTGTGGGAGGTCGGCTACTAGCCCGGCCAAGACCTCAGGGGCTACGGCCGCTTCGTGTCGCTCTGAACCTCAGACCCGGCCCGGGTCGAGTCCACGCCGATTCACCTTCTGACCCAGGGTCATTAGGCCATTTCCGATGGCGTCGATGACCGGATGGCGCGGTGGCTCGGCATCAATCGAGGGCTGGCGGAGCCGTCCCTGGTCGCGTGCGAACCTGGCCTCATCGGACCTTCCGGCAGCTTTCTTCGCAGACTTACGTGACATCTCGTCCTTCTTGCTACGCGGCCGCCCGGGTGGGGGCCGTAATGGCAATAGGACACGTCGGGATGCTCTGCCGGTATGGGGACCTTTCCCTGGGGGATCTTCCCCATGGGTCAGCTGGTTGCCGCATCAAGGGCGGCAGCGATGCGGGCCGCGTGATCGGCATCTCGGGTCTCGACCGAGAGCTCGATCTCCACGGTGCCGAATGGGAGGCGGAAGCCCTCGCGGTGGTGCTCCACGTGCACCAGGTTGCCACCGTTCTCGGCGATCACCCCCAATATCCGGAAGAGGTTGCCGGGCTGATCCGGCACCAGGACCTTGAACTTGGCGAATCGGCCCGAAGCCTCGAGACCGTGACGCACTGCCTTGCCGAGGAACATGAGGTCGATGTTGCCCCCGGACAGCACGATGCAGATCGGATCGGGGGCATCGTCAGGTATCAACTTCTCCATCAGGGCCGCGACCCCGACTGCCCCCGCCGCCTCGACCATCAACTTTGATCTCTCCAGGATGAGGGTGAGAGCGGCGGTGGTTTGAGCATCGTTTACCACCAGGAACTCATCGACGTACTCCTCGGCGATCTCCCAAACCAGATCCGAAGGAACCGAGACTGCGATGCCGTCGGCCACCGTCGGTGTACCTCTCGGAAAGTCCCGAACCACCTCCCCTTTGCGACGGCTGGCGGCGTAGACCGCGGCAGCTGCAATCTCCACGCCGATGACCTTGACACTTGGTTTCATCGATCGGACCCCGACGGCTGTGCCGCTGAGCAGACCACCGCCTCCGGTTGGGATGACGACCGTGCCCACATCGGGCAGCTGCTCGAGGATCTCGAGGCCCAAGGTCCCCTGCCCGGCAATGATCAGGGGATCGTCATAGGGATGCACCAGACGAGCGCCCGTCTTGGCGGCATAGGCCGTGGCGAACTCCACGGCATCCGCCAACGAGCTTCCGGCCAGTTCGACCTCGGCGCCATAGTCCTGAGTCGCCTTGATCTTGGGTATGGCCGCTCCCTCGGGCATGAACACAGTGCACTTGGAGCCGGAAAACGCAGCGGCGAGGGCAACTCCCTGAGCGTGATTGCCGGCCGAGGCGGCTACCACCGGCTGGCCGTCCAACCTGCTCAAGACGTTCAGTGCCCCCCTGATCTTGAAAGATCCGGCGCGTTGCATGCACTCGGCCTTGAGATAGACGTCGCGACCGGTGAGACGGCTGAAGGATTGTGACCAAACGAGCGGAGTCTCGGTAACCCGACCCTCGAATCTCGAACGGGCCTCTTGGATGTCTTCCAGTGTGATCATCGCGATTGGCCTAGGCGGTGGCTCCGGCGTAGCATATGCCCGCTCCCCACGCGGGAGCCGTTTCCCGACGTCCCCGGTATCTTTCGACCTGCCGAGGCGCAATTCACATGACAATGAACAAGACCTATTCGCCCAAACCCGGTGACATCAAACGTGTTTGGCATGTCGTCGACGCCACCGACCTTCCATTGGGCCGTCTCGCATCCGAGGTGGCCACCATTCTTCGCGGGAAGCACAAGCCAACTTATGCGCCCCATGTCGATGGCGGCGATTTTGTGATAGTCGTCAATGCCGAGAAGGTGGCAGTCACGTCGAACAAGAGCCAGAGCAAGATCTACTACCGCCACTCGGGATATCCGGGTGGGATCAAGGCCGAGACCTTCGAGAACCTCCTTGAGCGCCGGCCGGAGGCCATCATCGAACGGGCGGTCACCGGGATGCTCCCCAAGAACAAACTGGGCCGTCAGATGGCCCGCAAACTCAAGGTCTACGCAGGCCCGAATCATCCGCATGTCGCCCAGAGCCCACAGGCTCTCGAGCTGGACATTCGAAAGGTGGAACTCTGATGCCGAAGCCACTCGTCCAGGCGACCGGTCGCCGCAAGGCGTCCGTCGCCAGGGTTCGACTCCGCGACGGTTCGGGTCAGGTCACACTCAACGGCCGCCAATTGGAAGACTATTTCCCCACTATGGCTTCGAGGATACGGGTCATGGAGCCGTTGCAGATCACCACGACCCAGGGTCGCTACGACGTCGACGCCACCCTCGAAGGTGGTGGCATCTCGGGTCAGGTGGACGCCCTGCGCCTTGGCCTCGCCCGTGCCCTCATCGTTCTCGACCCGGAACTTCGGCCAATGCTGAAGAAGGCCGGCATGCTCACCCGTGACGCGCGTGTGGTCGAGCGCAAGAAGTACGGCCTCCGCAAAGCGCGGCGCGCCCCGCAGTACACGAAGCGCTGATCTTGGCGGATCTCCGTCGTCTTCTCGACGATGGGAAGCCCATCTTCGGAACCGACGGTGTTCGAGGTGTCGCCGGGTCCGAATTGACCCCCGAGCTAGCCATGGCAATTGGCAGGGCGGCGGGATCCAATCTCCGGGGCGGTCCGGTCGTCGTGGGCAGAGACACCCGCCGATCTGGCGAGATGCTGTCTTCGGCCCTCCAGGCCGGTTTTCACGCAGTAGGGGTCGACTCCGTCGACGTCGGCGTGTTGCCGAGCGGTGGCATCAGCTATCTGACAGCAACCTCGGGCGCCACGATGGGGGCTGTCGTCTCCGCCTCGCACAACCCAGCAGAGGACAACGGGATCAAGCTCCTCGCAGCCAGAGGCACCAAGCTGTCTGATGAGGTTGAGCGTGAGATCGAGGGGAGGTTGCGATCCTCCGGACTCCGCTCCGCATTCGGGCCAGCCATTGGCACTCGCTTTCTGGGCAATGATGCCCTGGAGTCTTATGTCACCCATCTCCTGACGGTCTCTCGCTACAAGCTGCGCGGGCTGCGCGTTGCCCTGGATTGCGCCAATGGCGCGGCATACCAGGCGGCTCCGATGCTCTTCGAGAGACTCGAGGCGGACTTGGCGGTGTTCGGGGATGCACCCGACGGGAGCAACATCAATAGGGGGTGCGGGGCAACCCATCCCGAGTTCCTCGCCGAGCATGCAGCCGGCCGGATCGGGCTGTCATTTGATGGCGATGCCGATCGTCTGATCGCCGTTGACGAGGACGGCAGGGTGGCGAACGGCGACGTGATCATGGCGATTGTCGCCCGCCATCTGAAGGGTCAGGGCAAGCTGACCAAGAACCTGGTGGTGGCAACGGTGATGTCGAATCTCGGCTTCCGCAAGTCGATGGCTGAAGCCGAGATCGAGATAGTCGAGACCAAGGTCGGCGACCGCTATGTGATGGAGGCTCTTATCGAGCGCGAGGGGTTGTTGGGCGGGGAGCAGTCGGGACATGTCATCTTCCTCGACCAAGGTCAGACCGGAGACGGCCTATTGACCGCGGTGCGCCTTCTCGATGTCGTAGCGGGCACAGGCAAGGAGCTTCGTGAGCTGAGAGCCGAGGCGATCATCGAGTACCCCCAAATCCTCACCAGTGTCATCGTGGATCGCTCAGTGGATCTTGACGCCGACTTGGGGTATTGGGAGCGCGTTCGGGCATTGGAGGAGGAGTTGGGTGGCGAGGGGCGGGTTCTGATCCGGGCGTCGGGCACCGAGCCCGTGATCCGGATCATGGTGGAAGCCTCTTCCGAAGAGGCGGCGAGGCATTACGCTGATCGTCTACTGGAAATGACCGAGAGCTCATTCGGAAAGGGGTGACACCAAACACACACCAGCAAATGCGTGCGACATAGACAAGCGCCAGGCCTCGCAACTGCGAGGTGACGAGGAGGAAGGTCATCGAAGAATTCGGCGGATGCCTTCCCGGCCAGCTCAGGTCGACAGGGTTGAGAGGAAAAACCGGGAGCAATCTCGGAACAGAGACTCACCCGTGAGCGCCGGTCACCCGGCTCCCTCGCACGCCATCCCATTCTCGTAATTGGGACGACCAGGGTCGTATATGACCCCTGAGCATCCCAATTACCTCGTTGACGCAAAGGAAGAGATATGTGCGGAATTGTCGGATATGTCGGCCCTCGTCAGGTGCTCGACGTCTTGATGCCCGGGCTGGCCCGGCTCGAGTACCGGGGCTATGACTCGGCAGGGGTGGCCCTCAACTACGGAGACTCGATCACGGTCCTCAAACAGGCCGGGAGGATCGCCGACCTCCAAAGCCTCGTGGACCGGGAGCAACCCGCTGATGCCCACACCGGGATTGGTCACACCAGATGGGCGACCCACGGTGCGCCCAACACAGGCAACGCCCACCCCCATCTCGACTGTCGTCGTGAGGTGGTGGTGGTTCACAACGGGATCATCGAGAACTGGATGGACCTCAAGGACAAGCTGGTCCAGGGAGGCCACGTCTTCGAGAGCGACACCGACACCGAAGTCGTCGCCCACATGATCGAGGACATGTCCGAGATGCCCCTAGCTGATGCGGTCCGCCACGTCATGAACGAGGCCGACGGAGCTCTCGCCCTGGTGGTGATGCGCCGTTCCGAGCCGGATCTCCTGGTTGGGGCCCGGCGGGGGTCACCTCTGGTGGTGGGACGCGGGGTGGGGGAGAACTTTCTCGCCTCTGACATACCCGCCTTTCTGGAGTACACCAGGGAGATGGTTGTCATCGAGGAGGACAGGATCGTCGAGATTCGCCCGGACTCGATTCTCCTGTCGGATCTCGAGGGCAACCAGCTCGAGTTGGACCAGCGGACCGTCGAATGGGATCTCGAAGCCGCCGAGAAGGGCGGCTATGCGACCTTCATGCTGAAGGAGATCTTCGAACAGCCTCACGCCATCATCGACACCCTGGCAGGCCGGGTTGTGGCGCCGGGGAGGGTCGTTCTCGACGAGTTGAGGATCGAAAATCGACGGCTTCGGGAGATCGACAAGGTGTTCGTCATCGCCTGTGGGACTTCGTATCACGCGGCGATGATGGCGAAGTACGCCATCGAGCGCTGGACCAGGCTTCCCGTGGAGATCGACATCGCGTCGGAGTTCCGGTATCGGGACCCGGTACTCGATCACAACTCACTCGTGATCGGCATTAGTCAGTCCGGCGAGACAATCGACACCCTGGCTGCGATTCGTTATGCGCGGGCCCAGGGCTCGACCATCATCGGCGTCTCGAATGTCGTCGAATCGGCCCTGGCTCGTGAGGCCGACGCGGTGCTCTACACCAGGGCGGGCCCCGAGATCGGGGTAGCGGCCACCAAGACATTCACCACCCAGCTCGTAGCCATGCAATTGCTCGGCCTCTATCTGGCCCAGGTTCGGGGAACTCTCGATCCGGGTGCAATCGAGTTACTGGTCAAGGAGATGATGCGTCTCCCCGAGCAGGTCGAGAAAGTGTTGTCACGAGATGACGAGATCGCGCAGCTCACCGAGATGTGGTCGAAGACAGAGGATTTCTTCTTCCTCGGTCGCTCCGGTGACTTCCCGGTCGCGATGGAAGGTGCCTTGAAGCTCAAGGAGATCGCATATGTGCGAGCCGAGGGTTACGCCGCCGGCGAGATGAAGCACGGCCCGATTGCTCTCATCGAGCCCGGTGTGGTGGTCGTGGGAGTCGCCACGGACAGTCACGTGCAGACCAAGACGCTTTCCAACATGGAGGAGATGAAAGCCAGAGGCGCGACCATTGTCCTTGTGGCCGAGGAGGGTGACGATGTCGGTCATGTCGCCGATCACGTGATCCGGGTGCCGGCCGGGCCTGACCTGCTGTGCACGGTCACTGCGGTGGTGCCGCTGCAGCTGTTGGCCTATCACCTGGCGACGGCGCGGGGACTGGATGTCGACAAGCCGCGCAACCTGGCGAAGACCGTGACGGTCGAGTAGCCGGAGCGAAGGCGGCCGGCTGTCCGATCATTAACCTGACCACGTGCGCATCCTCGGCTTGGGAGTAGATCTCGCCGACATCGATCGCGTCGAAGGAGTCCTGGCCCGGTACCCGAGGTTCGCCGAGCGCTGCTTCACCGACCATGAGCGCGAATACGCATCCCGATTCCCCAATCCGGCGCGCCGTTTCGCCGCTCGCTTTGCCGGCAAGGAAGCCGTGATGAAATCTCTTGGCACCGGGTGGCGTCGGGTCCGCTGGCAGGACATCGAAATCACCGGAGGTGGAAAGCCGACCGTCCGCATGACTGGGACCGCGGCCAAGCGAGCCGAGGCATTGGGGGTCACGGAGGTCCTGGTGACCATCACCCACACCGGCACGTCCGCATTGGTGATGGCCGTCGCTGTGTCCGAGCAGGACTGAATGCAGCCGGCAGCGCCAATCGATTCGGCTCAGCCTCGGGTCTTGATCTTGACGGCCACCGATCGCCGACGGGGGGCCGAGGTATTCAGCGTCCGTCTCGGAGAGGGCCTCGCCGGACGCGGGTCGGTGGTGGACGTCGTGAGTCTCACCAGATCGGGCGACCTCCGGCGGGTCGGAATCGATTGTCTGACTGAGGTGGACTCGGCCCACCCCGGGCGGCTCAATCGTCGGATCGTCCGCGCTCTCAACGATCGGATCAAGGACTTCAAACCGGACATCGTCGTGGCCAACGGTGGATCGACATTGCGATATGGGGCCCTTGCCACCCTGCGGTCGGAGGCGCCCCTGGCCTATATCGCCATTGGCGAGCCCGATTTCTGGATCCGTTCGATGCCGTCCCGGATCGCCAATCGATGGATGCTCGGCCGCACCACCAGGGTCCTGGCTGTTTGTGACGCCACGAGGAGGCAATTGCTCGAACTCGACCCCTCACTTGCGGAGAGGATTCATGTCACCTACACCGGTGTCCCCGACGAGCTGTTCACTATCAGGTCCGGCGAAGACGACCCCGGGCCATTGCGGGTGGTGATGGTCGGCAGTCTCTCCGACGAGAAGGATCCGCTTTTGGCGTTGCGCAGCGTGGCTCGAGTGCGCGGCGTGATGCTGCGGTTTGTGGGGTCGGGGCCGCTCATGGATCGGATTCGCGACGAGATCGATGCTCTAGGCGTCACAGACCGGGTGCAGCTGATCGGCGTCGTCGATGACGTCACGCCCCATTTGGAATGGGCCAACGTGCTGCTGCTCACTTCGCGCACCGAAGGGCTGCCGGCTGCCATCCTCGAGGCGGGGGCCGCCTCGGTGCCAGCGGTCGCCGTCGACACCGGTGGGGTCAGGGAGGCGATCAGCGACGGGGTGACCGGGATCGTGGTCGATCGCAACGACGTTGACGGCGTGGTCCGTGCTCTCACCCAGCTGGCTGCCGATCCGGAAATGGTCCGCCGCCTGGGTCGCGCGGCGCGCCTCCTCATCAAGGAGCGATTTGCCATGGATCACATCATCTCTGGTTATGCGGCACGTCTCGCCGAGGTACTCGAGTGAAGATCGCCCATCTGACCACGGTTGACATGAGTCTTCGCTACCTGCTCCTGCCCCAACTCGAGGCGGCGAGAGACACAGGCGAGTCGATCGGGATCAGCGCCGCAGGTGAGTTCGTGCCCGAGCTCGAAGCAAAGGGCATCCGCCACATCGCCCTTGCTGCCTCGACGCGCGGTATGAATCTCCTCGCCGACGTGAGAGCCATCGGACAGCTCTGGAGCGTGCTGAGGCGCGAGCGTCCCGACATCCTGCACACCCACAATCCCAAACCCGGCGTCTACGGCCGGATAGTGGGCCGGCTCGCCGGCGTCCCGATTGTGGTCAACACGGTTCACGGGCTGTACGCCACTCCCGAGTCCTCGTTGCTGAAGAGAGTGATCGTGTACACCCTGGAGTGGGTTGCCTCGCGGTTCTCAGATGCCGAATTGATCCAGAGCCCTGAGGACTACGAGCTCCTTTGGCAACGAAGGATCATGCCTCGCTCCAAGTTGCGGCTTCTGGGCAACGGTGTCGACTTGGAGCGCTTCCGGCCGAACCCGGAGTTGAGGGATCAGGTCCGAGCCGAGCTGGGCCTCGTCGACGGGCAGATCGCGGTCGGGCTGGTCGCCCGTCTCGTCGAGGAGAAAGGCGTGCCGGAGTTGATCGCGGCCGCGGCGCGCCTGGATGACCATTACGTGGTCTTCATCGTTGGGCCCAAGGATCATCAGAAGTCGGACGCGGTGTCAGACGAGGTCCTGTCTCGGGCTGAGGCAAATGGGGTCCGCTTCTTGGGAATGCGCAAGGACGTGGAGCGGATCTACCAGGGTTTGGACATCTTCGTACTCCCCAGTCACCGCGAGGGATTTCCCAGGGCGGCGATGGAGGCTGCGGCTTCGGGACTGCCGGTGATCGCCACCGACATCCGCGGTTGCCGACAGGTGGTTGAGCACGGGGTCAACGGGCTCCTATTCCCGGTGAGGGATGTCGACGCCCTCACCAGTGCCATAACTCGGGTTGGAGCCGATGCCGAGCTGCGGTCGGCGATGTCCCAAGCATCGGTTGAGCGGGCTCGTGCACAGTTCGACGAGCGGGAGATCGTCAACCGGGTGATGGGAGCCTATGCCGAGGTAGCGACCCGCAAGCGGGTCTATCCAGCACTTGTCGAGAGGTGGGGTGGCTAGTTGCCCCGGGTCAAGTTTCTCCGGTTTCGGGAGTGATGGTGACCTGAACTCGATACCGCCGTCCATCCACCTCGAAGTAGGCAGCTTCACCGACATCGTTGGTGGTCAGTGCGCGGAGGGTTCGCAGTGTGTCCTCCACAGGAACCGTTGCCTCTAGGTCCAGCCGACGAATGGAATCGGAGCGAAGCTCAGCTCGAACGTGGTTGGTCCCTTCCTCCGGGGACTGGGCTCGACGTGGTGGGCGGCCAGACGCCAGCAAGGGCCAGGCTTCCCGGAACAATTCCACCTCGAGCTCAAGCAAGCGCCCATACAGGGTGTGTGCCGTGTCCTCAGGTCGGATCTCGAGCTCGGCTTGGGCCACGATGTCACCGGTGTCCACCCCGCTATCCATGAAGTGCAGAGTGGCGCCGATCGGGGTCTCGTCGAGAATTGCCCAGTTCGGCGTATGCCAGCCGCGGTTGTACGGGAGCAGGGCCGGATGGAGATTGAGCACCCCGATCCGAGGAATCTCGAGAATCGGTCCCGGGACGATGTAGGGGAAATGCACCCCGAGGATGTAGTCGAGATCCAGGGATCTCAACAGCTCGATGCTTGCCGGATCCCGGAACTGTCTGCCAACAAGAACGTGTTCGGAGTCGAGCCCCGACATCTCCCGGAGAAGCTCGCTGTGGGTCGCGAGCTCTGGCGCTGAGACCATGAGCAGGTGGGGCCTGACACCGGAATCGAGGAGGATGGCGAGACACTCGACGGCCGAATGGCGGTCCCCGGCGAAGGCGATTCGTGTCATGAACTCGATCCAGTGAAGTACTCGACGGTTGCCTGACCCTCCTGAGTGACACCACTGCGTCGCAGGGCGCGGGGGATGGTCAAAGCCAAGATCTTGAGGTCGAGCCACAGTGAGCGGTTCTCGACGTACCAAACGTCCATCTCGAGACGATCGGGCCATGGTGTCGCATTCCGACCGTTGATCTGGGCCCATCCGGTGACACCGGGTCTCACCTCGTGCCGACGCGCCTGTCGTTCGGAGTAGAGCGGCAGATAGTGCATCAGAAGTGGTCGGGGCCCGACGAGGCTCATGTCCCCTTTGAGGACATTCAACAGCTCGGGAAGCTCGTCGAGGCTGGAGCTTCGGAGTCGGGCTCCGAAAGGATCGAGGCGATCCTGGTCGGACGAACCGTCGATGGGGTCGACCGGCGAGTCACGCATGGTGCGGAACTTGACCAGTGTGAATGGCTGTGCGCCGAGACCGGGTCGTTCCTGTCGAAACAGGATGGGACGTCCCAGTCTCCACCAGACCATCGCCGCGATGACGAGGAGAAGGGGCGACAGGATGACCAGCGCCAACGCGGAGACCGCAAGGTCCAGCGCCCGTTTCACCGATGGACAGCCGTCCCGGTGAGCTCAGGTTCGAGGGGAACCGACTGCACGGGTATCCGCGCGCGCGTGACTTTCCGCTTCTCGTTCCAGCCGAGTCCGATGACCAAGGCAAGGAAGAAGGCAAGGACCTGGCCGCGTTGCCGGGCGATGATGCCCAGATTGCGCACGACGCTGAACGCGACCGCGAAAGCCAAGGTGTAGAGGGTGCAGAAGACCAGATAGGCGTTATTGCGCCATTCTCTCCAGTTGCGGAGCATCGCCGGCAGTTTCCATGCGAAGAGGAGGAGGATCAACGTGGTCTCGGCGGCGGCGAGGTAGTGCTGCAACTCGCTCGCCTCAAAGATGAATGGCCTGAACAGAACCAGTGCCACCGCGCCCGGCACGTCGGCGATCGCTCTCACCGGGTTGCCGGCGGCGACCGTTCCGTCCTCTGAGGTGCGACGTGTTATCTCCGTGGTGAACGGGGTCAGGTCTTCCAGATCGCCGAGTTGGAGACCGACGATGTCCGGGATCAGAGTGACCGCCAGGACCACCGCTGCGGCGGCGCCGAAGAAGGTCAAGAACTTCCTTCCCCTGGCCATGAACCCGGAGCCGATCTTGAGCTTGGAAACGAGCAATGCTCCCACGAGAGCGAGTGAGACCAGGGCGGCGATGTGAATTCGGATCAAGCCAAGCCCGGTCAGGGCCAATCCGAGAGGCAGGATCCAGCGCAACTCGAAGTTTTCGAGTAGGCGGGAGATGAAGTACGCCGCCGAGCCGAGGCACAAGATGACCAGGGCATCCTTCCCGATGCTCGATGGCCAGAAGGCGTACGTGGGAAAGAACAGGACAAGAAGGGCATATGGCTTCAGTTGGTGGGGCTTCGCCCAACGACGGAAGGCGGCGTAGAAACCGAGCTGACCGAGAAACGACAGCATGCTGAACATGACGAAACCGCCAAGCATGTCCGGGGTGAAGACTGCGAACAGACCTCCGGTGAACGCCTCCACCACCTGAGTCCCGAGCGAGCCGCTCCCCGAGAGAGGTGGGACGGTCCCTGTCCTCCACGTCGTTGCCAGCGTCGTGCCCGCGGTGTAGTAGGAGATGGAGTCCCCGGAGCCGTAGACATGCTCGACCATGAAGTGCCGCGCGTAGGCACCGACGATCTTGGCCACGAATCCGAGGGTGACCCATTTCGTGAGCCAGGCGGCGTCCACCGGCCGTTTCAGGAAGGTGGCAACGCCGGCCATGAGCAGCGTGCCCAGGATGGCCAGCAAGAGCACCCCGGCCCCCGAGGCACCGAGGGCCAACAGCAGGCCGAGACCAATTGCGGACACTCCGGCAACACCCCAGAGCAAACCCTCGTTCTTCACAACAACTCCAGATCACTCGTGGCGATGTCCCAGGAGCGTAGATCGAAGGGATCGGTATCGAGTTCGCTGAGGGGCATGGCAACGAGCTGGAGGGTCTTGAGACCGGGTACCGGGAGCATGCCCGCACGAACCGCCGCCGATCGCTCAGGCGACCCCTTGGAGAAGAAACCGGCTAGGTATGAGCCACGGTTGATCGCACCGGCCCGAGAGACACCGCGGCGGCCGGCCCCGCCCAATAGGTCTGAGAGGACCAACTCGATGCGCCCAGAGCGCACCCCGACCCGGACCACGGCGGCTCCGTCTCCGTCCTGAACACTTCCGTACCGAGCAGTGGGGTGTGATCCGAACCGCCAGCGTTGATACTCGATTGTCCGAGGTGTTCTCAGGCCCCTGGGCTGTCGATCACGCCGTTCGATCGGGCGAAAGGCTGCCGCCCCAGGTGCAACCTTCTCGAGGGATGGGACGTCGCCCCCATCGGGGCGGATGACGCTGCCAAATCGGGGGCGAGCCAGCACCCCGATCGCGCCTACCTCGCGCCAGCCCATCGACAGGTATCCAGCGGCGGAGCGGGGGTTGGGGGTGTTGAAGATGAGGTCGATGCCCGATTTCCGAGCCAGCTCGACCGCTTCGAGAGTGAGAGCCTTGAAGACGCCCCGCCTCTCGAAGTCGGGATGGGTGGCGGTGTCGACCGGTCTGACGCATCGCACCTGATGGCCATCGTCTGTGAAGAGGTCCCACCGCATCAGGGCGCGCACGCCGGCGATCCGATCTCCAAACCAGGCGAGGAGCACGATTGATGGGCCGAATGGGTTGATCACGTGCTTCCAGGCCCAAAGCTCAGGCGTACGTTTCAGAAGGGCCGTCTCTCCGAGGGCGGCGGCGAGGACCTCGAGGATCCCGCTGACATCCTCCGAGCGGGCCGGTCTGATCTCCATCTCAGGCATCGAGCACTTCCCGGTAGACCTTCTCGTAATCGGCGACCATCCGGGCGATCCCGTATTCGGCGGACACCAGGGCTGCTCCCGTCTCACCCCAACCTTTGGCATCCGGGGACTCGAGGGCTTCGAGAATCCCGACCGACAAGGCCTCGGGGTCACCGGGCGGCACCAGCAGGCCGGTCACCCTGTCGACGACCACGGCCGGCACGCCGCCCACCGCGGTGGCCACGACCGGGCGGCTCAACGCGAGTCCCTCGAGGATCGCCAGCGGCAGCCCCTCGACGTCCGCGGGGTTCACCACGACGTCGGCGGCGGCGAGGAAGCTGCGGGCGTCTTCCCGTCGGCCCATGAATCGGATGTGCTCGGAAACCCCGGCCGCTTCGGCAGAGGAGCGCACCCTGGCCAGGTCACCGTCGTGCTTCTCGGCCCCGACCGAGACCACGAGCACGTTGGGGTCTTTCGCCACCAGAAGGGCAGTGGCAGCGATCAGGTTCTCGTGACCCTTGTGAGGCCGGATGTTGCCCACATGCGCCACCAACGACTGGCCGGGTTGCATGCCCAACTCGGCGCGCACTGAATCGATCTCTGATGTGCTGACGGAGACCGAGACTCCATTTGGTATCACCCGGGGCGGGACGCCGGGAAACCCAACCAAGCTCTCGGCGACAGCGTCGGAGACCGCGATCACCGCGGCATTGCGCTGATAGGTGAGCCTGTTGACGAGACGAGTCGGTTGCCGATAGGAACTGGCGATGTTGTGCTCGGTGTAGATCACCGGCCGTGCCGTGGCGAGACGGGCCAGGATCCCGGCGGTCGGGAGATGGCTATGGATGATGTCGGGCCGCCACGCTGAAATCAGCGATCGGAGCTTTCGATAGGCGGTGAGACCGAGCCCTCGATCCGATCCAAGGCAGTCGACGCCGATGCCCATTGCGCTGATTTCCTCGACGAGTTGGTCCTTCCACGGAAGGAAGTAGGCGACGCGATAATCGAACGCCGTACGATCCCAATGCTGGCCGCCCTCGGCGATCAGACGCTCCGCGCCCCCGATCCCCAACCCTTTGATCAGGACCAGAACGCGTAGGCGATCAACCGGCGTCGACGAGACCATCGATCAGTTCTTCGAGGCCCCGGTCGAACGGCATCTCCGAGCGCCAGCCCAGAACTTCTTCGGCCCGCTTCGCCGATACCGCTGCCGGAGGCACGTCTCCAGGCCTCGGCTCGCCGAAGGTGAGCTCGGTGGGGAAACGGCTCACGATCATCTCTGCAAGCTCTCGGATCGTGACCGTCTCGGCAGCCACGGTGTTGATGGCCATGCCCGATACTTCCGAGCCGGCGGCGAGCAGGAACGCTCGTGCGATGTCCGAGGAGTGGGTGAACTGACGCCCCTGTGATCCGTCTCCCTGGATGGTGATCGGCTCACCACGTCGGGCCCGGTCGATGAAGATTCGGAAAACCGAGTTTGGCCGGAGGCCGGACCCATATGCCGTGCCGAGGCGGAGGGCGAGGGCGGAAAGGGAGCGGAGGTGGGTGGCGGCCAGGACCAGGGACTCGCCGCCGAGCTTGGTGATGCTGTAGGGGTGGTCCGGCATAGTTGGGTGGTCCTCGTCGAGCGGCTCGTAACGCGGCTCTCCATAGACCTCCCATGTCGAGGCATACACCAAACGCGCCTCATGTCTGAGTGCAGCCTCGATGACATTGGCGGTCCCGAGAACATTGACCTCGGCGGCGAGAGTTGGCTGTTCTCCAGCCAGGTAGACGTCACCGATCGCGCCGACGTGGGCGACAACATCGGCTCCGGCAACGGCCTGATCGACCGAGTTGCCGTCGGTCAGGTCACCCTGAGCGAAATGGATCCCTTCCTCATCGACGGGAGCCACGTCGAAGGCAATGACCTCCCAACCGACATCGCGAAACTTTCGTGCGATGTGCCCGCCGAGAAATCCTGCGGCACCTGTCACCACCACTTTCATCGTTCCTCCCAAAATCCTTTGTTATACCGGGCATGATCGATCGTATTGCGACCCGGTGGCTTCCCCAACCCTCGGCACATACTCCCACGACCACCGCCAGCGTTCAATTGCCACTTTTGGAGGCGGGTCTAATGTGATAGTTTGTTGGTCTGGGAGGCTCTGCCGGTACGGCTGAGCCGTATTTGGGAGGCGTTAAGTTGTTGGGCGGAGCAATCAGTGGGGAGACTACGGCCACGCGTCTGTGGCGAGCCGTTTCGAGGGGCGCAGCAAGAGTTCGGGCTGACATCGCCTTTGCTTTCATCGA
>CAZSMJ010000014.1:0-27667 GCA_964608055.1 uncultured Acidimicrobiaceae bacterium | reverse complement strand
AATACTTCGAGACCATGATGTCGGCGGCGACCTGTGACCAACCCGAGGGGATCTCGGCATCGGTCATCTCGAAGACGATCGAGCCGTCGGGGTTGGTGATCCGGGAGTCACGACGGGACCATTCGATCTTGTCGTAGGCGTCCTTGTCAGCCTCGGTGAAGCGACGATTTATCCGCAGGCCTTTACTCATGAATAGTGCCTCCTATGCACTGTTTCGTCCTTCGTCATGATACGAGGACGAGGTCCATAAATCAGCTCCTACCACTAGATGTAGTGGTGCGGGGGGAAGTGACCACGACATCTAGTATGGACTTCAATACTGTAATTACATCCATGTCATGGGTCAAGCACTGTTTTTCCACAACCCTCGAGAGGTGCCTCAGAGCGCGAAAAACAAAGCTCTGACGGGGAAGTGAACGCCTCGCTCAGCGTCCAGGGGAAGTGGTTGGCACCCTAGATCCAACGGTGTCACCGACACCAGCTGGGGAGGTGGAGAGTTTTCGCGAGGCTCTCGCGCTGGCGATTCTCAGAGAACCCACATCATTCGCGAGGGTCGATCCGGCCAGAATCACCGTGATGCCCAGTGTCCTCATAGTCGACGACGACCGATCGATTCGTGAAGCCCTCGATCGTGGGCTCCAGCTCGAGGGTTTCGAGGTGCTGGCCGTGGGAACTGGCGAAGAGGCGATCGAGGTAGCGGACAAGTCCCGTCCTCATGTGGTGGTGCTCGACGTCGGGTTGCCCGGCATCGACGGAGTCGAGGTGGTCCGTCGGATCCGAGCCGCCGGTGACGACGTGCCGATCTGCATCCTCTCGGCGCGCGTCGAGGTCGGGGATCGGGTGGCAGGGCTCGAGGCCGGGGCCGACGACTATCTCGTCAAACCGTTCGTCCTCGCCGAGCTGGTCGCCAGACTCAATGCCCTGCTCCGGCGACGACCCGAGGCCGATGTCCCGGTCCTGACCGCCGGTGAGCTACGGGTGGACACGGCACGTCGCAGGGTCCAGCGCAGCGGTCGTGAGATCGAGCTCACCAAACGCGAATTCCACCTTCTCGAGACCCTGATTCGCAACCAGGGCATCGTGCTCAGCCGGGCCCGGCTGCTCGAGCTGGTGTGGGGCTACGACTTCGAGGTGAACACCAACGTGGTCGACGTCTTCGTGGGGTACCTACGGCGCAAGCTGGAAGAGGATGAGGGCTCTCGCGTGATCCACACCGTCCGTGGAATAGGGTTCGTGCTCCGCCCATGAGTCTCCGCTTGCGGGTCGCCCTGTTCACGGCTGCGGGAACGTCGCTGCTGATGGTGCTCGGATCATTGGCGGTCATCGGCGCGTTCCGTACCGATCAGATCGCATCGGTCGACTCGGTGCTGGCGGCGCAGCATCAGGTGCTGGCCCAACCGGCTGCCACCGCGGCTCGTCTCAATCGGCCACGGCTCGAAGAGCTCGCCAATCAGCGACTGGTGGCGCCGGCCGTGGTCAGGGTGTGGCAGGGAGGTCGGCTCCTGCTCGAGCTGGGGGCGGAGGACCTGGGCGGGTTGCCTGCCGCCAACCCGGGCTACAGCACCTTGGCCGGAGAGTCCGCTCGCTACCGCGCCTTCAGCGACACGGTCGAACCGGCTTTGGCCATCGGCCGAGGTGTGGATGTGGAAGTTGCGATGTCCCTCGAGCAGGTGGATGCCGTATACGAGCGACTGCGGACCCGGCTGCGACGGGTGGTGGTGCTCGGTGTTGGACTCTTCGGGCTCGCGGGCTGGATCGCCGCGGCGGGCGCCCTCGCCCCGCTCGCCCGACTGCGCAAGGCCACCGAACATGTGACGGCAACCAATGACCTGACGACCCGCGTTGGCACTGATCAGGGCCCCCGCGAGGTCAAGGAGCTTGCAGCGTCCTTCGAGGCGATGCTGGCCCGGCTTCAGCAAGCCGACCTGCAACGAGAGGACGCCCTCGAAACCGCTCGTACCTTCGCCGCCGCCGCGGCCCATGAGTTGCGCACTCCGATCACCAGCATCGGAGCCAACCTCGAGGTCCTGTCTGCCCATCCCGAGGTCGGGGATCGGGAGGCTCTGATCGAAGACCTGGTCGCCGAGCATCGACGCCTCGTGGGCCTTCTCGAAGCCCTGCGTCTTCTCTCCCGCGGTGACCTGACCGGGCCTGAAGCCTTCGAAGACGTCGACCTCTCCGATCTGGTGGAGCAGACCGTGGGCAACGCTCGTCGACGCAACCCGACCGCCCGAATCACGGTGGTTGTCCCTGACACGCCGATCATCGCCAGGGGGTGGCCAGAAGGCCTGCGACTGATGATCGACAATCTGGTGGGTAATGCCATCACCCACGGCCGGAGCGCGGAGGGACCAGCCGAGATCACGGTTGGGCTGGTCACCGAGGCTCAGGGAACCGCTTTGACCGTCACCGACCGCGGGCCCGGCGTCCCGGCTGAGGAGCGAGGCGCGGTCATGGGTCGATTCGTGCGAGGCAGCTCGGCTCGGGGAGCCGGAAGCGGGCTGGGACTTGCGCTAGCTGCCCAACAGGCTCGCATCCATGGCGGGTCGATCACCATCGATGATGCTCCCGGCGGGGGAGCGGCGGTCACCTTGCGACTTCCCTGATCCTTTACCGGCTCCTCACAGTCGTCACAGAGTTCTCACAAGGTTGGTGCCGAACATTGGTGATGACCGAACCCAACCAGGAGGTAGAAATGTCAATCCGTCGCATCGCGATGGCAGTCGGGCTCACCACTATCTTGCTGCTCAGCGCCACTCCGGCAATGGCCGCAAGCACCGGTCCTGAGCAACGTAGGGAGAGACTCGATCTGGCGTGCGCCCGGGTTCCGAATCTCACCACCCGGGTCGAGAACGTGCTCGCCCGGATAAATGACGACGCCGACACGGTCGGGTCGATCGCCTGGCTCGAGACCAAGGCTGACGCCGCCCGTGAGCACGGACGTGACGAGTTGGCCGAGTTCATCGAGAACCGGATCGCGGTTCGCACCGCGCGCATCGATGTCCTCGAGATCCGCCTCGACAATCTGGCCGAAGCGGCCGCCGCCTGTGAGGCAAGGACGTGAAGCGGGTGCTCGTTGCGCTCCCTGTGGTCCTGCTCCTTGCAGCCTGCACCCGGGTAGGTGGGGTGTCTGACACCCCACCCTTCCCAACCGAGACCTCGACGACTGTTGCTGCGACTGTGCCCGAGGCGACTCAGACCACGGCGGTCGCCTCGACAAACGTCGAGGACGGCACCGTCACCGAGGCCGAGGTTGCCGAACTGGAAGCGCTGCTCGGCGACGTCGAGCAGCTCGTCGACGACACCGAGAGCTTGATCGAGGAGCCGGTGCCTGAGGCTTAGGCCTTGGATTGCAGGTGGGCTTCCAAGAACCAGAGGTCCTTGTCGATCTGGCGTGACACCTCGGTGAACAGGTCATTGGTGCTGGTGTCGCTCAGATCGTCCGATTCCTCCATGGCGCGTCGAGTGCTGGCCGCGTATTGGGCGACCCGGTCGGCCACCGCTTTGACCGCCTCCATGCCTTTCACGGCGGCGGTCGGATACTCGGGAAGGGTCGACGCTGACGCCGCCTGGCGAACCGTCCCGTTGGCGGTGCCTCCGAGGGTCGTAGCGCGCTCCGCGATCAAGTCGGAGAACTCGAGCACGTGGCCGGCGATGTCGTCGAACAGCAAATGGAGCTGGATGAAATCGCTGCCCTTCACGTTCCAGTGGGCGTACTTCACCTGGGTGAACAGATCGGTGGTGTCGGCGAGTTGACGGTTCAACAGATCCACCAACTTCAAACGAACATCCTCGGGGATGTCGATGCGGGTCTCGTGGAGCTCGGACATAGGTATCTCCCTTTCGCTAGGAGTCATGGTCGAGGGTAGCCCAGCAGGAATCTTGGTTTCGTGTCGCCGTCCAGGAACGGCCGCTGGTTTGGGCGCCTGGCATCGACGGGTGAGAATTGCTACCGATGACTTTTTCCTCGTTCAATCTGCCTGCTCCCGACGTGGTGATCGCGACCGCGGTTCACAACGGACACGAGCTCCGTCCCGACCTCGCCGCGCTGATAAAGCTCGATGAATCGACGCGTTTGCGTGAGGAGGACCCTCACACCGGCTCTCTGGCGGTTCGGTTCACCTCCAATGTGGTCGTCCATCGATCACGTTTCGAGGTCGATTTGAATCGGGAGCGAAACCTGGCCGTCTATAGGGGTCCCGATGACGCCTGGGGCCTCGATATCTGGAGGGAGCCACTTACCGACGAGGCGGTTTCCGAGTCTCTCCGGCTGTACGACGGCTTCTATGCCGATCTCGCATCGACACTCGATGAGCTCGTTTCGAGGAGAGGAGGTTTCGTTCTCTATGACATCCACTCCTACAACCATCGGCGAGGTGGTCCCGACTCCGAGCCGGACCCACCCGACGAAAACCCAGTGATCAACCTCGGCACCGGATCCCTGCCCGGGAAATGGCGGCCCGTGGCCGATGCCTTTCTCGAGAGCATGCAGTCGGCGACATTGGACGGTGCTGGGATCGATATCGGGGAGAATGTGCGCTTCGAAGGCCGCCAGGTGCCGCTTTGGGTTCACGACAACTACGGCGACGTAGGGTGCGCGCTTGCCATCGAGTTCAAGAAGGTCTTCATGGACGAGTGGACGGGTGAGGTTGACGCCGACCGCTTGACCGAGTTGGGAGACGCCCTCGTGGGGACGCTCGACTCCGTCGAATCAACTTGGGCCCGGGTGTGAGCGTAGACGAGATCGATCTTGCGCTCGATCGTCGTCTCACCGAGATCGGAGGCTTGATGCCGATGCTTCAGCTGCTGACGCCGACCAACGTGCCCGCGATGCGACGTGCCTTCTTGGACGGTGAGATCGGGCAACCTGAGTTCACCTATCGAGAGCTTCCCGATCTCGAATTCTTGACCGGCGAACTAGCCGCGGTCCACCCTGAGGAGGCGACCGACCCGGTTCTCATCCATATGATCCGGGGCCTGCACCGAGAGCTCGAGCGACGCCTCGAGCTCCTCGAGACTCGCAACACCGAGCATTTCCTGCTCGCCGCAGTTGAGAAGTACGGACATGTCGAGAAGTCGCTGCTCGACTTGGCCCACGAGATCCTCGACCGGGTTCCTCCCGGCCCAAGAGCAACCGACTTCCTCACAGCCCACGAGATTGCCGGGCGTGCCAACCAGGAGCTGGACCACTACCGACTTCAGTTTCCGGAGATGACCGCTGTGGTTCACGTGAGCAAGACCGCCGTCGGGGTCATGGTGGAGAACGGAGACCTCTTCATCGGCCTCGACACGACAATCGCTGCGAATCGCATCGACCAATTGCTCCAGCATGAGGTCGGGGTGCACATCCTGACCCATGTCAATGGCAGTGCCCAACCCATCCGAATGCTTGCATTAGGGCTTGCCGGATACGAGGAGACCCAAGAGGCGCTGGGAGTGTTGGCCGAGCATCTGAACGGTGGGCTGAGGCCGAAGCGATTCCGCGTTCTTGCACTGCGCGTCGTGGCGGCACAGTCGATCAGCGAACGTCACACCTTTCGCCAGACCTACGACCTGCTCGTCGGACTTGGGGCCGGGCGCAATCTTGCGTTCACGACAACCATGCGCGCCCACCGATCCGGTGGGATGACCAAAGACGCGCTCTACCTCGGAGGCCTCATCCGCCTCTTCTCCTACCTTCGCGATGGCGGGAGCTTCGATCCGCTGCTCGTCGGCAAGATATCTTTGACCGACGAGCCACTGGTGGCCGACCTGCTCGAACGAGGAGTCTTGGTCGTGCCGCCGTTGGTGCCACGATTCTTGGAGTCGGCGTCGGCGGTTGACCGGCTTGCCGAGATCAGGGCCGGAGCAAGTGTCTTGGATTTGGCAGCGGGGGTGGCGGTATGAAGGTCGGATTTGTCGTCAACGAAGTGGCCACCGAGCAGTCGGTCTACAGCACGACCCGGCTGGCCTTGGCGGCGAGGAAGCGGGGCCACGACGTGTGGATGATGGGCGTGGGGGACCTCGCCCACAATGCGTCCGGGGAAGTGGTCGCCCGAGCTCGGAGCCCGCTCGACAAGACATACAGATCCCTCAAGGGTTTCCTCGATGATCTCCAGAGCCCGGAAGTCGAAGCGAAACCGATCTCAGTCAACGAGCTGGATGTCCTGGTGCTTCGCAACGATCCAGCTGCCGACGCGATAGATCGCCCCTGGGCCCAGGCTTCGGGTGTCCTCTTTGGGCAACTGGCTGTGGCGTCTGGCGTGATCGTGGTCAACGACCCATTCCACCTCGCAGACGCCATCAACAAGACCTACTTTCAGCATTTCCCCGAGGAAGTCAGGCCGCGCACCATCGTTTCGAGGAATGGCGAAGACATCAAAGACTTCGTCAAAGAGCTTGGGGGCAAAGCAGTGCTCAAGCCCTTGCAGGGATCAGGCGGCCAAGGGGTATTCCTGATCGATGGCAAGAAGGGTCAAAACCTCAATCAGATCATCGAATCGATTACCCGGGATGGGTATGTAGTGACCCAGGAGTATCTGAAAGAGGCGGAGAGTGGTGACGTTCGGTTCTTCGTCATGAATGGGCGACCGCTCGAGGTCAACGGGAAGGTCGCCGCCTTTCGCCGAGTCAACGAGGGCGATGACGTGCGTTCCAACATGCACGTCGGGGGCAAGGCAGAGAAGGTCAAAGTCACCGACGAGATGCTGGAAGTGGTGGAGTTGGCGCGACCGAAACTGATTCGCGACGGGATGTTCCTGGTTGGCCTCGACATCGTGGGCAACAAGTTGATGGAGGCGAATGTCTTCAGCCCTGGGGGCCTTGGCAGTGCGGGTGCCCTCTACGAAGTTGATTTCGCGTCGGCGGTGATCGAGGCGTTGGAGCAAAAGTTGGCGTTCAGGGCCAGCTATGGGCCTTCTCTCTCCAATGCGGCCCTCGCCACCATGTGAGTCGACCCGTTCAATTGGCGATGTGCTCGCCCGCTTCCGCGATGTCGGCGCCCCCGTCGAGGGTCAGCCGGGGGAGGAAGAAGTGGACCAGGGGCCCGATGAGCACCGCGAACACGACCGTCCCCCAACCGAAGGTCCCCCCTAACGCCCAACCGATGGCCAGGACGGTGACCTCCATGATGGTTCTGGTCAGACGGATCGAGTGGCCACGCTTGGCAATTCCCGTCATCAGGCCGTCACGGGGGCCGGCGCCGAAGTTGGCCCCGATGTAGAGCCCTGACGCGAGACCAATCAGTAGGACCCCGACCAGCAGCATCAGCCAAGCGATGAAAGTGGTGGCGGGATCGGGTATGACCGCCGCCGAAGCGTCGATCATCAGTCCGATGATGATGACGTTGCAGACCGTCCCGATCCCGATCCGCTCCTTGAGGGGAATCCACAACAACAGGACCACCGCTGAGACGATGATCGACCAGATCCCGACTGTGAGGCCGAAGCGGACGGCGAGACCTTGGTGCAATACATCCCAGGGCGGGACGCCCAGGCCCGATTCGAGCATCAGACCGATCCCCACGCCAAACAGGATCAAGCCGATCCCGAGCTGCACCAGGCGCCGGGCCATGGTCCCAGTCTTGTTCGGTAGGGACCGGATCGGTTGAGTCATGGGGTGATTGTGCTTGCCGTCGTCTCGAATGGAGAACCACGACGGGTTCCCCCCTTCCCAAATTGGGACGTACAGGGGTCATATCCGGACCTGTGGCTCCCAATTACGAGACGGAGGCCGAGGAGCATTGACAGCCCCTCAACTCACTGCCGAATAACCTCGCGCTCATGGAGGGGCCCACCGTCCAATTGGTTGTCACCTGTCTTGTGGACGCCCTCGCCCCGAAGGTCGGCCGGGCCACGGTCACGGTCTTGGAGCGGGCGGGCTGCCAGGTGGAGTTTCTCGAGGGCCAGACCTGTTGTGGGCAGCCGGCTTTCAACGTGGGGATGCTCGCCGAAGCTCAACGGATGGCCGGGCACACCCTCGACCTTCTCGATGTCACCCAAGGCCCGATTGTCGTGCCGTCGGGGTCGTGTGCCGACATGATGACCCGTCATTACGGCGAGCTCTTCGCGGGCACCGACCGGGAGCAGCAGGCCGAGCGGATCAGATCGCGGGTGCGGGAGCTGAGCCAGTTCCTGGTCGACGACCTTGGCACCGACCTGAAGGCCGTCTGTGACGGATGCGTGGTCGCCTACCACCACTCCTGTCACGGGTTGCGCGGTCTCGGGCTTCGCCACCAGGCCGAACAGTTGCTCTCCGAAGTGGAGATGGCGGAGCTCGAAGGATCCGAGGAATGCTGTGGCTTTGGCGGGGTGTTCGCCGTCGAGATGCCCGCGGTGTCGGCAGCGATCATGAACGAGAAGCTGGACCGCATCGAGGCCTCGGGTGCCAATACGCTCGTTGGGGGTGACGTCTCGTGTCTCATCCACCTCGAGGGCGGCCTTCGTCGGCGTGACTCGAAGATCGTGGTCAAGCACCTGGCCGAGGCCCTGGCCGGCGACGACCTGTGACCTCTCAACCGGTGACCTTCCTCGGGCGGGCGGAAGCCATCATCGGCACCCGGGAAGCCAGATCGGTCGACCAGGGGATGCGCCACCTGGCTGAGATGCGCGAGAGGGCTGTCGCCGATTTCCCCATAATGGACGCATTGAGGGACCGGGCCCGGGTGATACGCCTTCATGCCCTGTCCAATCTCGACCGTTTGCTCTCCCATTTTGCTGACCAGGTGATCGAACACGGAGGCGTGGTCCATTTCGCGGCCGACGCCGACGAGGCCAACGAGATCGTGGCTCGCATCCTCAGCGAGACCGGTTCGCGTCTCGTGGTGAAGTCGAAGTCGATGGTGTCCGAGGAAATCGACCTCAACTCTTATCTGGAAGATCGCGGGATCGAGGTGGTGGAAACCGACCTCGGGGAGTTCATTGTTCAGATCGCGGGCGATAGCCCGAGTCACATCGTGGCTCCGACCATCCATCTCGACCGTCACGACATCGGGGCGTTGTTCGCCCAGAAACTCGGAGTCGAAGAGACCTTCGACCCGACCGAGCTCAACCAGATCGCACGTGATCATCTGAGAGAGATCTTCCTTCGGGCCGACGCCGGGATCTCGGGCGTCAACATCGCGGTTGCGGAATCGGGATCGGTGATCATTGTGACCAACGAGGGCAACGGACGTCTCATCACCACCGCTCCCCGGGTTCATATCGCCCTGCTCGGGATGGAGCGCGTCGTTTCCCGATGGGAGGATGCCTCGGTGATTCTCGAGGTTCTGGCTCGGTCGGCGACCGGCCAGCGCCTTTCGTCCTACACCAACGTGGTCACCGGCCCTCGCCGCGAAGGCGACGACGACGGTCCCGAGCAGCTCCATGTGGTGGTGATCGACAACGGGCGTTCTCAGATCCTCGGCAGCGACACCGCGGAGATCCTGGCTTGCATCCGGTGCGGGGCATGCCTCAACGTCTGCCCGGTATTCCGGACGGGTGGTGGCCACGCCTATGGCACGGTGTACTCAGGCCCAGTCGGTTCGATCGTCACCCCCGGGCTGCTGGGAATGGAACCGTGGTGGGAGCTGCCTTTTGCCTCGACCCTCTGCGGCGCCTGTGAGGAAGTGTGCCCGATCGGGATCCAGATCCCTTCGATGCTGTTGAAGCTGAGGGCGAGGGCGGCTGCGGAGGGAAGGCTCCCCGGTTGGCTGGAGCGCGGGATTCGCCGCTATTCGAACACCGTTTACACCCCAGCCAAATGGGAACGGGCGAAGCGACTCGCAAGTGCGCTCACCGGTCCGATCTCCCGTGATGGCTGGATTCGTCGCCTCCCGGGTCGGGGTCGCGGCTGGACCGCCTATCGTGACTTTCCACGGCCGGCCCGAGAATCATTCAGTGCGTGGTGGAGGTCCAATCGTGGAACGTGAAGCGTTCTTGAGGCGAGTCTCCGCCGCGGCAATGGTGGCAACCCTCCCGCGGCCGCCCGAGGTTCCCGAGCGCTTGCCCGACCTCGATCCGGTCGACCTCGTTTCGTTGTTTCGGACCAGGGCCCAGGAGGAGTCGGTGGTGGTCCATGGTCCGGTGGGCAGGCATGGTGTTCCCCGTGCGGTCGCTGGGATCGCCGCCGGTCACGCCTCTCGGACCTACATGGCTTGGGACGATTTGCCCGCACCCGGGGTCACGAGCGCGTTGACCGGGACTGGAGTTGAGAGGGTGAGGCATCGGGTCCCCGAGAACGAACGCATTTCCCACCAACTCGGATATCGAACTCTCGACCTAGGCGTCACCGGCGCCGAAGCCGGCCTGGCCGAATCGGGGACCCTCGTTCTCCTACATGGCGAGGGCCGGCCCCGGATGGCGAGTCTCATTCCTGATGTCCATATCGCCCTTCTCGACGTCAGCCTGATCGAGCGCACCCTGGTGCATTGGGCGCACCGTCGTCCCGGCGCTGTCATCGAGTCGGCCAACCTGGTGCTGGTCACCGGTCCGAGTCGAACCGGGGACATCGAGCAGCAGTTGAGACTCGGGGTCCACGGTCCCCGGCACGTGCACGTGGTCATGTTCCGATGACCTCGTTACGACCACCGCCCAAGGCGGACGCACCTTCCCGGGTGGCAGCCCGGTTCGTGGGTCTGATCATTCTCCTGATGCTTGCCGGGTCGGCGATCTGGGCCGTGGTGACTGGCCAGCGGATCGACTTGATCGAGGTCGTGACGACCGACGACCTGGATCGGACAGAGGTCGTCACCAGTGACGGAACCGCTCTCAACATCGTCCAGGAAGGCTCGGGCGCGGTGCAGGTTGTTTTGCTGCATGATGTTGACGTCGCCGGCGGGATCCTCTGGGACGAGGTAGTGAACGCCCTGGGTGAGGAAGTCACGGCTCTTCGCATCGACCTCCCCGGGTTTGGCCTCAGTGACCGGGTGCCCGCGGAGGGCAGCAAGCACACGGTGGCGGTCATGGCGGAAATGGTCAGCGAGGTGGTCAGTGGCCGATTCGACGGCCCTGTCGTGTTCGCCGGCGTCGGCCTGGGGGGCGAGGTGGCGGCCGAAATCGGAGTGATCCATCCCGAGCTGGTGTCAGGCCTGGTGATGGTGGACGTCGACTTCGAGAAGTCTGACGGTTGGGTCGAGATGCTGGAGAAACTGCCCTTCTACGGCCGTTCAGTGACCTTCTCCTTCGAAGGAGCCGGTCCTTTCGCTGCGGGTCGGTGGGCCCCGAACTGTGAGGCCGGTGGTTGGTGCCCCACTCTGCAGCAGGTCGAGGGGCGGGACCTGGCCGAGACTGTTGCCAACACCTCCGAATCGATGCGTGGCTTCCGGCGGACCCCGGCGGCGTCGGTGGTCCCCTCCAAGCTCAACGAGATCACGGCACCGACCTACTTTGTATGGAGTCAGGAAGGCGATGTTCCTCGGGAGTCCGTCGACCTCATCATCGAAGTACTCCCGGACATGCAGGTCGAAGTCGTGCCGGTGTGGAAGGCCCATCTCGAAGCCCCCGACGTGGTCGCCAACGCCATCCTCACGGTCAGTCCCTAGCGGTCCGCCGCCGATTTCGGTCTGAGGATGACCTTGCCGGTGGTGCTCCGCCCCTCCAGGGCACGGTGAGCTGCTGCTGCCTCGGCAAGGGGGAACTCGGCTCCGATTCGAACTCGGAGACGATCTTCCTCGATCCACTCGAACAGCTCGGATGAGCGTCTCAACAGCTCCCCCCGGTCGCCCACGTAGTGACGCATGGTGGGCCGGGTGAGATATATCGAGCCCTTTTGGGCGAGGATCAGCGGGGAGATCTCCGGTGGAGGCCCGGAGGAGTTGCCGAACGTGACCATCATCCCGCGAGGTCGGATCAGATCCAGGCCCTGTTCGAAAGTTGCGGCTCCCACGCCGTCGTAGACGACGTTCATGGCGTTGGGGCCCGCAATCGCCTCGATTGCGGTCTTGAAGTCCGTGTCGGAGTACACGATCACATGGTCGGCGCCGGCTCCTCGACTGAGTTCGGCCTTCTCCTCGGTGCCGACAGTGGTGAACACCTCGGCACCGCGGAGCTTGGCAATCTGGGTGAGCAGCAAACCGACGCCACCCGCCCCGGCGTGGATGAGGCATCGGTCCTCGGGAGACAAGGGGAAGGTGTCAGAGGCGAGGAAATGCGCGGTCAACCCTTGGAGGAGGACCGCAGCAGCCGTTCGCACATCGATTCCTTGGGGCAGGGGCACTGCCCGCGAAGCCGGAACCGCGATTCTCTCGGCGTACGACCCGATCACATCGGTCCACCCCACCCGATCACCGACCGCGAAGCCGTCGACGTCGCGGCCCACCTCGACCACGATGCCCGCCCCCTCCAACCCTGGGATCAACGGGAGCTTCATGTCGTAAAAACCTGAGCGGTGATAGATGTCGATGAAGTTGACTCCCGCAGCCTCCACCTCGACCAGGAGATCGTCGGGACCTGGCTCGGGGGCGGCCGCATCGGAGAGCACCAGCTCTTCGGGCCCGCCCATCTTCGAGATGACAATTGCCTTCATCACTTCTCCACCCTCCAGCCCCGCGCTCGAAGCTCGTCCGCCAGCATTTCATCGCTCAGATAGGTTAAGTCGAGAGGCGGTTTCTCTGCTCCCAGCAGTCGCTCGACTGTGTCGCGGAGGGTACGGGCCCAAGCTTTGCCTTTGGCCTCGACTTCCATGCTGATCGTGGCGTCTGCGTTGACGGTGAACACCCGCGCGGTGATCTGGGGATTGCCGCGTGAGCCACGTTCGCCATAGACAAGGAGGACCGATCCGGCGGGAACGTCTTGGATCCCGCCGGTGGCCACAAACGGCCCGTCGAATGCCCATCCCGACGACTTCGATGTATCGACAGACTCGACGATCTTGGCCCAGTTCTTGTGACGTTCGTCACCGAGCAGCGGGACATCGACCGCCACCAGCACCTTGTCGTCCATCGGGTCAGGGTACGCATTCGGGCGTGAACTCGTCCTCGGCGATCAAGACGCTTTACCCTTTGCGGATGGCCAAGTTGCGTCTTTTCGCCAACCTCCGGGAGATCGCCGGCTCTTCGAGAGTTGACGTGGGATCCGGCACCGTCGGCGGCGCTATCGAGGAGGCTTCGGAGCGTTTTGGGCCCGATTTCCGGCGCACTGTCGAGACCTCGCGGGTGTGGATCAACGGGGAGGCCGCTTCCTACGAAGACCCGGTCGGCGACAGCGACGAAGTGGTGATCCTGCCGCCGGTGTCAGGGGGGAACCGGTCGATGACCGCGCCGGCCACTCTCGACCTGATCGCTTTTGTGCCTCTCGCGATTCTGGTTCTCGCGGTTGTTGCGAACTTCCAGGGCCCGGCGATCTGGGCGGCGGCGCTGGTGGCGATCGTTGCGGTCTGGGCTGTCGATCTCGGATCAGTCCTCGCATCCCGGGGACGGATGTTCGCCCCCCTGGCCGTGATGGTGACCACGGTGGTATCGGCGATGGCGGCCCATGTTTTGGGCGGAACCGGCTACTCGCTGGCTGTGGTGGCGGCGGTGGTGGTCACTCTGGGGTGGGCGGTTGCCTTCCCGGCCTATAGGGAGGTCGATGTCTTCAGCCCGAATCTCCTCGTGTCCCTATTTGCCGGGCTGGGCACGGCGTCGTTGCTCCTGGCGCGATCGGGCCACAGTCCAGACCCGAGGGCTGTTGATGTGTTCCTCGCCGCCGTGATCGCTGGCCTGGTGGTGGGCTCGATCGTCGAGCGAATGCCCTCCGTGCCATTGGTCGACCCGTTCTCGGCGACGGCGATCGGCGCCGTGCTGGGCGCGGTGGGATCTGCGCTGATCTGGGACCTCGACGTCGTCGGTTACCTGCTGATCGGGTTGGGGATTGCAGTGGCCCTCGTGGCCGGGCGGGGTTTCGCATCGATGCTGCGCACCGGGCGCGTGGCTTTGACCGAGCGGCCCCCCGGCTGGCTCACGTCTCTAGACGGGGTGGCCCTGGCGGCTGCGATCTACTTCCCGTTGCTCGCGGTCATCCTCTAGCTCTACGAGCTCAGGGATCGACCGAGCACAAGCCCGAGTATGCCCGCTCCGAGGCCCGCCACCACCGAGACGAAGAGGCTGACCGCCGCCAAGCTGGCCTCGCCCCGCTCCCATAAGTAGAGCGTGTCCAGGGCGAAGGTCGAGAACGTGGTGAAGCCTCCAAGCACCCCCACCGTCAAGCCGACCCGGGCCGGGGTATCCGCTTGGAACCCCCAGGTTCCGAGCAAGAACCCGAGGAAGAGGCAACCGGCCACATTCACCGCGACGGTGCCCCACGGATAGGCGCGATGATTGACCATTCCGGACAGCCCGTAGCGCGCCAACGAGCCGACAGCCCCTCCGATCGCAACCCAGATCACCGTTGCCATGCGGCGTGACGTTATCCAAGTGAACTAGAGCATTGGCCGCTGCCGGGTTACCCTTCCACCCCATGCCTGCCGCGCGGACGCACTATCGCGTCGTTCTTCTGGTCACTGTGACAGCCGTGGTGGCTGCTCTATTTCCCCTTGCCACCCTGGCGGTCACGCAAGCCCAGGTCAACGAGGCCTGCGCCGACTCGCGGGAGCAGCTTGATGAGTATCGGGCAGCCCAGGGCGAGTTCGAGGAAGCGGCCCTCGTGTATGAGGGTGTGCTCAACGAGGTGGAGAAGGTCGAGCGGAAGCAGGATCAGGTCGAGGGGTCGATGGCGGTCCATTCCGAGGATCTCGATCGCATCCAGGATCAGATCGAGGAACAAGCCGTCGAGCTCTACATGAGGGGCGGCTTGTCCAGCCCGGGGATCATTCTTTCGGCCTCATCGGTCGATCAGCTGATGACCTCCTCGGAGTTTCTCACCCAGGCCGCCACCGGGGGCCAGCGTTCGATCGACGAGCTGATCGCCACCAGGAGCGAACTCAACCGGTTTAACGGCGATCTCTCCGACACCCGTGACGAGCTCAAGGTGGTGGAAGCAGAGAAGCTCGATGCCAAAGATCGCCAGGAGTCGGCGATGGAAGCGGAACAGGCTGCCTACGCCAAGCTGTCCGACCGCTGCAAGAGCCTCACCTCCAAGTTCGACACCGAGCAGCGGGCCCGGGCTGCCGCCGCCAGGTCTCGTGCCAGCGGGTCGGTCCAGGTTGGATCGTTCATCTGCCCCTTCACTCCTGGTCGCACGTCGTTCATCGACTCCTGGGGCTTCCCGCGATCAGGGGGCCGGAGCCACAAGGGGACCGACATGATGGCCGCAAATGGCGAGGCGATGTATGCCGTGACCTCGGGAGTGGTACGCCTCTCGCACAGCTCGCTGGGGGGGAACTCGATCTGGTTGTTGGGCGACAACGGGAATACCTTCTACTACGCCCATCTCTCCGGGTTCAACGTTTCCTCCGGGTCTCGGGTCGGCCAGGGCCAGACCATCGGCTTCAACGGTTCCAGCGGCAATGCCGCGGGCGGGAGCCCCCACCTCCATTTCGAGATCCATCCTGGCGGCGGGGGAGCGGTCAATCCCTATCCGACCGTTGCTGCTGCCTGCAGGTAACCTTTAGACGTGAGCGGACTTCGCCGAATCGATACTGTCCTCGGGCCTGAGTTCATCGTCGGCCTCGATGCCCTCGACCTCGACGAGCTCAGGGCGCGGCGGGACACAGCGGAGGACGTAGAGACCCAGATTTCGTACTACCGGCGTCTGCTGCATGGGCGTATGGACTTGCTGAATTTCGAGCTCCGGCGCCGCCGCGGTGAAGAAGAACGGTCGCTTCTCGATGCTCTTCCCGAGATCCTTGCGTCCGGGATGGTGCTCGGGCCCGAGCCCAACCTTCGCTACATCGATGTGATGCCCCCGTTGCCGGCCACCACCGGCCGGCGTCTCATCGACAAGATCATGGACGATGGCATCCTCACCCAACTCCCCGAGTTGTCCGATCAAGAACTGGTGGAGTCCTTGGAGCGTCTCCGGGAGGTTGAAGCCGAGTTGTCGACTCAGCGGAAGCAACTCCATGTTGTCATCGACGCTCTCCAGGACGAGATCGTCGCTCGCTACCGGAGCCAACAGGACCAAGCGCCGGTCTCCGGGTAGCCCTTGCTAGCCGCAAAGACCCGTTCGGGTCTGGTCGAGACGTTCCACGACGGCGCGGTGGCGGTCGTCTCGGCGGAGGGGGATCTCGTCGCCTGGTCCGGGGATATCGACCGACCGTTCTACCTGCGATCAGCTGCCAAGCCGTTTCAGGCGGCGGTTGCCCAAGAGGCCGGCGCTCTGCTCCGCCCGGTTGAACTGGCGATTGCAGCGGGGTCTCATGACGGGGAACCTGTGCACGTAGCGCTCGTCGAGTCGATGCTTCATGCGGTAGGCCTGAGCGAGTCCGACCTTCGCTGTCCTCCGAGTTGGCCGCTGTCCCCCGACGCCGGGCGACGTCTGGCTCGCGAAGGCCATCAGTCACCCCGGTCGCTCTGGCACAACTGCTCGGGCAAGCATGCAGCCTGGCTCCGAGCGGCCCGGGCCCAGGGTTGGCCGATCGAGAGCTATTTGGCGCCTGATCATCCGATCCAGAACCAAGTCGTCGAGCTCGTCAGCGATCTCGGCCATCACCGGGCTGACCCCGTCGGCATCGACGGCTGTGGTGCCCCGGTGATGAGGACGACGACGAGGGTGATGGCTCTCCTATTCGCCCGACTCTCCAACCACCCTTTGCTGCGTCCTGTCTATGTGGCGATGCACCGTTATCCGAACCTCGTCTCGGGATCGGGTAACGGCGATTCGGCCATAGCCATCGCAATGAATGCCGCAGCCAAGAGGGGCGCGGAGGGCTGCATCGGACTGGCCTTGGAGAACCGGCTCGGCATCGCCGTCAAGTCGTGGGACGGCCTGCAGGAGGCGGCCATCGTCGGCGCCGCCGCGGCAATCGAGGCATTGGGCGAGCCGTCTCATCATGTGGCTGATCGGATCACCACCATCGGCCGGCCACAGGTCATGGGTGGCGACGTGCCGGTCGGGGAGATGGAGTCGCGAGTCGAGATGCGATGGTCGTGAGCGCCAGCACCTCCCCATGGCTTGCCCTGGAGGATGCGGGACCCCCGGCGGACGCCTTTGTCGGCCCCTTCCCGCTCTCAGGGTTCATCTCGGCATGGTGGGCTCACCTGGGCACAGGCGAGGCGCTGATCGTGGAGAGCGGGGACTCGAAACTCCCCTTGACCACGAACTCCCAGCTGGTTCGAATCGCGGGCGAATCCGACCTCACCGACTATCACAGCCCGCTCGGAAACGATGTTGAAGCACTGGGCGCCGCGCTCGGAACACTGGTGGCTCAGGGATATCGGATTTCTCTCGACTCTCTGCCCGAGGCCTCCGCTGCCAGATTGGCGACCGGCCTCAACTCCGTCGGAGTGGTGGCGACTGCCCAGCCCGACGTCATCGTCACCGTCCTCGAGTTGACACCCGGCCTCGAGTATCTGTCGACACTCGAGAAACGGCAGCGCCATGAGGTGAGGAGAAAGCGCCGCCGTTACGAGGAACAGGTCGGGCCAGTGGTCGTCGCAACCGACCGAGAGGGGGCCTTCGACAGGTTCGTCGGCCTGCACCGGAACTCACCTGGCCTGAAAGGACGGTTCATGATCGGTGAGCGCGAGGAGTTCTTCAGGGCTCTCCACCTCCAGCCCGGGTGGCGGGTGGACGAATTGCTGATCGAGAAACGGACCGTGGCGGCGCTGTTCGGATTCTCCGACGGCGCCACCTACTACCTGTACAACAGTGCCTATGACCGCGAGCTTGCGGAGGCGTCACCCGGGATCGTCCTGCTCACGGACACCATCGAGCGCCTGGCTGCCGAGGGCTTCACCCGGTTCGACTTCCTGAAAGGGGACGAGGAATACAAGACCCGTCTCGGAGCTTCGTTTCGGCAGCTCTACCGGATCGAGGCTTGATGGGCGACCATGTCGTATTCCTTTCCGTGCACACCTGTCCGTTGGTCCAGCCGGGCCGGGGTTGGGCCGGGGGAATGAATGTCTACGTCGACGAATTGGCACGGGCGATGGCGCGGGAGGGGATCGAGGTCGATGTCTTCACCAGACGTCACGACCGCGAGGTGCCGGAGTCGATCACAGTCGAGCCAGGTTTCTCCCTTCACCACGTGGCGGCGGGGCCACCACGCGAGCTCGACCCAGGTCGTGCCCTGCGCTATCTCGGGGTGTACGCCGACGGCGTGATCGATCGCATGGGCTTCATGGATGACGTGACAGTGCTGCACAGCCATTACTGGCTCTCGGGTTGGGCCGGCTTGAGGATCAAACGGCGTTTCGGATTGCCCCACGTCCATTCCTCGCACACATTGGGGCGGGTCCAGCAGGCATCGCGGCGCGGGGATGAGACTCCCGAGCGTCTGATGAGGATCGCGGCTGAGCAGGAGGTCATCGACGAGTCCGACATCAACGTCGTCTCCGGGCCTTCGGAGCAGGAGGACCTGATTTCCCGGTATGGCGCCGATCCGAGTCGGATCTCGATCGTCACGCCAGGCGTTGACCACGATCAATTCGTGCCTGGCGTCCGTCAGGCGGCGCGGATGCGTCTCGGTTGGCCTGAGGTGACCACGTTGCTGTATGTGGGGAGGATCCAGCCGGTGAAAGGCCCGGATCTGGCGATCGAGGCCTTTGCAGACGTTGCTACTCACATCGCGGACGCGCGTCTGGTCCTGGTGGGCGCACCTGCGGGTGATGACCGCGTCCGTGAGATGGAGGCTCTCCAGAGGAAGGTGAAGAGCCTCGACCTTGGCCATCTGGTGACATTTGCGGAGCCTGTTCCGCACCGGCAGCTCGTCGACGTTTATCGGGCGGCAGACCTGGTCCTAGTCCCGTCTCGGAGCGAGTCGTTCGGGCTGGTGGCTGCCGAGGCGCAGGCGGCGGGTGTTCCTGTGATCGCCGCCTCGGTGGGTGGTCTCAAGAGCGTGGTCGGTCAGGGTTCAGGGGGGGTCCTTGTCGACGGGTGGGAGCCCTCGCTGTGGTCGGAGACGGCACTCCGGGTGCTGACCGACCCCGCACTGCGCGGGCAACTGGAGGCAGCCGGCCCGCGGTGGGCGGAGCGCTTCTCTTGGGAGGCGGCCGTTGCCAAACTGGGCTCGATCTACGAGGCGCTGACTTGAGGGAGATCTTGGTAGCCCGCATCGAGCATTGGCTCGACGATCCGGATTCCAGTGTCGAGTACGCCGAGGAATTGGAGGGTCGGTGGGCGGTTCGGATGCGGCAACAGGTTCGCGCCGCGACGACTGTGTGGTTCACGGTCTTGGAGCGAAGTCTGGAGTACGAGGCCTACGTGATCCCGGTTCCGCTCGAGTCCGTCGAGATTCTTCGCCAGGCACTGATGCGCAACCAGAGGGCGTGGCGGGCGTTCTTCGCCATCGATGCGGAGGGAGACTTGCTGCTTCGAGGACGGCTGCCCGCCGACCGGGTGACTCTCCTCGAACTCGACCGGGTGCTCGGTGAGATCTACCAGACGATCGAGCTCTCGTTCCGGGCGATGGTGGGCATCCTCGAGTTGAGTCGCGAAAATTAGGCTTAGAAACTTGTGAACACTCGCTTGTTGACAAACCCTGTGGATAACCCCGTTTGCTGTTGGTAACCCCGGCATGACGACTTGCCGTCACCCGTCTGACGATAGACAGCGCTACTTGGTGATCTATTGGATCGGAGAGAGGGTTGTTGATCCGATGGCCTCGAATCCGTAGATTCGGGTCTGCGAACGCCCGAGAGGCTGTTCGGAGAAGCGTCCGTTCGGGGAAGTGCGGAGGAGTCTCCGAGAGGTCACTCGGGCGTTTCGTATTCCCGTTGAATCAGTTGTGACAGAGCTGGCCGAAGCGACCGGCCTCGACGCAGGCTTGACCGGGAACCACGGCCTTGTCCGGCCCCACGATCATCGTGGTCGTGGTGGTGGGGGGAATGGTCGTGGTCGTCGTCGTGGGGTCCGCATTTGGGGTCGGGCTCGGAGCCGCGGTTGCCCCCGTCGAATCAGAGACAGTGGTGGTGGTCGTGGCCGGGGGCGGAGCCGGGGCTGAGCCTTTCTTCATGAAGACGACCGTCACGTAGAGGTAACCGTCCTGGCTTCCGGTACCGACACCGACGTAGTTGTAGTCACCCAGAATGTTGGCTTTGTGCCCCGCGGAATTCATGAAGGCTTCGTGGAGGCTGGCCGGGCTCTGACCCTTGCCCACGTTTTCTCCCATCCTGTCCCATCCAGTGCCGCCGGCAGCACCGAGTTCGCCGCTGGAGGAGTGGTAGATGTCACCTGCGGCCATCATGTCAGCGGTGTGGTTTCTGGCGTGTGAGACGAGACCACCGTCGACAGAGAGGGGGCCGAGGCCAGCGTTTGCTCTCGAGGCGTTGATGTTGGCGAGGAACTCGCTTTCGGTGCCCGAGTCGGCGCCCGCGGCCAGGCCCAGCCCCATAGTTGCCAGGGCTGCAACGAGCAAAAGTGATAGCCAACGCCTTGTCCCCGTCATATACAGGGGTTATCGGCCTCTCCCTCAGTGGGCTTTAACCACCGAGAGTGAGTTCAGCGTCAGACAACAGTGACCGAGGGCAGGGTCAGATCCCGAACATGACCTCTCGGAGACTGATCACACTCGACGCGAGGGACTCGGGGTCGAGTTTCATCGACCCCAATCTCAGGCCCTTCATCCCTTCCCCGCGGTTGGTCATGACCCGAAGTGCGTCGTCCTCGTGAATCAGGATCCCGAGGCCGAGACAGCCGCCGCCCTCGTCCTGAACTCCGACCAGGACATGGTGGAGCCGTCCCAGGTTGAGGCCCATTGGAAGGGTCGGGGCGAACACAGTGGGGCGAACCTTCCATCGCTCCAGCGGTGGCTCGAGTGCCCTCGCGAACATGGCAGTCCTCCGTTGTGCTCTTTCGTCGGGGGAGACCGGGTTGAGGTTGGGGTCGCTCGGGGCGACGGTCACATCCATGCCGAGGAAACGGCGCAGCATCCCCACCACCGGTTCCATCTCCCCGCCCCGCTGCAAAGCCACAACCTTGTCGGGCCGGCAGAGCTCGGCCTTGTGGTACTTGAGGGTCTCGCCGGCCACGCCGGACACGACGGCGGTGGTATCGAGGATGACCAGGTCAGCCAGACGTTTGGCAGCATCGACCATTGCTGCGGTGGCGACCACCTGTTGGAGGACGAGGCGGGCCGGGGTGATGGTGCCCACGAAATGGAGCTGGTCGGGGACGGCTACTTCTTCGATGTCCGTCGGAGTGCGGATGATCTTGAGACCGACACACGCCGGCGGTCCCACCGTGGAGTTGCCGACATCCGCATCGACCAGGGCGACGGTCCTCCCCGCAGCAACCGCCAACCGGGCTGCGTGTAGAGCCAGGGTGGTCTTTCCGGTGTCGACCCCTCCCATCAGCATCGCAACGTTGGCTCTCGAAACTTCCCTTGCCAGTGTTTCGACGCTCGGCTCGACCATGACCCAATATACGCAGATGCCGGGAACTTCCCCTGTCCCCCGGCTCACCGCCTCGGTGGCCTAGCGTCACGGTGAATGTCATTGCCGATCAGCTTTCTGTCCGATTACGGGCACAGCGACGAATTCGTTGGAGTGGTCCACGGCGTGCTCGCCAGGCTGGCGCCCGAATCCCGGGTTATCGACGTCACCCACAACACCCCGCGTGGCGACATTCGCTCTGGCGCGCTCCACTTGACGAGAGCCATCCAATACCTTCCGGAAGGAGTCGCGCTGGTGGTGGTCGACCCCGAGGTGGGTTCGACCAGGAAGGCTCTGGCTGTCGCCACTAGTTGGGGGTTCTTCGTCGGACCCGACAATGGGGTGCTGTCGCCTGCGGTGGCCATGGTTGGCGGGGCGACGGAAATGGTGTCGATCGAGAACCCGGAGGCGATGATCCCCTCACCGGGTGACACCTTCCACGGCCGTGACATCTTTGCTCCCGCGGCTGCGCTTCTGGCGTCGGGGGAGGCCGGTCTCGTCGACCTGGGGCCAGTGGTCCCGGCCGATCAAGTGAGACCGTTGTTGCTCCCGTTGCCAAATGTCGAGGGGTTGACCGTGTCCGGCGAAGCCTGGTGGGTCGACCACTTCGGCAACGTCCAGACCAATATCGGGCCCGATGAGCTATCTGCGGCGGGTGGCATTCCGGGGACCATGATCAACTTGACCATCGGGGCCACCATCCACAGCATCCCCTGGGTGAGCACCTACACCGACGTGGACAAGGGTGCGCCGTTGATTCACGTCGACTCCGCGGGCTTGATCGCAGTGGCAGTACGTGAAGGGCGGGCCGACGAATTGCTCAAATTTGGCAACGGGGTGATGGTCACGATGGCGGGGAGAGGATCACTCCCAATTGGATGAACCCGGCAACCGCGATCAGGACGAGCAGGATCACGATGATGATGGCGGTGGCGGGTCGCACGAAGCGGCGAATCTACCCCAAAAGATGTCGAGGCCCCCATAAATGGGGGCCTCGACTACATGAAGAAGGGCTCCGTTACCGTGGGGCGGGCTGGGAGGCTATCCGTTCACACCTGGGACGAACGTGCCCTAGGTATGAGGGGAACGGTTTACCCTCCTTCCTGCATGCGCCCTCATTATCGACCACGGAGAGTGATATCTTGAGTCTTTTAGTGGTCAGATTTCTCACCCGTTCCGGATGCCATCTCTGTGACCAGGCCCGGCCCATGGTGACTTCGGTCGTCGAGGGGATGGGGGCCACCATGGAGGAGATCGATATCGACTCCAACCCCGATCTGATCCGCGACTACGGGCTGCGGATCCCGGTGGTCCTCGGTCCTAGCAACGAGGTGCTGGCGGAGGGTGAGATCAGGGATCGCCGTGTCTTGCGCTCCGCGATGCGCAGAGTGGCCTGAAGACAGGTCAGCCGGCCAACGTGGTCGTGGTCACCGCCCCGTCCTCGGGAGGCGGGGCCCCCTCCTCGCCCTCTGCCGGGGGCTCCTCGGGGCCGACACCACAATCGATCAGCGCCTGGTCGGGGGCTTCTCCGCCAAAGCGGACCCTCTCGAAGACCACCACCGCTGCCAACTGCTCCTCGCTGAGCGAGGCGTGAGGTGGCATGTCCGCGCCGCTACCGCGCAGCGGCTTGTTGGTGTCCCCATAGGTGGCTCGACCTGCCGCCTGGAAACCTGTCGTTCCGAGCCGCACCCACTCCATGTGATCGGCACACGCCCCGAAGGTGGTGAGAACGCCGGTCAGGGCGGGACCGACGCCGCCGCCTCCACCGGCACCGTGACAACCGTCACAGGTCGCACCCTCACCGTTGTAGACCCTCTCTCCCAGGGCCAAATAATCGGTGCCCCCACCACCCACGCCGGACCCGGTGAACTCCGACCCGTCGCAGTTGACGATCTCCCCACTCACCACATCGGTTTGCAACTCGGTCGCCTCGCCACAGATCCCGGTGGCCGAGCCACCCAACGCGAACAAGGCGAATAGGGGGATGATCAACATCACCGCGGCCAGCCACTTGGGGAACAGGAAGTTGGTTCGCTCCCGTATCCCGGCGGTGGGAACCGTGACCACTTCGGGGAGATTGGCCGCTTCGGCCGCTGACACTTCCGAGGGGATCGGAGCGCGGGTGGTGACGCCGGCCGTCGGGGCCAGGTTGTCCCCCTGCTTTGCGGGGGGACCGGTCGGCGCTTCGCCGACCGAGGGGGGTGGGTTGTCCCCCTGCTCTGCGGGGGGACCGGTCGGCGTTTCGCCGACCGAGGGGGGTGCAGACGTTTCGTCAGCAGAACCGCTCACTGCTGGCTCCGCTTCGGGTGGCAATGCGGCTGCCGGCTCGGCGTCCGAGGGGGGTGTGTCGCCGGCCACTGCCCCTCCGCCGGCCCAGACGGCCAACACCTCGTCGACCGTCATCCCGGTGGCTGCGGCACGTGCGGCCGCCGAGCGTTGGACAAGAGCCTCGGGAATTCCCAGGGCTGCTGCGGCCGCGGCCAGATCGCTCATGGCTGAGCCCCGGCTTCGGCGGCCTCGTCCGTGGCCTCTTCGTCACCCTCGTCGGGCGCTTCTTCCTGGCGGGCGACGGTGGTCTTCGACTCGAGAAGATAGGCGTCCAGATCCTGGAGGTCGGAGCCCGACAGGACTGCCCCTGGATGATCGTCGAAGCCGGTAATGATGGCTTCGATCTGACTGCCGGTGAGACGGCTGCCGACATCGGAGAGATCAGGCCCGAATCGACGGGTGCCGAGCACTTGGTTGGAGTCGTTGAGCGTCACCGCGCCGAGTCCGACGTCGGAGACGATGGGACGGACCATCTGGGTGTGACAGGATCCACACCCCAGGTTCTGGTAGATCTCCCGTCCTCGATGACCGGCATCGCTGAAGCTGATAGCGCTGGTCCGGGCGCCCGGATTCTCGGTCGCAATCGAGGGTCCGACCAGGCCGACCAACAGCACCGCGACGAAGAGCCCGACTACCCCTCCCAGGACCGTCATCGGGCGGTCCGGTTCGCCGACCAGGGTTGGTGGCTTGCCTGACGTGGCGGATGGCCTCGGGGTCTCCCCCTCCTCAGCGGGGGGAGCTGTCGGCGTCTCGCCGACCGAGGGGGGTGCTGTCTCCGCCGCGGGTGCGGTGGGCTCGACGGAAGGGGCGCTGTCTTCCTGCGGAGGACTATCCCCCTGCTCTGCGGGGGCCTCGGTCGGCGTCTCACCGACCGAGGGGGGCGCAGAACCTTCGATGGAACCGCCCCCCGCCCAAGCCGCGAGGACCTCGTCGACACTCATCTCGGTCTCAGCGGCCCGTGCCGCCGCGGAGCGCATCACGATCGCCTCGGGGATGCCGAGTGCAGCAGCAGCGGCAGCGCTCAGATCACTCATCGACGGTCTCGTAGACCAGGACTTCCTGAGGCACGGCCCGGCCCGAAGTGACGGTGCCGATCACCGTCGATGCGTATGCCAATTGGCCGAGAAAGGCGACGATGGAGAAGCCGAAAGCGATCAGGAGCAGAGGATCGGCAGCCGAAGCTCCGGCAGCCCAGCCCTCTCCAGCGTCGATGTAGGCGGCACTGTTGGAACCGGCCAGCCACGAATAGCCGCTGATGATCCCCGCCGCCCCCATGGTGACCAGCACTCCGCCGACCCCGATCACGGTCAGTCTCAGGAACGATCTGGCCCGGTCGGTCGACTGCATGCCACGTCCTGCGACTCGAGGGAGGGCGTCGAAACTGACACCTGCCACCAGCAACGGGCCTACCCCAAGCAGGCAGGCGTACTCGATGGCTTCCCAGAACGAGGTCAGTGCGGTGACGGAGCCGATCGTCCGGAACGAAGCGAGGCTGGCCATCACGGCCACCACCACACCGAAGAAGGTGCCGACAACGCCAGAGGAGATGCCCGGCCGGTCTGTCACCCGATCCCAGTGACCCTGAAGGGTTAGCGAGACATTTGATGCGTTGGCCAGCGCCCCGATGGGGAAAGCCAGGCCGAGAGCCGCGGCAACCGCATCGACCCACCCGGGCCCAGGCCCGAACACCAGTTGTGCCAAGCCCCACCACACAGCCGCGAATCCGAGCGACCAAAAGCCGGCGACGGCAAGTTGACGTGAGGCCAGGGCGACATCTGCCTCCTTGACCAGCGTGTAGTAGAAGAGACCGGTCCCGATGGTGAACACCCACATCGTGACGAAGCCCGCCGAGAAGAACAGACTCGAGTAGGTCTGGGTCAGGGAACTGGCGAAAGGCAGGGTCCCGACGACGTGGGCGGCGAACAAGAGTGGAAGCCAAACCACGCCACCCATGACGAACCAGAGGGTGACATAGGTCCGTTTCTCCCGACGGCGGGCGATCGTCCCCAGCGTGTTCAACGTTGGCAGTGACAGTGCGAGCAACAGGGGGATATCTAGCCACCAGGGAAGGCCGAACGGCTGCAAGCCATCACCGAAACCCAGGGCGATCGCTCCCAGACCGGCGAGAACCATCAGGACCAACAACCACAGGCCGGCGCGGGCCATGGCGACGCTTCGCAGTGGGGCCCCGGTGAGCCGGGGAAGCACGTAATAGACGCCGCCGAGTAACGAGATGACCAGGAAGCCGATCATCAGAGCGATGTTGACCATCGGCTCCAACCGCCCCAGGCTCATCGGCGACAGACCACCGAAACGCAACGCGAAGAGGGCGAGGACTTCGAGGAGGCCCCCCAGGACCAGGAACAACGCCCCGACGAGGAAATGAGCCGCTGCTACACGATCCTCGTCGGCCCCGCCCCCGAGGAAGGCCCGAATGTCTGCTGTTTGCCTGGTCGCCACCGGATTCCTCGTTCAGGACAAGACGCCGGGAGCATAACGACTTCGCCGATTCGTTCCGCCCTCAACCAAATGCGGGGGCGGCCCGAACCGGGTTCTCTCGCCCGGGCCCGGTTATGGTAGAAACGGGCCGACAGTCAGTTGATCCGCGCCCGAAACAACACACGATGTACCGACTCGCAGAACTGAGCGACAGCACCCGCAAGAAAGCCGGCTGGGGACTGCTCCTGCTCGGAACCGGTCTCTTGGTGGTCGGCGTCCTCTGGATCCACTTCGCCAGCCTGCCCCTGACTCACGTCGTCGACGGCGTCCAAGTGCCACTGGTGGTGGATTACTTCAACTGGGTGCCGCGGAGTGCGCTGTGGCAGGGAGTTGGCTATCTCGCGGTGTTCGCAGCGTCTCAGATGATGATTGGTGGCGCCGTCTTCCTCTGGGTGCTCAATCAGAGGCTGACCTGGTCGCGTGCGGTATTCGCCGCCTATGTGGCCTGGCTGGAGCTGGTGATCATCTTCGGCATGGTCCCCTCCGAATGGCTCAACTTCGCCCAGACCGACCTCGATTGGTCTTCGCAGAAGGTCGCCCTGGTGATACCCCCGATCCTGGTCTTGGGCAACTCCGTCGAGATCAGCTACGCCGTGCTCAAGGACTCGATCTCGATGGGCTATCACCTGGTGCTGCTGGCTGCTGCGGCTCTCTTCACCCTCGAACTGCAGAAGATCAAGAAGGGCCGCCCCGAGTCTGCGGAGAAGCCGGAGAAGAAGTCGCCATATGGTCGTCCCCTGGTCAAGGGAGGCACCTGATGGTTCGTGGCGTCGTCGACGAGACCCCGCCGTTCCGAGACGACTATCAGCTTGCGGTCGTTGAGGGTGACTATTTCACCGACAAGCTCCGCCCCAAGCAGTTTCTCCACATCGATCAGTCAGAGTGCATCCTCTGCGAGGGTTGTGTCGACATCTGTCCCTGGAAGTGCATCCACTATCTCTCCTTGGATGCGATCACCGAAGGGGTCAACGTCGACAACCCCGCCGACGACCCCCAGAACTTGGGGTTCTTCATCGTCGACGAGGACGAGTGCACCCGCTGCGCTTTGTGCATCGATCGCTGTCCGACCAATGTCATCTCGCTTGGAAAATTCGAAGGATCCCTGGCCGACCAGGCCGTCGAGCTCGGGCTCGACCGTCGGCCCTGGGATTTCGACACCGGGCAACGTGACTTCAAGAATGGGTACGCGTACGGGATGCGCTGGTAGGAGAGGTCTTGGCTAACGGCAACGGCAAAGTCGGTCTCATGGACCGGGTGAAAGAGGCGAATGAGAAGCTGTGGGGCTCACAGCTCGCCGAGTCGATCCTCCGTCCCGGCTCGCCGTTCAAGAAGGGGTATTCGGACAGCCCGAGGAACCGCTCCTATGTGGTGATGAACAACGTGCTATATCACCTGCACCCGGTGAAGGTGAAACGGCACGGGGTGCGGCTCTCCTAC
>CAZSMJ010000013.1:0-28266 GCA_964608055.1 uncultured Acidimicrobiaceae bacterium | reverse complement strand
TGGCTATGTACGGACGGGATAAGCGCTGAAGGCATCTAAGTGCGAAGCCCACCTCGAGATGAGACTTCCCACCGGGTAACCGGTTAAGGCCCCTGGTAGAAGACCAGGTTGATAGGCCGGACGTGTAAGCGCAGTAATGCGTTCAGCGGACCGGTACTAATAGGCCGAGGGCTTGGATTTGAATCCACGATACGTGCTCGCTATGGAGTGCTCGGGTTGCCGAGTCACTCGAAGATTTGTCCGGTGGCTACAGCGTCGAGGAACCACCCGTTCCCATTCCGAACACGGAAGTGAAACTCGACAGCGCCGATGGTACTTGGGGAGCAATCCCCTGGGAGAGTAGGTCACCGCCGGGCAATTACCGTCGAGGGGGCTGCCGACTACCGTTGGCGGCCCCTTTTTCTTGACATGGGAGTCCCGTGAGCAGTCGATCGAACCAACACAAATCCAAGGGTCGCGACGATGGCCGCAGGCAGGATCCCCGGGATCGCCGGCATCAGACTGTCACCACGGTGCCCTCGGGTCAGCTCCCGAAGTGGGTCCGTGAGGAGATCCTGCGTTCCACGCCCAAGGACCGCCGCGAGCCAGCCCTCAACCAGCTGGCCAAGGCGATGGACCACTTCGCAGACGAGCGCTACGGTGCAGCCCTGCCCTATCTCCGCGAGGCGAAGACCCTCGCCCCGCGATCCTCCACGGTCCGGGAGTTGTTCGGTCTGGCTGCCTATCGCACAGGAAAGTGGGAGGAGGCGCTGCGTGAGCTACGCACATTTCGTCGGATCACAGGTGACGTGATCCACATGCCGGTCGAGATGGACTGCCTTCGGGCCATGGGGAAGAAGGCTGACGTGGTCAAGACCTGGGACCGGATCCAGGACCTCGAGCCGTCACCAACAGTGTCCTTCGAGGCGAAGGTGGTCTATGCCTCTTTCCTCCTCGACGAAGGGCGAGCGCGGGACGCCTGGGCGGTCATCAAGCCCGGCCGCCTGGTCGCCTCGCCAGCACCCGGGGAAGTTAGAAGCTGGTACGTAGCGGCACGGGTGGCCCTTGCCGCGGATGACAAGGACGCCGCACGGCGTCTCCTGGCCGCCCTCGACGAGCAGGAAGTCGACTTCGAGGGAATCGACGAGCTCCGCGAGGCGCTCCTGTAGAAATCTGTCTGCCCCTCGAGGCATGATCACGGTCATCCGCACCTCCCCGATTGATGGAATGGGGGAGTGGTCATGGACCTCAATCTGATCGTCTTGTGTGGGCGGCTCGCAGTCCCACCGGAGATCAAGATCTTCGAGTCGGGGACGCGTTTGATCCGATATCTGGTGACGGTGCGCAGTGAGGCACCTCGCCGACGGGTCGACGTGATCCCGGTGTCGATGTGGGACCCGCCCGAGGATCTGATCGAGGAGGCGCCGGAGACCGGGCGCCGGATCTGGGTATGTGGCTCGGTGCAACGACGGTTCTGGGAGGCACCCGACGGCCGTCGCAGTCGGATCGAGGTGGTGGCCGAGCAGATCCAACTGCGCGACGTCGACGCTTTGGAACCGGTCAAGGTCTAAATCGCCTTGGTTTATTGGGGATTTGGCAGGGCCGGGGGCGGGGTACAGTGGCCGGAGTCCCCGTCCCTACCGATCCCTGGAGGTGTCCCATGCCCTGGTACTGGAGCGATGACGTTGCCGGTTTCTTGCTCGCCGCCGGGAAGATCGACACCGCCGTGGCAGATCAACTGGCTCGGACTCCAATCGCCATCCGTCGGTCTGAGGCTGATCTGGAGACAGCGGCGCTCGCCATGCAGGACGACAACGAGATCCCGTTAGCGGCTTGAATCTTGCGGGCCCTGCTCACCCCACGGTGGATCATCGCCCACGTCGTGGTGTTGGCTCTCTCGGTCGCCTTTGTGAGCCTCGGGATGTGGCAACTCCGCCGGCTCGATGAACGACGTCTGGCGAACATGGTGGGGGAGTCGCGGTTCGAGGCCGAGCTAGTCGATGTCGCTGTTCTGGTGTCGTCCGCCGGCTCCGACCTCGACTCCCTGAGCCCCCATCGGGCTCTGGCCACCGGCACCTTCGCCCCCGAATCCGAGGTGCTGATCCGAAGCCAGGTCTATCTCGGGGTTGCCGGCTTCCACGTCATCACCCCGCTCGTCACCGAGGACGGCTCCTCAGTGCTGGTCAATCGGGGATGGGTGCCGCTGGACGTGGATCAGGTTCCGGTCACCGCAGCACCGCCGCCGACTGGAGTGGTCACGGTGGAGGGGTGGCTGGCCCTGACCCAGACTCGAAGGGCCCTCGGGCCCGCTGACCCCGAAGACGGGCGGCTGGTGGCCATGAATCGCGTCGACATCGGACGAATCCAAGACCAGGTCCCGTTCCCGTTGCTGCCGGTTTACTTGGTGGCGATGGGGGAGCAGGGGAGTGAGTTCCCGATCCCGGTCGATCCGCCGGTGTTCGATGACGAGGGACCGCATCTCGCTTACGCGATCCAATGGTTCTCGTTTCTTGCGATAGCACTCGTTGGCTACGGATTCCTGATGAGAAAGTCGCTTCGCGGCTCAGTCTGAAACGGACTGCGCCAGATCGTCGATGATCTCGACCCCCTCGAGCCCGACGAACTGCCGGGGATCGAGTTTGATCTTTGCCGAGCGGGAACCGGCACCGATGATCACCCATTCCGGCGCCAGGACTCGGCTGTCGATCCACACCGGCACCTCACTCGGGAGGCCAAAGACGGTCACGCCACCGATCTCCATTCCGGTTAGCTCCTTTGTCTGTTCGGCAGAGGCGAAACTTGCCTTGCGGACCCCGAGCTTGCGTCGAACCATCCCGTTGACGTCGAGACGGGTGGTGGCCAGCACCAGACAGGCGGCGACCTCGCCCTCCGGCTTCCTCGAGGCTACGACGATGGTGTTGGCCGATCGGTCCATCGGCACGTCGTAAGCAGCACAAAACTGGGCGGTGTCCGCAAGGGCGGGGTCACAGGCCATTTCCTCATATTGGATCGAGTGCGCGGCGAGGGCGGAGATCACCGTCGGATCTGCGGGCATGGCGGGGGAGAGTAGGCAATTCTGGCGAGGCGCCCCCGAGAACTGCCAGAGTTGTGGTCATGAGCGACTACGACATCGGAACCTACGGGCAGCGATGGGCGCCTTTTTACGACGATATCTATCAGGAGATCGACACCGCGACGGTTGGCTTTCTCAGGGCACTGGCCGGTACTCCACCGCGTGCCCTCGAGTTGGCGATCGGATCGGGGCGGGTGGCCATCCCGTTGACAGAGGCTGGTGTCTCGGTCACCGGCATCGACATCTCAGAGCAGATGATCGGCCTGCTGCGGGCCAAACCAGGGGGAGACCGGATCCCGGTGGTGACCGGCGACTTCGCGGATGTCGCCGTGGACGAGACGTTTCCCCTCGTCTTTCTGACGTTCAACACCCTGTTTGCCCTGCTCGATCAGGAGCGACAGGTGGAATGCTTCCAGAACGTCGCCAGGGCCCTGGAGCCCGGGGGGCGGTTCGTCCTGGACACTTTCATGCCCGATCTGAGTCGCTATGACCATCTCGGGACCCGCATGGGGGTGTCCAGCATCAGCTCCAACGAAGCTCACGCCTACGAGCTGGCAATCCACGATCCTCTCGGCCAAACAGTGATCTCCCACCAGGTGCGCCGTCTGGAGGACGGGTCCACGGTCGTGTTGCCGGTGACTATCCGCTATGCCTGGCCGGCGGAGATGGATCTGATGGGTCGCTTGGCCGGTTTGGTCTTGGAGGAGCGTTGGGGTTGGTACGACCGGAGACCTTTCACCGAGCGGTCCGGACAACACGTCTCCGTCTACAGAAAACCCCGAGCTCAGAGCTGACGACCCGCCTCAGTGGGCGTGATCGTGATCATGATCGTGGTCGTGCTCATGATCCGGGTTGGATTCCAGCTCCGCTTCGTGGGCGGCGAGTTGGGCCCGAACCTCGTCCATGTCCACCTCGCGTACCTGCGAGATGAGATCCTCGAGCATGTTGGGGGGAAGGGCGCCAGGCTGTGAATAGAGCACGATCTGGTCCCTGAACACCATCAATGTGGGAATAGAGCGGATTCCGAACGTCTGGGCCAGCTCCTGTTGGTCCTCGGTGTCGACTTTGGCGAACACCATGTCGGGATTGCTCTCTGACGCCGCTTCGTAGGTCGGTGCGAATGAGCGACAGGGGCCGCACCATTCCGCCCAGAAGTCGACGAGCACCGTCCCGTTGTCCTGGATGGTCTGGTCGAAATTCTCTTTGTTGAGTTGCAATGTGGCCATTTTCAAACCTTTGTTAGTTGGTCAGATAGGAGAACCGCCTGAATTGACCTCGGATTCCCTCGTCTTTGGTGTTTCTTGGGGTGTGGGGGGAGTTGTGTGAGGGAGATATGGGGTTGAGGGGTTTGACCCATAATCCACGTTATGTCAAGTTAGCTCATGTAAGGCGGAGAGGCGGCCGATCCGGCACAGACACCAGAAGACCTCGTAAGGAAGAGAGCCCCGGATGAATGTCTGGAAGCGTTGGAATCTGGCGAGGGTCCAGAGTTGGGTCAGCTGATGGCGATGGTCGTGCCGGTCTGCTCTGTTTGGGCCGGCGAGTAGCCGGGCCTTCCTCCGGGGTTGGACCCTCCGCATGCTCCAGCGAGGAGCAGCACGAGGATGGTTGCGAGGGCTTTGCGTCGCATGAGGAGCAGCCTATGCGATGAGAGATGGCTGTAACCGTCGGTCGTGTGTGTCCGGGTCCTCAACTGCACAACGCTTCGGCAGTCTGAGAGGCCTGACTCCACTACCCCAGTTCCGGGTCCTCACAGACATCGGCGCTTATGCCGGGCTGTGGGTTGAATACCCGGGGCTCGTTGACATACCCGGCTCCGAGGTCGTCCCCCTCGAGGTAGGTTTCGATGGCATCGGCCAGGGCAACAGAGGCGGCGGCCTCATACTCCTCGGTCGCAAGCATCTCGGCTTCGCTGGAATTGGACAGATAGGCCAGTTCCGCAAGCACCGACACGGTTTCCGGCAGGCGGACCATCCCATAGGCGTCCTCTCCGCCGGTGTTTAGCACCCGCAACACCCCTGAATCTTGGGCGCCGGACCAGTCCACGCCTTCAATCTGGGAAAGGGCAGCAACCACATGCTCCCAGACCAGCCCGCCGAGACGACGTGAGCGCTCTGAGTTGCTCTGAATGAAGATCTCTGTCCCCGGTACGTCAGAAGGCCCCGGCGTGGGCGCGTTGTGGTGGATGGACACCAGGATTTCGGCGCCCAGGTCATCCGCCAATTGGGATCTGACCCCGAGCCGGACCGGGTAGTCAGCGGTTCGGGTGAGGACCACAGAGATCCCCCTCTCCACGAGAAGATTCTCGGTGGCGAGGGCGAGCGTGAGATTCAGGTCAGCCTCTCTGAGGCCATTGGCCCCAACCGCCCCCGAGTCGACTGGCCCGCCATGGCCTGGATCCAGGACCACCGAGACCGGCCCCACCAGTTCCCCATTTCCGATGGTTGCCGTGTTGTCGCACGGGGTCCGTACCACGAAGCCGGTGTTGCCTCGATCGAGAATCGCCACCACGACCCCGGTCGGGGTTATCAGGGCGTCGGCGGCCAACTCATCGAAGGCGGAGGTGGTGGTCGTGGTCTCGGCGATCGAGCTGGTGGTCACTATGGACGTAGTCGTCGTTGTGGTTGGGGTTGTAGTCGTGACCGTGACCAGGGTCGTGGAGCTCGTGGTCTCGTCGCTGTCCCCCACAGGAGCCACACAGGCCACGGACAGGAAGGCCAACGTCAACCCGCACCATCCCCTGGCAGCCCGCGGTCGAGGTATTCTTGGCTGGTGTTCGGCCCTCTCAACGGTCCACGGATTGCCTTGGTCGGCTCCGCTTGTCTGGCGGGTCTGGCGGCGCTGATCGCCGGATACCCGGGGGCCAGTGTTGTGCTCTTCTCGGCGGTGGCGATACATGGTCTGGGATGGCTCTATCTCTATCGTCAGCAGCGGGGCAATCGTCCCGGCTGAACCGCTCAGAACGCCAGCCCCTCCCCCACTTCCCTGGCCATTGCAGCAGCATCAGCCGTCAAGAGACGATGCGCCTCGTCCGGCGCCACCCCTGGGTCGCCCCGCAGATCCACGTACACCTTGAGCTTCGGTTCCGTGCCCGAAGGACGGACCAGGACCCGCCCCACGTCGCCCAACTCGATCTCGATCAGGTCCTGCTCACCCAACCAGAGCGGGCGAAGATCGGCGTTGACCCGATAGTCGCTCACCGACAGCACCGGATGACCCCCCACAGTGCTCGGTGGTGCCTCAGCCAACCGCCCCACTGCCCTGCCGATCTCATCTTGGCCGGTAGGCCCGGTGCGGAGAATCGAGTGTTGGGCGCTCACCCAAAGCCCAACCTCGGCCCACAGGTCGTGTAGCCGGTCGAGGAGGCCCCGACCCTGTGCTCGCTCTTCGGCAGCCAGATCGCAAAACACGAGAGCGGCCGAGATCCCGTCTTTGTCCCTCACCGTCCTCCCTATCGAATAACCGAGCGCCTCCTCGTAACCGAAGGCGAACTTGCCTTCACCCCGCTCTTCGAGGGCCAGCCCAGCGTTGATGATCCACTTGAACCCGGTGAGTGTGACTTCATGACGCGCCTGGCGTCTCCGTGCGATTTCGCCCAACATCGGGGAGGAAACCACCGAATTGACCACGATCGCTGTTTCGGGCTCACGCCAATAGCGCAGGACGTAGTCGCCGAGCAATACACCCAACTCATTGCCACTGAGGAGCCGCCACTCCCCCGCCGAGGGCACCGCGCCTGCGAGGCGATCTGCGTCTGGATCGTTGGCAATCAACAGTTCCGCTTGCTCTTTCTTGGCCAAGGCAAGTGCGAGGTCCAGGGCTCCCGGTTCCTCGGGATTGGGAAAGCTCACCGTGGGGAATCTCCCGTCGGGCTCTGCCTGTTCGGGCACGGTCATGATTCCGCTGTGATGGGCTTGGGCACAAAGACGATTGAGGATTCTGGCCCCCACCCCATGGAGGGGGGTGTAGACGATCTTGAAATCCGACGTCTGGGGGTTGGGTCTCGATGCGTAGACCTCATCCCGATAGCTTTCGAAGATCTCCTCCGGCACCGGGGTCACGAGGTCAGAGGTCCCCGTGAACACGTCTTCGATTCGGGGAACCTCGATGGCTGGGCCTACATGCTCGATGGCTGCCGCGATCCCGGCGTCGACGGGTGGGATGATCTGCGCCGCGTTGGCCCCATAGACCTTGTAGCCGTTGTCGGCGGGCGGGTTGTGGCTGGCGGTGATCACCACCGCCGCCGGGGCTCCGACATGTTTGGCGGTGTAGGCCACCAGCGGTGTTGGAGTCACCTCGGGGAAAAACAGGACCGGGATCCCCGCCGCAGCCAAAACGCCGGCGGTGTCTTCGGCAAACTGACGGCTGGAAGGCCGGGCGTCGAACCCGAGGACCACAGGAGCGTCGTGTAGGTCCCTGCCGCCCTGATCGATGAGGTAGTCGGCAAGACCTCGCGTGGTTTTGACAACCACGGCACGATTCATTCGGTTCGACCCGGGCCCAACCTCGCCCCGGATCCCAGCTGTGCCGAAACTGAGAGTGCCTCCCATCGCCCTCTCGACGCCAGGCAAGTCCCCCGAGTCGACCATCTCCTGCAGGATTCGTCTGGTCTCAGGATCGGGGTCACCCGCAATCCAGGCGCGAGCGGCCTCGATGATGACAGTCACAGGGTGAGGCTACCGATGGTCAGCGAGGCTGCTTCTGCCACCGCCAGGAGTCAGCGCACATCTCCGCCAGATCCCGGGTCGTCTTCCAACCGAGGTCGGTGGCGGCTTTGGAGACATCGGCGTAGCTGGAGGCAACATCCCCGACCCTGCGATCCACGATCTCAAACGGAATCGGCCGCCCTGACTCCTGCTCGTAGGTCTTGATCACCTCGAGCACGCTGTGGCCCTCACCGGTGCCGAGGTTGTAGGTGAAGACACCACTCTCCTCGCCATGACGATCGAGAGCCTTGACGTGCCCTTCGGCCAGGTCGACGACATGGATGAAGTCCCTGACCCCGGTCCCGTCGGGCGTCGGATAATCGCCGCCGAAAACGCTTACCTTGGGCAGTATCCCGGCCGCGACCCGAGCCACGTATGGCATGAGGTTGCTGGGGTCTCCGGCTGGGTCCTCCCCGATCAGGCCCGATGGATGGGCTCCCACAGGGTTGAAATAGCGGAGCAGTGAGATCGACCAATCAGGATTGGCCACGTAGAGGTCACGGAGTACCTGCTCCATCATGATCTTGGTCCACCCGTAGGGGTTGACAGCGACGCCCGTGGGCACCGACTCGACGAGAGGGAGCTCGACAGGGTCCCCGTAGACCGTCGCCGAGGAGCTGAAAACGAAGCACTTGACATCGAATTCGAGCAGGGTCTCGACCAGGGCAATGGTCCCTCCGACGTTGTTGTCGTAGTAGAGCATTGGCTGCTCGACGGATTCGCCCACCGACTTGAGCGCCGCAAAGTGCATACAGGCGTCGAATCCCCGGCCCATCACTTCTCGCATCGCCACACGGTCCCTGACGTCGGCTTTGACGAACTCAGGCGTGGTGCCGGAGATCTTGCCGATGCGGGCGACCACCGAGCTGCGGGAGTTGGAAAGATTGTCGACGAGAACCGGCTCATGGCCGGCTTCGATGAGGGCGATGGCGCTGTGGCTGCCGATGAAACCGGCGCCGCCGGTGACGAGAACACGCATGATGTGAGGTTAGGGGATGGCGGAGATCAGGCTGTCGGAACCGAAAGTACGAAACTCGACCATCCGTCCTCGTAGCGATACGTGAGGTCGCCCTGCATGAGCCGCGCCAACCGACGCGCCACCGCCAGCCCGAGGCCAACCGAGTTCGGATGGGCGCCCCGGCTCCCCATTTCGAAGGCTTTGAAGATTCGTTCCACGTCGGAGTCGGGGAGGCCCTCACCGGAGTCTCTGACCTTCACTTCGATGCGGTCACCGACCTTGGCCAATGCCACACTCACCGTCCCGCCCCCATAACGGAGGGCGTTGGAAACGAGATTCTTGAGGATCTGCCGGGTCCGCCTCGGGTCGGCATAGACCTGTGAAGAGCCGTCGAACACCTGAAGCTCGATCGGGTGTTCCTCCACCTCGAGCACCCGTTCGATCTCTTTGACCACGTCGAACACCTCGGAATGGATGCTGACCCCGTTCAGATCGTCTCCGTAGGCGACGAGGAGATCCTCGATCAGCCAGGAGGCGTCATCGGCCTGGCGGGCGATCATCTGCGCCATCTCGCGCCGCTCCTGGTCGGTGAACGAGTCGTAGTTGTTGGCGAGCTCCTGACCGAGTCCCAGCATCGCCGCGATCGGGTTCCTCAACTCATGGGAAACGGTGGCAATGAACTCGTCTTTGGCCTTCTGGGCGTCGATCTTGTCCGTCACATCGATCAGCGAGCCCTCGTAATACACGACCCCGCCTGTTTCGTCGCGGATCGCTCTTGCCGAGTCTCGGGCCCACACTGTGGTCCCGTCGGGCCGCCGCAACTCGATATCGAAGTCGTAGACGACCCCGGTTGCCCCGATCTCCTCGATCCAGCGCAGACGCCTCTCCGGGTTCACATAGACGCTCTCGACCGTGGTCACCTGGCGCTTGAGCTCCTCGACCGTCTCGTATCCGAGAAGGGTGGCCAGGGCCGGATTTGCCGCCACCAACTCGCCGTCGAGGGCGCTTCGATAGAAGGCGACAGGCATGCGCTTGAAAAATGCGTTCAGTTCACCGACGTCGATGTGGTCGCGGATGGAGTCCTCCCATGGACTGAGTCCGACTTTGCGAATTGTGCTTGTAACCCCCGGCTGCCACTGAGCAATCATCGTCACCGAGGGCTCTTTGTCGCAATCGATCTCCAAGTCCGAATTGCTCTGCATGGGTATCGGCCGGACCAGGACAGGACATGAGGCCTGAAAAGAAATCGGGCCACCAGCGCCCCGATCACGAGATTGCGGCCGACCCCCCCGGGTGCTAGCCCTCGAATTCGAGCACGAGCTGGGGCTCCGGCCGCTGGAAGCGAACCAGCCCGTTCCACATCAGATGCTCCATGAATACCCAAGATCTGCGGTGAATGGATGTGGGTCCCCAGGCCTGCAGGGCCGCTTTGTGCACCGGACAGGGGTATCCCTTGTTGGCTTCGAAGTTGTACCCGGGAAAACTATCCGCGGTCTCGCGCATGATCCGATCCCTGCTGACCTTCGCCAGGATCGAAGCCGCGGCTATGGACAATGAGCTGGCGTCGCCCCGAACGATTCGCTTTGCGCCGCCGACGAAATCCCAGTTGCCGTCTACCAGCACCTGGTCGGGCTTGACCCCAATACCCTCCAGCGCCCGCTTTGCGGCCAGTCGCTGGGCGTCCGACATCCCGAGTTCGTCACATTCCGCAGGACTGGCATGCCCCACGGCCCAGGCGTCACACCAGCCGGCGATGCGATCGAACAACGCTTCGCGCTCATCCTCGTTGAGCATCTTGGAATCGCGAATCTTGTAGACCCTCGTCGTAGCTGGGACCACGGCCGCACCAACGGTCAGCGGACCAGCCCACGACCCACGTCCCACCTCGTCCACACCGACCACGATTGGCGCTCCTGCGGCCCACAGCGATCGCTCAACTTCCAACCCCGGGGCCCGTCTCTTGAGGCTCGGTCGCAGCTTGGGTGCGGTGACTGTGGTCATCCGGTGCTGAGAGTAGGTCGGTTCACTCGATCACAACGGTCTTGGGGCGGCATCAGGCGGAACGTCAATTGAGGGCTATGTCGTCCGGGAAGGTCGAAACCAACGAGAGGTACCCGTTCTGGCGGCGCAGGATCCTGGCCCATTGGCCTTCCGGCCGGTCGAAGGGGTCGTCAGGAGAGGCCTGGACCAGATACCAGGAGCCTTCTGCCATCTCGGCCTCGAGTTGACCGGCGCCCCAACCGGCGTATCCGGAGTAAACGCGGATCCGGGTCGGATCGTGCGGAGGGCCGGTTGACAAATCGACCAGCGTCACCCCCGGCAACGCAGTCGGGTCGCCATCCATCCCCGGGCCTAGTGCGATCGCCATCTCGGGCTCGACAGGCCCGCCGTAAAAGACTCGTTGTCGTTCCCGCTCGTCCCCGACCCATGCCGGGAGATGATCGGCTACGAGCTCCGGAGTCGGGCGATTCAGGACGATCCCCACCGTTCCCTCCTCGTCATGCTGGAGCATGAAAACCACTGTCCGCCAGAAATGAGGATCTATCAGCAGCGGCGTTGCGACCAGGAGCTTTCCTGCGTGACTCTCAATCACACGGATCATCGTGCCATATAGAAGGCATTTTCGCTGCAGTGATCTCCCGCAATTCGAATCCACGGATAGTCTGTCGGCATCAGGATTTCATTCTCGCCACGCTCGGTGCGACCCGTGCTGATGCTTGCAGCCGCGAGCGTGCTGACCGCGGCCTGTGGCGGGGGATCTGCAGATGTCGTCACCTACACCGACACCCAGCGATTGGGGCGATTTCAGATCCCCGAGCAGTGGCACACCTACGAATTATCCGAGCTCTCTGCTCTCGATGACCTCCCCTTCGACGAGCCGGTTCAGGGTTTCACCTTTCCGTCGGTGACCAGCATCGGATTTGACGGAGATCCGGTCCGCGACGTCACTCATCTCAACCGGGACCTTTCCGAGGCCGAATACCCGATCGGCCTGATGTCGGTTCGTCAGATCGGACAGACGGAGAAGGACTTCCTCTCCCGGGCGGTCCTCACCCAGTCTGTCCTCCCCTACTACAACCTGGCCAACAGCCAGGAGCTCGAGAAAGAGGACTTCACATTTGGCGGAGGGTTCGACGGGGTTAGGGTTCTGGTCGCCTTCGAAGACGAGGCGGGCCAGAGCCAGGGAGTGGCATACCTGATCACGGTGTCGAACCCCGACGACACCAGGATGTACTCGATGATCGCCGGCTGCAGCCGGGAATGCTTCATATCGCATCAGGAGACGATTGTGGGAGTTGTTGACTCATGGCTGGTGAACAAGAGAGCCTGAACACAAGGAAACGAGACGTCCGCCAGACCAGGCGACGGCTCGACACGTGGGACCGCATCAAGTTCCTGGTCTTCCTGACGGTCGTCATGACCGCCATGATCGCCGGCTCAGACGACCTGGGCTTCCTCAGCCTGTGGGACGTCGTTGTCGCGTTCTTCTCGAGCGGCACTGGTAGCGCCCTCGGCGTCATCTTCCTCTTGGAGTGCCTCCGCCAGATCCACTATTGGTTCTCCGAGCGCTCGGCCGGTTACAACTCCTTTTGGCAAGACAGCCTGTTCGGGGGCTTCGAGCGCTGGACCCAGGCCCATTTCAAGCCTTGGACCCGATTCCGCGTCGGCCGGTTCATCCGGTGGGCGTTGTATTTGTTCATCATCGGGGTGCTGGTCGATTACTTCGTTGCCGAGGTCCAGGGCCCGATCCAGGCCATCGTGGAGCTCCCCCGGTTGGTGGTCGGCGTCATGCCTTTTGCCTTCCAATTGATGTTCGGGTTTCTCTTCATGGCCGTCCAGTTCTTGGGGATCTTCTGGTTGCTCTCCCGGGGCGGAATGGACGTCATCCTCCCCGAGGAGGTCACGACCCGCTTCGACGACGTATGGGGCCAGGATCACGTCCTCGACCTCATCAAGGAAAACATCGCCTTCCTCGAGAAGCCGGACGAGATCGAGAAAAAGGGTGGGTATATCCCCGGCGGCATCCTGCTTTGGGGGCCACCAGGGACCGGCAAGACCCTGATGGCCCAGGCCATCGCCGGGGAAACCGGCCGACCGTATGTGTTCGTCGAGCCCGGGGCGTTCATCAACATGTTCATGGGGATCGGTGTCCTCAAGGTGAAGAGCCTCTACCGCAAGCTGCGCAAGCTGAGCCTTCGCCACGGCGGCGTGATCGTCTTCTTCGACGAGGCCGACGCCCTCGGTTCCCGCGGCACGCAGGGTGCACCAACGGGTCAATTCGGACAGGTCACACGAAACGACTTCGGCTTCAACTGCAACGGGTTCAGCTATCTGGGGGATGAGACCCAGATGGCTCTCGTGGATTATTGGAGCCAAACCGGGCTGATCAAGGCCGAGGAAGCTCCCAAACCAGGTTGGATCAACCGGATCATGATGGGTGGGATGGCAGGCGGCGGTGGCATGGGGACGCTCCAAGCTCTTCTCACCGAGATGAACGGTCTCACCAAGCCGCGAGGCATAACCAACAAGTTCCGGAAGATGTTCGGTTTCCGGCCCAAGCCCCCGCCCAAGTATCGAATCCTCCACATCATGGCCACCAACATGCCGAACTCCCTGGACGAGGCGATGTTGCGCCCGGGACGAATCGACCGTATCTACAAGGTCGCCTACCCCTCGAAGGAGGGGCGCAAGCAGACGATCGTCGGGTATCTGGAAAAAGTCGATCACAAGTTGACTCCGGAGCAGGTCGAGCATCTCGCCGTGATCACCCCCTATTACTCCGGCGCCAGCATCAAGAACCTGGTCAATGAGGCCTTGATCATTGCGGTCCGCGCTGGGCGGGAGGCAATCGAGTGGCCCGACGTCTGGCGTGCCAAGTCCCTCAAGGAGCTGGGGCCACCCGAGGATGTCGACTACATCCAAAGAGAGCGTCACGCGGTCGCGGTCCACGAGGCGAGCCACGCAGTGACGGCGCACCTCCTGGGAGCCCATCGCCGCATCGACATGGTCTCGATCGAGAAACGCGCTTCAACTCTTGGAATGGTCAAGTCGATGGGTGAGGAAGAGCGCTTCACCCAATGGAGGTCGGAGTTCGAGAGCGACATCATGGTCTCACTGGCCTCCCTCGCTGGAGAACGGCTCTTCTTCGGAGGTGACAACAGCTCGGGTGTGTCCGGGGACCTCCAGTCAGCTTCCACCGTGGCTGCACTCATGGAGGGTGTCTACGGCATGGGCGACAGCTTGTCTTCGACCATGGGCACCAGGTCCAACGAGGCTGGAGGGCCGGCGAACCCGGTCTCGACCGCCCTCAGAGAGCGAAGGAAGCAGATCGAGGAGCGGCTCTCGGTTCTCTATGACCAGGTGGCCGTATTGCTCGGCGAACACGAAGAGAAGATCCTGGAGCTGGCGGCCGTCCTCGAGGAGAAGAAGAACATCTCGGGTGAAGAGGTGGCCGAGATCATGGGCTCGGATCCGGGCTCGCGCACGATGCGGGAACCGCGAGGATGGCAGGCGGTGTCCGATCAAATCGCCTCGGACCGTCAGCGTGATGCTCTGACCAAATCAGGTCGGGAGGTGGCTGCTACCAGCCCGACCAATGGGAAAGTCGCCCCCGTTACACCGGTCGAAGCCGAGTCCGGTCAGGGCGACTGAACCGTCACGGGCGCCAGCCCGTCTCGCCGACACGGCCGAGGGAGCAGTTCTCTGCGAGGACCCGCACTTCGGAATCGGTCGTCAGATCATCGATCAACAGTGATCGGTCACTGACGGCCAGAACGCTGTGCCCGTCGGCGACCGCATACAACGCCACGCCTTCGAGTGCGGGGTCGAGAGTGATCTCGGTCACCTCCCCGGTGATCGCATCGACGGTGGAGACGCTGGTGGCGGAGGTGCGGAAGACGGCGGTCCTTTCGTCCAGCCAACCGATCGGGGTCCCATTCCCGAGTAGTTCGTCAAGACCTGCGGTCACGCCGTCGGAGGTGAGCATCTCCACCCCGGTGAGAGAGGCGTCGTCGGGCGCGACGCCGGCCAGTGTGATGTAACCGGACTCCGGAGACCCCCATCCGGTGAGCGGAATACCGAAACCCTCACTGATCGGTTCGATCCACTCGGTGACGCCGGTCTCGGGGTCGAACCGTGAGGTCGCCACCGCAACCAACTCGGGCTGGTCGGGGACCTCCTGGGTGACAGCCAGCAATAGGTCATCCTCGATGGACCCGATCAACCGCCCCGGAGTCCAGCCGTCCACCACCGGGTAGTTGACCACCTCGCCGCTCAGAAGATCTGTGAGAACCCGTGCTTCTCCGCTGCTCAGGGCGTAGACACTCTCGCTGGTTGCCGCCCAGTTGGTGTCGTCCTCGATTGCCACCTCGGTGTTGACCCAAAAGGTCCCGGAAGGCTCCATCCCGTAAAGAAGTCCACCGATCACGACCGCGCGAGAGGTGGGCGCCGCCGGGATCGTCTGATCTGCCTCGGTGGCCAGGAGACGCTCATATTCGGTGCGGATCATCACACCCATGAAGGGGCGTTCCGGGTCATCCGGATTCGCTCCCAATATCAACTCGGCTGACTCTTCGACATCGTCACGTCGCAATTCGAGATCCAGGGCGTCGCCAACGGATTGCTCTTCCAAAGCCTGCCGCAACTGGTCGGAATCGACGGTCGCGGTGCCGTTGACGGCGACGATGACATCTCCAGCTTCGAGAACCCCCTCGGCGCCGGTGTCTTGTAGAACTTCACTCACCGCGACTCCCTGCGGAGGGCCGACCAGGAACGAACAGGGGATGGGTGGATCGAGGACCTCTGCAACATCGGGCAGTGCGCCCCGGTCAGGGGGCGCCGTCGCGCAGGCCCCCACCAGGCCGGCCAGAACTGTCAGCAAGAGGGCCTTTGACACGGCAACAGCGTACTGGTGACCTGGTTGAAAGCCCTCGTGACTAGCGTGGCGAGATGCCGTATCCGTCGGTGCTTCTCCACGACCATCTCGACGGTGGAGTGCGCCCCCAGACCGCCTTGGAGCTGGCTGAGGATCACGGATATGCCCACCTTCCCTCGAAGACGGCGCAGGGGCTGGCAGCTTGGTTCGACCAGTCCCAATCCGGGTCGCTCGAGAAGTACCTAGAGGCATTCACCCAAACCATCGGCGTCATGCAGCACCCGGAGGCGATCGAACGAATTGCCTACGAGGCGGTCATCGACCTGAGTGCCGACTGTGTCGTCTATGCCGAGATCCGGTTTTGCCCGGCCCTACACACGATCCTGGGAATGACGACGCTTCGGGCAGTCGAAGCCGCGGCGGCCGGCCTGGCCAATGGAGCAGAAGAGACCGGGCTCCGCTGGGGTCTCATCATCGATGCTCTCCGGCATCGCAATCACAGTCTCGAGATGGCCCGGCTGGCCACGGAAACCAGGCATCTCGGAGTTGTCGGGTTCGATCTGGCCGGGCCCGAGGCAGGATTCCCACCCGATGGTCATCTCGCCGCCTTCCGTCTCGCCCGGTCCCAGGGCCTGCGGGTGACGATTCACGCCGGGGAGCATGCCGGCCGCCACGGCGTCGCCTACATAGCCTCAGCGATCGATGTCTGCGGCGCCGAACGCGTCGGCCACGGTGTCGAGCTGATCAACGACTGTGTGCTCGAGGACGGCGACATCGTGAGGTTGGGCCCGGTTGCCCGCCGGGTCCGTGAGCGCCGCATCGCTCTGGAGATGTGCCCTGCCTCCAATCTCGCCACCGGCGGCTTGGAGCCAGAAGACCACCCGGTCGGCGCCCTTTATCGCGCCGGTTTCAATGTCACACTGAACACCGACAACCGATTGATGAGCAAGACCGCCATGTCCGACGAGTTCGACTTCGTAACCAAGTATCACGGCTTCGAGGTGATCGATCTCGCTCGGACCACATGGCAGAGCCTCGATGCCGCCTTCTGCCCCTGGGAGATCAAGGCGGAACTGTGGGAAGACGTGATCGCCCCGGCGTACACAGCGAGCGGCGTCGATCTGGAGAAGCAGTGGCGATGAGGGCGCTGGTCAAGCATCCCGACGAGACCGGGCTCCGTCTCGACGAGGTGGAGGTGCCGCCGGTGGGACCCGATGACGTATTGGTGAAGGTGCACACCACTGGCATCTGCGGCACCGATATTCACATCTACAACTGGGACGAGTGGGCTCAGGCCACTATCCCCGCCCCAATGACCGTGGGACATGAGTTCTCCGGTGAGATCGCCGAATTGGGCTCCAATGTGTCAGGGTTCGAACTTGGCGAGGTGGTCGGCGCCGAGGGTCACGTGGTCTGCAACCGATGTCGCAACTGCCTGGCGGGGCGAAGACACCTTTGTCACGACACCCGAGGGATCGGGGTCAACCTCCCCGGAGCATTCGCCGACTTCGTGGTGATCCCCAAGAGCAACATTTGGAGGCACATACCCGGAATCGATCTCGAGATCGCCGCCATCTTCGATCCGTTCGGAAACGCCGTCCACACCGCTCTCGAGTTTCCGGTACTGGGCGAGGACGTCCTGATAACCGGGGCCGGCCCTATTGGCCTGATGGCCGCCGCCGTTGTCGCTCAGGCCGGGGCGCGCAACGTGGTGATCACCGACGTCAACCCCTATCGCTTGGAGCTGGCCAAGCGCATGGGCGCCACCCGCGCCGTCGACGTGCGCTTCGAGGATCTCCAGGATATCCAGGACGAATTGGGAATGACTGAGGGATTCGACGTCGCCCTCGAGATGTCGGGGAAATCCGCCGCCCTCGACGACATCCTCCAGAACACGATCCATGGCGCCAACGTGGCGCTCCTTGGAATCCCCTCGGACCCCTATCCGATCGATTGGAGCATCGTGATCTTCAACATGCTCAACCTCAAAGGGATATACGGGCGTGAGATGTTCGAGACCTGGTACAAGATGAACGTGCTCATCGGCTCGGGGCTGGACATCTCCCCGGTGGTCACGCACCGTTTTGGGGTGGATGAGTTTGACGACGCCTTCGATGTTGCCGCTTCGCACGAGTCGGGCAAGGTGTTGATCAATTGGGTCGAGCCCACCTGATAGGCCCTCGTCGGGCCCGAACTCCTACAGGCGTGCGGAAACCCAGGCCACGATTTCGGCCACGATCTCAGGGCCTTCCGGCTCGTTGAGGATCTCGTGACGAAGCTGGGGATACAACCGGCGCTCGACTCCGGGCACCTCGCCCAAGATCGCAGTTGATTGGGGAGGCACGATGGTGTCCGCTCCCCCATGCATGACCAACGTCGGGATCTCGATCCGCGAGGCGTGTTCGGTGACCTCATCCATCGCCGCGAACAATGCGGCTCCCAGCCTCGTAGTGGTCTTGGAGTACACCAGGGGGTCGGCGAAGTAAGCCTCTCCAACCGCAGGGTCACGGGACAACTGCTCGCCCTTCAGGGAGTTGGCCACTCCCAGGGTGGGAGCGAGCTTGCTGAGCACCCCAGCCAACACCCTCTGCCACCCGGCTCCGCCGCCGAACGCCGGTGCGCTCAAAACGAGCAGGTCTGGTGCCGGGCGCCCAGCCAAGACGTACCCCGCGGCGAGGTTGCCGCCCATCGAATGCCCCATGAGCACGACCGGAACCCCCTGCTCCCGCGCCCAATCGATGTGGCGCTCGATCTGATCGTGATAGAGACCCCAGTCGGCGATATCACCACGGGGCCCGCCGGACGCCCCGAACCCGATCAGGTCGAAGGAACGCACCAGGAACCCGGCATCGGAGAGAAGCGACCCTGTCCTCTCGTAGCGGCCGGAGTGCTCGGCAATGCCGTGAACCAGCACCACGACCGCTGTGGGCGCCGCTGCCGGCACCCACTCCCTGATCTGTTCGATCCCGAAGCCGGACAACGGCTCGGGTCGTGACACGCTGTGCAATTGGACTCCTTGCTGTGTCGTTCCCGTTCTGATCAATCGAACGCGAAACGAGTCAGGTCGGTCGGAAACTGAGACCAAGCGATCGCAGTGGTAGGAACGAATACATGCAGACCACCGGCGGCTTCGCCTGACCATGCGTCCGGCCCGGGGGCGTACCCCAGCTTCTCGTACTTGCGTTTGTACTCCTTGGAGAGCGAGGCGCCCAGATCGCCGGTGACCGGGTCGGGGACGATCGAAACCCCCTCCAGGATCGTCGCGGCCTCGCCGTCTTCGAGATGAAGGGCACAGTGCGGGTTGGCCGCCAGGTTCCGAGCGTGACGGGTTTGGGGTGAGCCGTCATAGAAGAACTTGTCGTCGGCCCAAACCCCCCAGCGAGGAACCACATGCGGGCGCCCGTCGGGGCGGGTCGTGCTCAGCCAATAGTGGAGCGACTCCCCGAGCCGCCCCGCAACGGTTTCCCAATCGAGGACTGGCCCGGAATCCTTCACCCCGTACCCTTCCGGCATCTCGGGCCGGCCGGTGACTCTCACAGACATCGCCGACATCCTAAGAGGGCACGGTGGGAACCGGCGCTGGCGCCGCCTGCTTGTGAAATGGGGGCGTCCTGATCGTTGCCGGCACCCAGAGACCTCGGATCTCCACCTCGAGGAGGCTGTCCTCGGGGCCCGGTGGCGGCGAGATGTATGCCATTCCCACCCCTTTGTCCAGCATGGGGCTCAGGTTCCCGGAGGTGACCACCCCGGTGCCGTCGACGGTTCGGGCCGCATGCCCGTGACGCGGGATTCCCCTTTCGTTCAGAACGAAGCCGACCAGGCGACGGGCCACTCCCCGTTCGCTCTGCTCGAGGAGGGCCTCTCGACCCACGAACTCGTGGTCCATGGCCACCGCGAAGCCCAGATTCGCCTCCAGAGGGCTCGTGGTCTCGTCGAGATCCTGGCCCCACAGCGGCAGACCGGACTCGAGTCGGAGCGTGTCCCTCGCTCCCAGCCCGCATGGGGTCGCCCCGGCCTCCAATAGCGCATCGAAGATCCCATGCCCGGTGAGAGGGTCACATACGACCTCGCCGCCTCGCTCGCCGGTGTAGCCGGTGCCCGCCATGGCGACCTCCGCATCTCCCCACGTCGCCAGCGCAAGGTGAGATCGGCGCGGGCTCTCCCCCAGCACAGATTCCAACCTCTCCGGCGCGGACGGGCCCTGGACCGCGAGTAACACCGTCTCTTCCCGGAAATCTCGAGTCACACAACCGGCCTGAGTCGAGAAAGCAGCCAGGACCCGCTCGTGGTTGGCCGCGTTTGGCATCACCCAAAACCGATCGGGCGCCCACCACCAGATGATGAGGTCGTCGATGATCCCCGCCGACGGGTTGAGCAGCATCGTGTATTGGGTCCTCCCCTGCTCGATCCTCTCGATGTTGTTGCAGAGAAGGGTGGTCAGGGCGTCATGGGCACCAGGCCCCGACAACTCGAATCGCCCGAGATGGCTGACATCGAAGATCCCGACGCCGGTGCGAACCGCCTTGTGCTCGACGAGCACCGACTCGTAGTGGACCGGCATCTCCCACCCACCGAAACCGACGAATCGCGCCCCCAGCCTCTGGTGGATGTCGTCCAGCGGAGACCGGTTCATCCCGTCAGCCGCTCTCCCCTGTCTTCGAGACGCACGATCTCGGGTCGCCCGGGGATCCGGGTGGGCGCCACCACATCCTCGAGATGGTCGGGCTCTTCGAGCCCGTATTTCACCACGAGGTTGAGGTAGTCACGCTGGTAGAAGACCTTGCAGTTGACCTCGGGGTAGAACTCTTTGAGCCGTCTCACCTTTCGGTTCTTCTTGGTGACCAGCTTCTGGTTCATCGTTGTGATCTCGATGTAGAGATCGTCGTCGGGAAGATAGAAGTCAGGTGTGAAGAATTGGGTTGGGATGCCATCACGGTCCCAGGCAAGCGGGAAGGGTCGAGGCTCGTAGTCCCAGGGAACACCGTAGAAATCGAGGAGAAGGGCGAACTGACGCTCACTGTTGTGAGCAAACTCGGTCTCGGCGGCCGAATGAGGTTCGGTGATCAGGTGGCTCCTGCCTCGACAACCCCGGCCAGTTCGTTCTCCGGATAAAGACGGTGGAGCTCTCCTTCGACCTCGTCCTGGACGGGGCCGATGGCGATTCCGAAGACACCCTGGCCCCGGCGGAAGACATCGACGACTTCTTGTTCGGAGTGGGCGGCGTAGATGGTCTGACCGTCACTGAGCAAGGTGACATCGGCGAGGGGGCGGTCAGAATCGAGCTGCTCGGCAAGGATCTCGACCGCCGACCGGATCTTCTTCAAGCTCATCCCGGCATCGAGGAGACGCTTGATCACCTTGAGCTGCACCACGTCCGAGAAAGAGTACAGCCGCTGGGATCCTGAGCCGTTCGCCTGCTGCAGGGAGGGCTTGATCAGGTTGGTGCGCGCCCAATAGTCGAGCTGTCGGTAGGTGATTCCGACCAACTTGCAGACCTGTGGAGCGCGGTAGCCCTGGATCATCGGTCCTCCGTGTTACAAGCGTGTAACTCCGCCGTTGGCAGCAAGCTACCCATGTTCGGGAGGCAATGTCAACGAAATCCTGTGGATAACTTTTTGCCGGGGGTGAAAGCCCTCAGTCTCCCGGTTCTCCGCCTAGGAAATCCTCGACCGTGACTTCTTCGAGAAACTCCCGGAATCGGGCGACTTCGTCGTCCTCGTCGGCGTCTTCCTCGAAGATCACTCCCGCGTCCTCGAGCACTCCGGGGAGGGCAAACACCGGAGTCCCGGTCCGAACGGCGAGGGCGATGGCGTCTGAGGGGCGTGAGGAGACATGGACCTCGCGCCCGGAGATATCGAGGGAGAGATCGGCGTAGAACACCGAGTCTCGCATCTCGGTTATCACCACCCGCACCGCGAACGCCCCCACGGCATCTATGACCGAGCGCATCAGGTCGTGGGTCAGAGGGCGAGGAGGGTTGACTCCTTCCAGGGCGGTGGCGATCGCCGTCGCCTCAGAGCCCCCAATCCAGATCGGCAGGTACCGGCTCCCCTCCTGCTCTCGGAGGAGGACGATCGGTTGATTCGAGGGAAGCTCGACCCGGACTCCGACGACTTCCATCGCGATGGGTGCTCCGTTACCCGGCATGCGCCGAGGTTACTACCGGGTCGACGAATCCGAACTTGTGGGTTTCTGCCATCCCATGGCTTTGATCAGGATCTGAGGGTCGTTGACAAAAGCCTCCATGTCGAGCACAGCCCATATCGATCGGAGGTTTCGGTAGTAGCCCTGCCAGTCCATCCCGTATCCCACCAGATACTCGTCTCCGACCTCGAACCCGCGGTACTCGATTGGCACCTCGGTGACCCGGCGGCGGGTCTTGTCGATCAATGAGGCCGTGGCGACGCTCCGTGCTCCTCGATTGAGGATGGTTTTTCTCAGGACGGAGAGGGTGAGCCCGGTGTCGGTTATGTCCTCGATGATCACAACGTCGCGATCGATGACGGGAGTCCACAGGTCCATGGCAATGCCGATATGGCCGCCCTTGCCGAACCTGTTCAGGACCAGGAAATCGACCTCTGACGGCAGCCCCACGCGCCGCACGAGATCCGCGGCAAAGGGCACCGACCCCATCATCACCACCACGAACACAGGCTCGCGCCCCGAGTAATCCAGAGTGATGGCATGTCCCAATTCGGCCACTCGGGATTGGATGTCGGCTTCGGTGATTGCCTCCACGGCCGCCCCTGAACTCGACGTCACGCTCCGAGGACCCGGTCGATCCAATAGAGAAAGGCCTCTGTCACCGAGGTTTCGCTCCCCGTGGAGTGTCGGGTCACCTCGATGATGGGCGGGGGCTCCGGCTGGGGAATATCGCCCAGGGGCGACGGTTGGTCGAGCATCAGACCCTGAGCGGCCAGATGGAGATAGGTCTCGACTCGCCCCATCGTGACCACCGGCTCCGGCTCGATCCTCGCCTTGGCTGCGGTGTACGGCGTATCCATGACGGCGTCGCCGTAGAAGCCGAGATCGCGGAATCCGTAGTCGAACAACAACCTGGCGTCGGCGAAATGCCCGAAGTTCTCCGGAGACCCGAGGATCACCGCGTACAACCTCCGCCCGTCACGTTCGGCGGCGCCCACGAAGGTGAAAAGCGCCTGTGGGGTGAGTCCGGTCTTGACTCCCAGCATGCCGTCGTAGGAGCTGAGCATGAGATTGGTGCTGATCCCCACTCGTTGCGTGCCATCCGGTGCCGGGGTCATCACTATGACCCGGGAGCGGACCACGTCGCCAAACTCTGGATGAGTCATGGCCGCCCGCGCCATGACCAGCAGATCCCTGGCACTGGAACGATGGCCGGGGGCATCCATGCCATGAGGATTGACGAAATGCGTTTCCTCGAGGCCCATTTCCTCGGCGCGGGCGTTCATCAAATCGACAAACGCGTCGACACTTCCGGAGATGTGCTCGGCGAGTGCTGCGGCCGCATCGTTGGCCGAGCGAACCATGAGAGCCCTGAACAATGACCCGACGGTCATCTGCTCGCCTACCACCAGGCCGATCTCCTGGCCCCCGGTGTCGGCGGCCTCCTGCGAAATGGTCACGATCTCGTCAAAACCGGCGTTCTCGAGGACCACGAGGCCGGTCATGATCTTGGTGGTCGAGGCGATCGCCCTCTGATCAGAGGCCCTCCATGATCCGAGCACCATGTCGATCGACTCGTCGTAGAGGATCCAGGAGGGTGCCGAGACGTTGGGCGGGCCCGAGTCGGGAAAGGTCTGGAACACGGGGGCGGGATAGGCGAACGGCGCCGCCGCCGCCGGCAGGGCTGTCAGGACGACCAACACCGGAACCGGTGCCAGGGCGCGCGCCAATCTCATCATGGAGTGGTCTGCTGCTTCAGCTCTCCCTCGAGCATCGCCCGATGCATCGCCTGCACCGAGCCCGCGCTCAGCTCGAGAATGTCTCGCGCTCTCGCCCGCGCCTCGGCATTACTGGCTCGCATCAGGGGCGCGGTGAGTTGGCGGAGCAAATCTGCCTCTCTGTCGACCGACAGCCGAATCGACCTCAGGTGACGCGCTTCCAGCCCCTGATCCATCAGCCGCTTGGCCTCAAGTGCGACGACTCCTGCCTCGACCGGGTAGACGTCCGAGTCGCCGATGGGTCGCATCACACCAGCGGAGACCAACTCATCGAGCTGGCCTGAGGAGAGACCGGATCGTTTGAGGACGTCATCCCTTCCCAAAGGGGCTCCGCTGTCTTGGGTGTGACGCGCCTCGGGTTGGCGAGTTGAAACGGTGTCCTCGCCGCGCTCCCAAAGGGTCAACTTCGACTTGATGACCTTGAGCGGAAGAAAATGGTCGCGCTGTTGCTGGAGTATGAAGCGCAACCGGGCCAAGTCTTCCCCGTCGAACTGGCGATATCCGCTGTCGGAGCGGCCGGGATCGATCAGCCCCTGTGATTCGAGGAATCGGATCTTGGACACCGAGACGTCGGGAAAGTCGTCGCGGAGGAGGTTGATCACCTCACCGATGCTCATCGAATCCTGGTCAGGCATCGCCGTGCGCGACGAGAAAGTGGAATCTCCCAACCACGACCTCGTCACCGGCCCTCAATTGAGCCTCGTCGACCCGGACCTCGTTGACGTAGGTCCCATTCGTCGACCCGCTGTCTTCCACGACGAGCTTGCCCTCGCCCAGCACGAAACGGCAGTGCTGACGAGAGATTGTCACGTCGTTGAGGAAGATATCGCTCTCGGGATGCCTTCCTATCGTGGTGTTCCCGGATTGGAGCAGATAGGTCATCCCGGTCTGGGGCCCGCGCTCGATCACGAGGGCGAAGCCGGTGAATCCTTCGACGCTGCCGGCCTCTTCGCGGGTCAAGGGGTGGTCGGCTCGGTCCTGGATCGGAACGTAGACAACGGTGGGATCGCTCTCCACCTCAACTTGAGGGTCGGGCTGGCCCGGAGCGCGCTCACTGTCCTCGGTCATGAACCCAGATGATAGGGAGTGCCCGGCGTTGCGCCGAGCCTCAAGTCATTCGGTCAATTCACTGTAAGCCGCAGCATCGAGCAGACCGGAAGTATCCACATCATCGGAGACCTCGATCTCCACGAACCAGGCCTGATCGTATGGGCTCTGATTCACCAATTCCGGACTGCTGGCGAGTGCGGTGTTGACCGCAGTCACCCGACCAGGAAAAGGGGCGTACACCTCCCCAACCGACTTGGTGCTCTCGACTTCGACGAGGATGTCGTCCTTGCTCACCGTTGCGCCGACTTCGGGAAGCTCCACGAACACAACATCACCCAATTGGTCCTGGGCGTAGTCGGTGATCCCGATCCGCACCGTGGACTCGTTGACGCGCCGAATCCACTCGTGCTCTTCTGTATAGAGAAGATCGTCGGGTACCTGCATCAAACCTCCTGAGGGCCGGTGGGCGACTTTAACGCTGCCAGACGCCGGTGAGCGTCTCCGACATAGAGCACAGCGACGTACCAATAAAGGGCGAGGCCGACCACCATCGCGATCCACGCCCCAGGACGCATCAACCCCTCGAGGAACCCAGCGGCGGCCAGGTAGAACCCGGGAATCGCCCCGTAAAGAAGGAACGTCGCAACTTTTCCGAAGTAGCGGACGTCGATGGTCCCTCCCCCTCTGACGCCCAGATAGGCAGCGACCAGCGCCACCACGACCTCGCGAGCGATGAGCAGGACGCCGATCATGACAGGGAGCACGCCGACGATGAGGCCTCCGATCACCGCCGAGGCGATCATCAGACGGTCGGCAACAGGGTCGAGCACCTTTCCCAGCTTGCTGACCTGATCGAGTCGGCGGGCGAGATAGCCGTCGATCCAGTCGGTCCAGCCGATGATGAAGACCAGCCAACCCGCGACTGCGATCTCGTCTTGGACGAGGAGAACCCACCAAAACAGCCCTACCCCGAGCAGACGGGCGAAGGACACCAGGTTGGGGATGGTGAGGACTCGGTTGGAGGCGAGGGCCTCTGTCACCGGGTGCAGGCTAACTCCGGGGCCCGACCCTCACTGGCCAGGGGTCAGGTCGGTGAGACCCCCGAGTCTTCCTTGGATCCCTCCTAGGACGTCCCGAATCTCGAAGTCGAGCCGGTCCGAGCGGTAGGCCTCGGAGATCTCGGGGTGATACAGAACCAAGTAGGGCAGATCCTGGGCGAGGATCCGCTCCATCTGCCACAGCGCGCTCTTCGCCACCTGGAGATCGCTCGCCTGTTCGAACTCGGCAAGTTGAGCTGCGAATTCCGGGTCGGTATAGCCGGTGGAGTTGGCCGGGCCATCGGGAGCGAAGAACCACCGGTAGTAGGCGGGCAACGAGGGGTTGCCCAGCGTCCAGCCCAGCAGGTACATGTCGTAATGACGGGCGCCGTCCTCGCCGGGGGTGAATGCGAGATCGACAACAGTGTCGAAGTCGGTCACCACCATCCGCACATCGAACCCGAGCACCTCGAGAGTCTTCTCAATCTCACCGGCGTACTCGGGTCGATCGGGGTCGTATTCCTCCCCCGGAGTCAGAATGGTGAGCGGCGCCGAGGCCAGCCCCGCGATGGTGAGCCCTTCACCGGCGAGGATTGCCCCATCGCCCCCCACTGCCGGTTCCTTGGCCCACACGTAACCGGCCGATCGCAACGAATCGAGGGCCGCAGCCAGTCGGGCATCGATGGTCCCGCCAAATCCGGCTTCGATCTCGGAGGCCACTGTCTCGTCGAACCAGGTTTCGTTGAATGGCGATATCACGGTGAACGCGGCATCGGAGCCAGGCGCGAAGCGAGCTGCCGTCTGCTGGCGGTCGAGTAGGAGCGCCAACGCCTTCCGGAACGGATCCGAGGCCATGGGCTCCCGACTCAGGTTGAAGCCCAGGTAGCGCACTGAGTTGGCGGGGCTCTCGTCGATGGCAACGCCTGCAACATCAGCCAGAGACAGGAGGCTGGTCTCAGAGAGACCGGTAGGGCTGAGAATGGTGTCGATGGCACCCGAAGCCAGCTCCGCCACCGCCGATGCCTCGTCGGGGTAGATGCGGTATTCCACTCTGTCCACGGCGGTCTTGGTATATCCGGGATTGGCCACAGCAACGATCTTGTCTTCACCGATCTCGGTCAGAGTGAGGGGACCACCCGAGACGTCGGATGCCCCACTGATTGCATAGAGGGCTTCCGGCGTACTGACCGCCCCCAGCAGCGGTTCCCAGACATGAGCGGGCATGATCGGCGCCAGCCCGACGCCATATGGCCAGACGCTGAGGCTGGGGCGCTGGCTGAACTCGACCTGAAGCCGGGAAGGTGAAAGGGCGACGATCGCCGTGACTTCCGGTGGGAAGACTTCAATCCATCCCCCCTGGAGCCCGAGACGTCTCGCTGTCTGAAATGTGAAGACCAGATCCTGGGCAGTGATTGGAACCCCGTCACTCCAGGCGAGCTCGGATCCCAGATCGACCTGCACCACCCAGCTGGCGTCGGCACCGGTTGGTGGGGCGGCTTCGGCTGCAGCCAGTTCGGTGACAAGCGCCGTTTGCTGGGCGTTTAGAGCGAACAGGGCGGGTTTGGTGGGCCCGAGCACATAGGCGTTCCACACCGTCGGCTGGTCACCGATGTATGCCCAAAAGTTGTCGGTGGTCAATCCCGAGAGCAACCCGACCCGATACTCGAATGGTTCAGGAGCGGCAGTCGCCACCGGCTGACTCGATCCGCCTCCGAGATCAACCGGGCCCTGGAGCGCGGTCGATGACGGATCGCCGCTGCCGATTTGGGCGACGGCCGCGATGGCGATCCCGGCCAGGACCACTGTGGCACCAATGGCTCTCAATGTTTTCTTCGACAAAGATTGACCTCCCGATATGAAGGATCGGCAGGCCGGCGGGGGGCCTTAACGTTGATGTCAACCCTCGAGGACCGGGTAGCATCGACGTTTCCGGGCTGTGGCGCAGTTTGGTAGCGCACTTGGCTGGGGGCCAAGGGGTCGTGGGTTCAAATCCCGCCAGCCCGACCAAGAACCCCCCGATCTTCGGGAGGGCTTCTCGATTCCGATGCCGGTCAGCGGCCTTCCACCACCGAAGCCAGACGATCGACCAGATACTCGGCGGTGACTCCGCCGGGTGACACCGAGAAAACATCCACAACTTGACTGCCACGGGTGGTGACTTTGGCCATCGAGATGCCAACCCCCGCATCGGTGAGTTCCTTTGCTAAGTCGTGGAGCAGACCCACGCGGTCTGGTCCTCGGACTGTGACCTTCCACAGTTCGGAACCAACCTCGATGGTCACCCTCGACTCCACAGAAGGTGTGGTGTAGGCGGAGGCCTTGGCGACTAGTCGTGCATCTACATCGAGGTCGCCGGCGAGCGCTCCGCTGAGATCCTGTTCGATGAGGTCCCAGTCGGCAGGGACGATGCGAAGCGACCCCAAGACGTTCTCGACGCGAAAAGTGTCGATTGCGACGCCGTCCGCCCTGGTGGCGATCCTGGCCTCCAACACATTCAACCCATGGAGGGAGAAGACCCCGGCGACGGTGGCCAACAACCCGGGGCGATCGTGGGCGACGACGACAACCGTCGGAATCGCATCATCACCCAACGCTTCGACCCGCACTTCGTTCCCAACAGGGGGCGGGATGGCGAGATCGAGATGGATTCGTGACATCCCGAGCCCG
>CAZSMJ010000012.1:0-29274 GCA_964608055.1 uncultured Acidimicrobiaceae bacterium | reverse complement strand
CGGAGTCGTAGACGAAGAAGTAGGAGTTGGCATCGACACCGAGATGGTCGCCCACCGCTGAGATGTGTCGTCCATCACCGAGGGCGATCCCTTGTCCCCACTGTGTCCAGAGACCTTCCGTGGGCCCGGGGAGCGGGTATTCGGCGGCGTAGACCGCGACGTCGTCTTCAGCGGAGATCTGCTCCAGTCCGACCGTTGCGTCTTCCCTCCAGGCGACGCCGTCGGTCGCCGGCTCACAGTCGCCGGATGGCGTGACCACGGGCTCGCCTTCGGCAGAGGTGGTGGCCGTCCCTTCAGAAGCGGTGGCCGTTCCTTCAGAAGTAGTGGGCTCCGTGGTCTGGTCCCCACTGGTGTCTACCCCGACGCACGCGACCAACAGGGTCATCGAGACCAAGATCGACATTTGGAACACCCGCACGCGCAATCTCATAGCCACCCTTCTCCGCGGTCAGAGTGTACTGACAGTGAGAGTGGAACGATCAGGCGGTGTCGGATCGGATTAGGTTCGGTCAGTGCCTTCCTTCCGCAGCCGGTGCGTGATTCTGCCCGACGGTCTGCGAGCGGCCACTGTCCGGCATGAGAACGGTCACATTGTCGAGATCGGAGAAGGGGCGGCCGACGACGACTACGGGGACCTGGTGGTCATGCCCGGTCTCGTCGATTCCCACGTCCATGTGAACGATCCGGGTAGGGCCGGCTGGGAGGGGTTTCGATCAGCGACCAGGGCGGCCGCCGTCGGGGGCACCACCACGATCGTCGACATGCCACTCAATTCGGTCCCGCCGACGGTAGACCCCGCGGCTCTTGCCGCCAAGCAAGCGGCAGCCGAGGGTGCGATCGCGGTCGATGTTGCCTTCTGGGGTGGTCTGATTCCAGGCTCGGAGCCATGGTTGGAGAACCTGGTCGACTCGGGAGTATGCGGTTTCAAGTCGTTCCTCGTCGATTCCGGAGTGCCGGAGTTCCCGCCGATGAGTGTCGAAGGCCTGGAGGCCGCCCTTCCCGAACTGGCTCGGCTCCGGGTCCCGTTGCTGCTCCATGCCGAGGACCCGGCGCGTCTTCATCCGATGACCGGCGATCCCCGCAGCTACAACGCCTACCTTGAGTCACGTCCATCGGAATGTGAAGGGGAGGCCGTCGCCGCGGCTGTCTCCCTGGCCGACAGGACCGGAGGGCACATCCACATTCTCCATGTTTCGTCGGGTGATGCGGCCGATGTGCTTCGTGGCGCGGGGCCGGGAATCAGCGCCGAAACCTGCCCCCACTATCTCACCTTCACTGCCGATCAGATTGGGCCGGGGGCCACCGAGTACAAGTGCGCCCCGCCAATCAGGGCAGGAGAGCACCGCGAGGCTCTGTGGGAGGCGCTTGTCGACGGCACGCTGGCCATGATCGTCTCCGATCATTCTCCATCGCCGCCAGAGCTCAAAGCCATCGAGACCGGCGACTTCGGTGCAGCGTGGGGCGGCATCAGCTCGCTCCAGATCCGGCTCCCGGCTACCTGGTCGGAGGCGAGCCGGAGAGGTCTTGGGCTCGAACGCCTCGTCGAATGGCTCGCCACTGCTCCGGCCCGTCTTGCCGGTCTCGAGCGAAAGGGGACGATCGAAGTCGGAATGGACGCAGATTTCGTGGTCTGGGACCCCGACGGCTCCACCGAGGTGGCGGGCGCCGGGCTCGAGCATCGCCATCCCCTCACTCCATACGAAGGGATGCGACTTCGGGGGAAAGTGGAGAAGGTGACGCTGGGCGGGCAGACTCTGTACACCCCTGAGTCGGGGGTCGCCGGGTTTGGAGGCAGGATGCTGGAGCGTGAATGGTCGATCTGATATCGAGCGCGGTCGGGGGACGGATCGTGGAGTTCAACGACGAGTTCTTTGCTCCGGCTTCGAATTTGATCTCTCCCGGCGATCCAGTTTCAAACACGGAGTACACCGATCGCGGGAAATGGATGGACGGCTGGGAAACCCGGAGGCGGCGGGAGCCCGGTCACGACTGGTGTGTCATCGCCCTCGGGGTGCCGGGGCGGATGGACGAGGTGACCGTGGACACCTCCTTCTTCACCGGCAACTACGCCGAGTCCTTCTCCCTCGAGGGTTGTGGGGACGATGACGACGCTCAGCTCTCCACTGCGGACTGGGAGGAGGTGCTGCCTCAAACCCAGCTCTCGGGCGATGCCCGAGCAACATTCACAGTGGACAGCCCGCATCGTTTCGGATACGTAAGGCTCAACATCTTCCCCGACGGTGGGGTGGCCCGACTCAGGGTCGAGGGAATCCCGATCCCGTCCCGAGCTCAGGTGTGCCCGGATCCGGATGCGGTCGACCTGCTGTCGATGTTGGTCGGTGGGGAAGCGGTCAACGCGTCCGATGTTCACTATTCCCTTCCTTCGAATCTGCTCCGGCCCACAGAGCCTGTTGGGATGTGGGACGGCTGGGAGACCAAGCGACGAAGGGGACCTGGCAACGACTGGGTCGAGCTGCGGCTGGGGATGCCGGGAACAATCGAGACCGTCGTCATCGACACCCGGTATTTCAAGGGCAATGCCCCGGGATGGGTCTCGATCCTCGTGTCTGAGGATGGAACGGGATGGGAGCCGGTTCTGGACCGGGTTGCGATCGCTCCCGACGATGTGGCCTGGCTCGAGCTCCCGGTTCCCACCCACGCTCGCCACTTGCGGGTCGACATCCACCCCGATGGCGGGCTGGCCCGGATCAAGGCCCTGGGTCGCCCGGATCGAGAAGCCGCGGTCGAGAAGAGAATGGCCTATCTGAATTCCTTGACCGACTCCGCCGCGAGGCGGTTTTTCACAACGGCCTGCGCTTCGGGGGCATGGGTCGACTCAATGCTCGGCAAGCGCCCGTTTGGCAGTCCTGAGGATGTCCTCGTCGGCGCCGAGTCGGCGTTCGACGTCCTGGATGAAGACGACTGGATCGAGGCTTTCTCCGGTCACGCCCGGATCGGGGAGAAAGGCGACGAGACCGCCAATCAGGAGCAGTCCGGGGTCCGGGATGCGGCCACCACGACATTGGCCGCGATCACCGAGGCCAACCGTCAGTACGAGACGCGATTCGGGTTCACCTATATCGTCTACGCATCGGGGAAGACGGCAGAGGAAATGTTGGCCATCGCAGAGTCACGGCTGGGAAGCACCAGGGACCAAGAGCTCGAGATTGCGTCCCGCGAGCAGATGGCGATCACGGCCACGAGACTTCGACGAATGCTCTGTGAAGGAGACCCGAGATGACATCCATAAGCACCCACGTCCTCGACACCTCGACCGGAGAGCCCGTGGCGGAATTGAGCGTGACTCTCGAGCGATCTGTCGACGGCGGATGGCAGCACATGTCCGAGGGCGTCACCGATGTCAACGGTCGGATCCCGATGCTGGCGGGGGCGGTTTTCACCGGTGTCTACCGACTGGCTTTCGCCACCGGGGACGCGGGTAGTGTCTTTTATCCCCAGGTCCACATCGTGGTCTCATTGGACGAAGAGCAGGATCACTACCACCTTCCCCTCCTTCTCAGCCCCTACGGATACACCACCTATCGGGGTAGCTAAACAGTGGCCCAACTAGGCGAGAATCGGTGGGGCAAGTCGGAGATCCGCGTCTCGAAGCTTCATCGCGACGAGACCCGTGACGATTTCTTCGACGCCACAGTGCAGGTCTTGCTGCAGGGCGACGTCGGTGCCGCCCATGTCGCGGGTGACAACCAAGCGGTCCTCCCCACCGACACCATGAAGAACACTGTCTACGCAATGGCCCAGGAGCATTTGGGGCGGGATCTCGAGGAATTCGCCGGTGTCCTGGGTGCCTGGTTCCTCGATCGTCCCGGTGTCGACGCGGCGATTGTCAAAGTGGCCGGGCGACTTTGGCAGCGGGTGTCGGACTCCGGGTTTCTAGGAGGTGGGTCGGAGCGGAGGACTGCGAAAGTGGCAGTCGGCTCTGGGGAAGCTGGGACCTGGGCAGGAGTCGATGGTTTGGTTGTCCTGAAGACCAGAGGCTCGGCCTTCTCCGGATTTCCCCGGGATGAGTTCACATTGCTGCCCGAGACGGACGACCGGGTGCTCGCCACTTCGATCACCGCAGACTGGCGATACGACCCGGTGCCCATGGACACCACAGCGGCCTGGGAATCGGTCCGCCAGACGCTGATCGAGAGGTTCTTCGAAGACCGGTCGGCTTCCATGCAGCATCAGGGATGGCTGATGGCTGAGGCGGTGCTGTCCGCCGTGCCAGAGATGGCGGAGATCACCCTCCACTTGCCCAATCAGCATCATCTTGCCGTCGATCTCACCAGGTTCGGGATGACCGATCACGGTGTCGTCTTCCAGCCGGTTTCGGAGCCCTACGGGGACATTGGGCTCACGGTGGAAAGGTAGAAGCGATGGATCTCGCCGTCGATCTGCCATTGATCTTCCTCCTGATCGGCTTGTTCGCCTTTTCGGTGTTCATTTCCGCGGTGGAAACCGCCTTTCTCCGCATACCGGCGGTCCGGGTTCACACCCTGGCCGAGGAGGGCAGCCGATCGGCGAGGAAGCTGGCCCAACTCACCGACGATTTGTCCGAAGTGCTCAACGCCATCCTGCTGGCGGCGCTGCTCTCCCAGATCGGAGCGGCCACCGTGGCCGGTATCCTTGCCGCCCAATTCTGGGATGCGGTCGGGGTCACCATCGCCTCGGCGGTGCTCACCTTCCTCCTCTACATCTACGCAGAGGCCATCCCCAAGACCTACGCGGTGCGACACCCGGACCGGGTGGCGATCACCCTGGCCTATCCCTTGGCGGTGGTGGTGACCCTGCTCCGCCCGCTGGTGAAGGTCCTGGTTTGGATCGCCGACATCCAGATGCCTGGCAAGGGTGTGGTCACGTCCCCAACCATCACCGAGAACGAGTTGAGGATGCTCGCCTCCAGGGCGGCCACCGAAGGCGAGATCACCCCCGACGATCTGCAGCTCATCGAGCGGGCATTCAGGATCGGTGATCGACAGGTGGAGGACATCATGGTTCCCCGCCCCGACATCGTCGCGGTCGATGGAAACTCGTCGGTTGCCTTCGCCCTGCAGGCGGCCCTGGCCGCCGGTCACCGACGGGTCCCAATCTTCGAGGGGAGCATCGACAACATCACTGGCGTCGTGAAACTGCACAATCTGATCCAGGTTCCCGAGGACCGTCGGGACGACCTCCCGGTTTCACGGTTGAGCGAGAGCGTGCTGGTCGTGCCCGAATCGAAGCGAGTGCTCGGCCTGCTCAACGAAATGCAGTCCGCAGGCACTCATCTCGCAGTGGTGGTCGACGAGTACGGGAGCACGGCCGGCCTGGTCACCATCGAAGACATCGCCGAGGAAGTCCTGGGCTCGATCAGCGAAGGCCCGGACGACTCCGATGTTGTGCACGTGGCTGAGGACGAATGGCTGATCGATGCATCGCTGCCTGTCGAGGACCTGTCCCAGATCCTCGACGAGGATCTGGACGACACCGACTGGAACACTGCGGCCGGGCTGGTGTTGAGCCTGCTCGGTCGACTGCCCAAGGTTGGGGACGAGGTCACCTACGGCCACTACGTGCTTCGAGTGGTGAGTGTGCGGGGCCGACGGATCACCCGGATTCAGGTGCGTCGCCTCAAGAAGAAGTGAGGTTCAGCTCCGGCCTTCCAAGATCGTGAGGAACGACCTGGTCCGCAGCTCGTCGATGGTGAGCCCTGATCGGGCGATCGCCTCCTCCTCGGTCACGGCTCCGCAGTTGATGGCACGCAGGAAGAAGTTCAACAGGCCCTGCCCGGTGGCGGCGTCGTCGAACACTTCGCCAACGAGGGTGGCCTTCGCCGCCGACTCGACGAAATTGGACAACCGTTCCCCGGCCGGATCGAGACCCTCGAGGAAGAATGCATAGACCGCGGCATAACGGGTGGGCAATTGCGCCGGATGGAGGTCCCATCCTTGGTAGTAGGCGTGCGCCAGAGAGTGGCGAATGTGGTCGTAGTGGAGCTTCATTGCCTCATGGACACTCCGCTCGTTCTCCTGATTGTCGAGGTCACTGAGGGAGTCGCCGCGGTGGATCGGCACCGGCATGACGTTGGTGGCGCCGTCCGACAGCCAGACCCCGGATCCGGCCAGGCTCACCTGAAGGATGTGGCGGGCGAAGTCACACGCCGGGTGGGTCATCGTCTGATAGGCGGCGGTGATGCTCATCGACGCGGTGTAGTCGTAGGTCCCGAAATGGGCGCCTCGCACCCGGCCTCCGCCGGCTGCGACGAACCGGCGCAGGCCGCTGGTCCCGTCCCGGTCGACCACAGTCTGCGGGGTCTCCACCATCAGTTCCATCGGGATCGGGGCGAGTCCCAGGCCTTGCTCCAACTCTGCCAGAGCCTCACCAAGCACCGTCACCTGTTCGGCATCCTGGATCTTGGGCAGGGTGATCGCGAAACCCTCGGGAAGGCTCCCCGCGCTCTCGGCGAGGGTGGTCACGAAGATGTCGAGGGTGCGGAGCGCCCTTCGTTGCAGCTCCCCGGAAAGCGACTTGATCCGGATCCCGATAAATGGCGACAAGGAGCCGTCGGCCATCCCGGTGGCCACCTCCTGGGCAGAGGAACGGGCGTGGCCATCCTCCTCGTCGTCGGGGCGATGGCCATACCCGTCCTCGAAGTCGAGCCTGAAGTCCTCGACCGCCTCCTTAGCGAGCTTTGCCTGAACCTGAGCGTGGACCTTCTCGCCGAACCGGGGATCGATTCCCAGGACTTCGACCAGATGATCTGCATCGGGTAGCCATCGCTCGAGGGCGCCTGTCGCCAACTCACCGAGCCGTCCCGCGGTGGTGGAGGCGAAGAGATGCGCCCCGCCGTAGACGGTGTGCACAGGTTGACGGTCCGGTCTCTCCCCGGGGAATTCGGCGTTCACCTCGGCGGAAACCCGATTCAGTCGGGCGTCCCAGTCCGCCAGCGAGTCTTGGTGCAATGTCATGGTGGGGGCGACTCTATGGCCGCCGGTAGCGTGGTGATGATGGGAACACTGCTGGTTCGCCACGCTCGCCTGGTGATCACGATGAATGGAGCGGAGGTCGAAGACGGCGCCATCTTCGCCCGCGACGGTTGGATCGAAGCGGTCGGCCCCACCTCGGATCTACCGGACGACGCAGACGAAATCGTCGACGTCTCCGGGCACATCGTGCTCCCCGGTCTGGTCAACACCCATCATCATCTCTATCAGACTCTGACCAGGGTTGTGCCGGGAGCGCAGGACGCCGGTCTCTTCCAATGGCTCCGAACCCTGTATCCGATTTGGGCGCGGATGACCCCGGACCACGTTCGAGTCGCAACGACCATCGGTCTTGCCGAGTTGGCGCTCAGCGGGTGCACCACGGTCTTCGACCACCAATATCTCTGGCCAAACGGATCGAAGGTCGACGACCAGATCGAGGGTGCCGATCCGATCGGGCTCCGGTTCCACGTCTCGCGAGGGTCGATGAGTCTCGGAGAGTCGCAGGGTGGGCTGCCCCCGGACTCGGTCGTCGAGGCCCCCCAGCACATCCTCGAGGACTGCCAACGGGTGGTTGCGGCTTTTCATCAGCCCGAGAGGGGCGCCATGACCCGCGTGGTTCTCGCTCCTTGCTCGCCTTTCACCGTGACCACCGATTTGATGCGGGAGACGGCGGACCTGGCTCGGAATCTGGGCGTGACGATGCACACCCACCTCGCCGAGACCGCTGACGAGGAGAAGTTCTGCATGACCCATTTCGACCGGCGCCCGGTCGAGCACATGGAAGATCTGGGCTGGGCCGGTCCCGACGTTTGGTATGCACATGCGATACACGTCGCACCCGATGAGATCGTCCGCATGGGTCTCGACGGAACCGGGGTGGCCCATTGCCCCACGTCGAACATGCGATTGGCCTCGGGATTGGCGCCGGTCGCCGGATACCTCGACGTCGGAGTGCGTGTCGGCCTGGGCGTCGACGGGTCGGCCTCTAACGATTCGTCGAACATGCTGGGCGAGGTGCGTCAGGCACTGCTGCTGAACCGTCTCGCCGTGGCCCCGGGTGTCGGTGCGGGTGCCCAGATGACCGCCCGGGATGCCCTGATGTTGGCGACGGTTGGCGGCGCCGCGGTGTTGGGCAGAGACGACATCGGGTATTTGGCCCCGGGGATGGCTGCCGACTTCTGCGCAATCGACTTCGACAGGATCGAGTTCGCCGGCGCGGTTCACGATCCGGCCGCCGCGGTCGTCATGTGCTCCGCCGGCGGTGTCGACCATTCCTGGGTTGGAGGACGCCGGGTGGTCGAGGAGCGGCAACTGGTCGGTGTCGACATTGGGGGACTGGTCGCCGAGCACAACCAGCTTGCCCGGGCCTTGCTCGGGTAGTTTCTGATCTGTGGAGGTTCAGCACCCGAGGACGGTCGACCAGGCGGTGGCCGCCATGTCGGAAGGCGCTCTGGCCCTGGCAGGCGGGACCGATCTCATGGTCGAGGTCAACTTCGGGCATGTCCGCCCCATGAACGTCGTGGCCCTGCGTCGGATCGCTGAGCTGGGCGAGTGGGAGCCGGACCGGATCGGGGCCGGTGTCACTTGGAGCCGGTTGGAGCGGCAAGCCCCGCAGGCCCTGGCCCAGGCCGCGCGGACCGTGGGCTCCCCTCAGATCAGGAATGCCGGGACCCTGGGTGGCAACGTGGCCACCGCCAGCCCGGCTGGTGACGGACTCCCGTTCCTCGCCGCAGTAGATGCCTCGATCGAGTTGCGGTCGCCGGCCGGGGATCGGTCGGTTCCGTGGCACGAATACTTCGTCGGGGTCAAGAAGACTTCCCGCCTGGCCGGGGAACTGATAACCGCCATCCGTCTTCCCGAAGCCATGCCCGAGCGACAGGCCTTCGGCAAGATCGGGGTACGCAATGCAATGGTGATTGCCACGGTTTGTTGTGTTGTCACCCGAGATCAAACAGGCTCGACGCGGGTCGCTCTCGGTTCGGTGGCTCCCACTCCGATGCGGGCCCGTCAGGCGGAGGAGATGATCAGCTCGATCGGTCGACCCTCTGCGAGCGACATGACGGAATTCGCCCGTCTGGTCTCCGAGGAGGTCAAGCCGATCACCGACCACCGCTCCACCGAGGAGTACCGCCGTCATGCCGCCGGAACCCTGGCCCGCCGCCTTCTCGACCGGTGCCTCCGTTGATCGTCGAGTTCACCCTCAACGGCAGCCCTGCGACGGCACGGGTCATGAGCCCGGGGAGCGCCCTCGACGCGCTTCGGGACGAGCTCGGAGTACTCGGGCCCAAGAGCGGCTGTGAGCAGGGGGAATGCGGATCCTGCTCGGTGATGCTCGACGGGGTCGTGGTGTGCTCCTGTCTGGTGATGGCAGGCGACCTTCACGGTTCTGTGGTGGTCACAGTCGAGGGTGTCGCCGGAGAGGAGAATCATCCGGTGCAAACCGCGATGCACGAGGCCGGGGCAGTCCAATGCGGCTTCTGCACCCCAGGAATAGTCGTGGCTGCGGTTGACCTATTCGAACGCAACCCCCACCCGACCGGTGAGGAGATCAAAGAGGCACTGGCCGGGAACATCTGCAGGTGCACCGGCTACGGGGCCATCGTGCGCGCCCTCGAAGGGCTTTCGGCTGGGATCGCCCGATGACGACACGCACCCATCGTCTGGCGATTCAAGTGGAGGGCACCGTCGGCGAGTCTCCGCTCCGGCCCGACGGGATCGCCAAGCTCAAGGGCCAGTTCGCCTACGCCCAGGATCTCGAGTCAGATGGGATGCTCTGGGGGGCAACGGTTCGAAGCCCGCATGCCAGTGCCACGATCGCATCGATCGACGTCGCCCCGGCCCTCGCCATCGGCGGTGTTCACGCAGTGCTGACCGCCACGGATGTTCCGGGCCGGCCCTCCTTCGGGTTGGAGCATTCCGATCAACCGGTTCTCGCCGGCGAAAGAGTGAGTTTCTGGGGCGAGCCGGTCGCGATCGTCGCCGCCGAAGATGCGGACACCGCACGCCTGGCGGCGGAGGCAGTGACTGTCGTCTACCAGGAGCAGGTACCGCTCACCGATCCCGAGGAGGCCGATCTGCGCGACGAGGTCTTCCGCAGGATGCGGATCCGACGTGGTGACCAGGAGATCTCTGGCCCGGTGGTGGTCGAGGGTTTCTACGAGGTGGGGATGCAGGACCAAGCGCCTTTGGGCCCCGAGGCCGGTCTCGCCATCCCGGACGGTCACGGTGGGGTCGATCTGTTCGCCACCAGCCAGTTCGTGCATGTCGACCACGAGCAGATCGTGGCCAGTCTTGGCCTCCCCCCCGAGGCGGTTCGGTCTCATCCGACCGGGATCGGCGGGGCTTTCGGCGCCCGCGAGGACGTGAATCTGCACATCCATCTCTGCATGCTCGCCTTGCACACCGGCCGGCCGGTCAAAATGGTCTATCGGCGCTCGGAGTCTTTCGCCGGCCACGTCCATCGCCATCCTGCGCGCATGTGGTACCGGCACACGGCCGACGCCGAGGGAAAGCTGCTGCGCGTCGAGGCCAGGATCGTGATCGATGGTGGGGCCTATGCCTCGACTACCTCTGCCGTCCTGGCCAACGCCTGCTATTTCGCGGTGGGTCCCTACCGCTGTGACTCAGTGATGGTGGACGGGGTGGGGGCTCGGACCAACAACCCACCATGCGGGGCGATGAGAGGTTTCGGCGCAGTCCAGGTCTGTTTCGCCTACGAAGCGCAGATGGATCGTCTGGCGGAGGCGCTGGACATGGACCCGCTCGAGTTGCGCAGACGCAACGTTCTCGCCACTGGTGATGAAATGCCCACCAGCGGACAGTTGATCACCACCCCGCTCCCGACAGCCGAAGTGATCGAGACCCTGCGGGCAATGCCCCTTCCTGAGCTCGATCGCTCGATCCTCCCCGGCGGCAGCGGCCTCACGTCGGAGCCTGGGGATGTGGTTCGCGGTGTTGGCTACGCCATCGGGATCAAAAACCTCGGGTTCTCCGAGGGTTTCGATGACTACGCCCAGGCCAGGGTCCGGCTCACCCCGGAGGGAGCGATCGTGGAGACCGCCGCCATCGAGGTCGGTCAGGGCCTGGTGACGGTCCTGGCCCAAATCGCCCGTGCCGGACTCGGCGTGTCCAGGGCGGAGGTGCGTCATGTCGACACGTCGAGGATCGGTTCGGCGGGATCGACCTCTGCTTCGCGTCAGACCCAGCTGTCGGGAGGCGCCACGTTGGAGGCCTCGAGCCGGTTGCGGCAGCGAATCCTGGATCAGCACCGTGGCGACGACCTGAACGACGATGGTGTGTGGCGATCCGGAGCTTTGGTGGTGCCGATGGAGGAGCTGACCGGGGAGGTGTGGGAAGAGACCGTGATCTTCCGGCACCCACCCACTGAGGGCCCCGACGCCGAAGGTCAGGGGGCTGTCCACGCCGACTTCGCGGTGGCCGGTCACCGGGCGGTGGTCGATGTCGATCCCGAGCTGGGGATGGTCAAGGTGGTCCGGGTCGACACCGCCCAGGACGTTGGGCGGGCGTTGAATCCGGACTCGATCAGAGGTCAGATCGAGGGAGGAATCATGCAGGGCGTGGGGTTGGCGATCATGGAAGAGCTGGTGATGGAGAACGGTGTCATCCGCAACCCCAACTTCACCGATTACTTGCTGCCCACCATCCTCGATGCCCCGGATGTCGAGGCAGTCCTGATCGAGGAGGACGGGTCGTGGGGGCCGTTCGGGGCCAAAGGTGTTGGCGAGCCACCGACCATCTCCTCCACCGCGGCGGTCGCCGCCGCGATCCGGATCGCGACTGGTCGAGACCTGAATCGGGTCCCGATCCGCCCCCAGGACATCTGCCTGGGAGATCGATGACAGGAAGCAGCCTTCGCCAGCTCATAACTGAGCTCCCCAAAACCGAGCTCCACGTGCATATCGAAGGGACCCTGGAACCGAGGCTGCTGCTCGAGTTGGCAAGTCGAAACGGCTACCACCTCCCTTTCGAGGATGTGGATGCTGTCCACGCCGCCTATCGATTCACCGATCTCCAGTCGTTTCTCGACATCTATTACCGGGGCGCAGGAGTGCTCCAGACACCGGACGATTTCTACGACCTGATGGCCGCCTATCTGCGCCGTGCCGCCGCAGACGGCGTTCGCCATGCCGAAATCTTCTTCGATCCCCAGACTCACACCCATCGCGGGGTCGGATTTCCGATTTTCATGGAGGGATTCCGATCTGCGATCACCGACGCAGGGCGTGAGAGTGGGATCAGCGCAGACCTGATCCTGTGCTTTCTTCGTCATCTGTCGCCTGAAGATGCTCTAGTCACGCTTCGAGACGCCGAGCCACATCTGGAGAGCGTGATCGCGGTAGGACTCGACTCGTCTGAGCTGGGGAGGCCCCCAGAGATGTTCGAAGGGGCCTATTCGAGGGCACGGGCTCTCGGGTTGCGAGCCGTCGCCCACGCCGGGGAGGAAGGGCCACCGGAGTACATAACGGCTGCCCTGGACGTGCTCGGTGCCGAGAGGATCGATCACGGGGTCCGCTGTTTGGAGGACCCCGAGTTGGTGCGCCGGCTCAGCACCGAGGGGATCCCGCTCACGGTTTGCCCGATGTCCAACGTCGCCCTGAAAGTGGTGGAGCGAATCGAGGAACACCCGCTTCCCCGGTTGGTCGAATCCGGGATCAAGGTGACGGTCAACTCTGACGACCCCGCCTACTTCGGGGGCTACGTCGGCGACAATTACCAGGGCTTGGCCGAGGGATTGGGGTTCGGGCCCGTTCAGCTGATCGACCTCGCTCGCAACTCGATCGAAGCCTCGTTCCTCGACGAGAGGCGCAAGTCGGAGTTGGTCGCCGAGTTGGAGTCGGTCGCCCGTAATTGGGAGCCAGACGTCCGTATATGACCCCTGTGGAACCCAATTACGCGGAAGGTCAACGCGGGAGAAGTGCGATCTGGCGGGACTGGGCCACGAGACGTCCCGATTCGTCCCAGATCTCGCCGTCTTCCTCTAAATAGCCGCCGGTGACGAACCGGGTGGTGAACTGACACCGCAGCCAACCCTCTACTTGGGTGGCCCGGATGTGAGTCGTCATCTCCAGGGTCGGGGCCCAGGCCAGGGGCAGCGACGTGTTGAAGATCGCAGGTGGGAAGGCATCAGCCGCCAGCAGAAGGGTGAAGGGAGTCATTGGCTCTCCGTCGGGAAGTCGAAACCACCCTCGCATCAGGGGCCGCCCGCTGGGCTTGCCAATCAATGTGCCGGCGTCGTCGGGGTGGATCCGCTCCTCGACCTTGCTCATCAGAGGCGGAGGGAGCGGGCCTTCGACCGCGGGGAGGGCAGGGATGCACTCATCGGGCGGCGGGATCTCGGGGATTTCTGAAGCGATGAGGAGGGTGTCGCCGGGGGCGCGGTCAGCCTCTGCAAACAATCCGAGCATCGCCAAGACCACGCCCGTGTCCGAGCTGAGCTCGGCTCGCACGGTCGAGAAGGTACGACCGGCTCTGACGATTTCTGTGGCGGTGGAGACGGGCCCGGGCTTGCCGGGGCGGGTGAAGTGGGCGGTCACGCTGACCGGAAGCCGGTCATCGGCGGCAGCAGACATCGCCCGAGCCGCGATCGCCATTATGTAGCCGCCGTTGGCGTTCTCGAATATATCCCAACCAGGCTGGATGGCCCCGGTCCACGTGGAGTCATCTTCACGTTGGGCCGCCGTCGCCGCGGCGAAGGTCATCGGATGTCGAGACCTCCGCCAGCGGTGACCACGCCGATCACGGTGGGCTCATGTTCGGCTGTCGCATCGAGCACCGCCCCAAGACCGTCGGGATCCACCGTCAGACAGAAGCCGATGCCCATATTGAAGGTCCGCCACATCTCGTCTCGATTGACCCCCTCGGCGGCAACCGCTCCGAATACGGGCGGCGGCTTCCATGCTTTGGTGTCGATGCTGGCCCCCAGGTGACGAGGCAAGGACCTCGGGATGTTGCCGGCGATTCCTCCGCCTGTGATGTGGGCTGCGGAGTGCACGGCCCCAGTGGCGACGGCATTCTGCACGGCGGGCGAATAGATCACTGACGGCTCGAGGAAGCTCTCCAAATGCTCCTCGAGGCTGTCGGCGAACAACGCACGGATCAGCGAGAAACCATTGGACCGGAGATTCGGTGACTTGAGCCCGACCAACTTATCGCCTTCGACCACGCGGCTTGCCCCGAGCTCCGCTCCGTGCTCGACGACACCCATCACCGCGCCGGCAAGGTCCACAGCGTGAGGGTCCATTACGCCTGGGTGTTCGGCCGTCTCTCCACCCAGCAGGGGACACCCGGCCATCCGACATGCTGCGGCGATCGAAGTGACGATCGCCAGATCTCGCTCCAGGTCGAGGGCGCCCACGGCCAGGTAGTCGACGAATCCGATCGGCCGCGCGCCCAGCGCAGCGACGTCGTCTACACACATCGCCACCACGTCCATGCCGACCCCGTCCCAGCGCCCGGCGAGCCTTGCCAACTCGAGCTTGGTGCCGACACCGTCGACCGACATCATGAGAACCGGGCGTTGATACCCGTTTGGGATCTCGACTCCGGCTGCGAAGCCACCGAACCCACCGATCACGTTGGCGGTCCAGGTCGAGGTGACCACCGACGAGATATTGGCCACGTGACGGTCGGCGCCGAGGAGGTCGACTCCGGCCTGCCGATACGAGGTCATCTCAGGAACGCTCGAGCTGGAACTTGTCCGTCACGTCGGGGATCTCGGTGGGGTACTCCCCGGACAGACAGGCGGTGCAGAACCCGGCGTCGGCGACGCCAGTGGCTCCGAGCAAGCCCTCCAACGACAGGTAACCGAGCGAGTCTGCACCCAAATGCACACGGATCTCTTCGACATCCATGCGGGATGCGATCAGGGTCGACCGATCGGAAGTGTCCATTCCGTAGAAGCACGGCCAGCGGTAAGGCGGTGAGGAGATCCGGAGATGCACCTCGATCGCACCGGCCTCCCGGACCAGCTGCACCAGCTTGCGGGTGGTCGAACCGCGCACGATGGAATCGTCGACGAGTATCACTCGCTTTCCCTGCAGGTTCTCCACGATCGGGTTGAGCTTGAGCCGGATCCCGCGGTCCCGGATCGTCTGGCTGGGCTCGATGAAGGTACGGCCGACGTAACGGTTCTTGACCAACCCATCGGTGTAGGGGATGCCGCTGCCGACGGCAAAACCCTGCGCGGCAGGGATCCCCGATTCGGGCACCGGAACGACAACGTCGGCCTGCACTGGGTGCTCGGCAGCGAGGACCTGGCCCATCTGATGACGCGCCCCATGGATGCTTCGTCCGTACATCTGGCTATCGGGGCGGGCGAAATACACGAACTCGAAGAGGCAGAGACCCGGAGTGACCTCACCGAATGGGTAATAGCTCTGAACGCCTCCGGCGCCGATGACCACCATCTCCCCGGCGGCTACCTCGCGCACGAATCGGGCCCCGATGAGATCGAGGGCCGCAGTCTCCGATGCGATCACCCAGCCCCCTTGGGGAAGCGACCCGAGACAGAGAGGGCGGAACCCATTGGGATCGCGAAGACCGACCACCCGGCCTTGGTCCATGATGACCAAGGAGAAGGCACCCTGCCAGGTGGGCGCCACCTTCATGATCGCCAATTCCAACCCACGGGCATCGGAGCGCTCGTCGTCGAGTTCCCGGGCAATGCCCTCGGCCATCAGATCCGAGTCGGTTGTCGTGGTGCCGGAGATCCCCAGCTCGGCGGCGAGCTGACGGGTATTGGTGAGATTGCCATTGTGCCCCAAAGCGAGGCTGGTGTTGCCTACCTGGCGATGGGCGGGCTGGGCGTTGGCCCAGTTGTTCGAGCCGGTAGTCGAGTAACGGGTGTGCCCGATCCCTACATGGCCGTCGAGACCGGCCAGGGACTGCTCGTCGAAGACCTCCGCCACCAGGCCAAGGTCCTTGAAGACTGTGACGGTCGCACCATCCGAGGTCGCGATCCCGGCCGATTCCTGTCCACGGTGCTGGAGGGCGAAGAGACCGAAGTAGATGAGATTGGCCGCACGTTCCTTGGGGGTGTAGGCAGCGATGATTCCGCAGGCCTCACCGGGTCGGTCGAATGGTGTGATGACAGCCTGGTCGGGCACGTCGGTCATGGTAGTGAGGCGAGCTCGCTCAACTATTCGCCCTAGGCCGGGCCCAACAATCTCGCCGGGCATGTTTGAGAATTGCCCAAATGTGGAATGAAACCCTCAGACCGCTCGCTCCGAGCGGATCTGGAGGCACAAAATGAAGAACAGATTGACCAAAGGTTTCCTGGCATCGGCACTCGCCTTGAGCTTGCTGCTCGTCGCCTGCGATTCCGATAACCCCGATGATGGCGGGTCTACGACTACGGCGCCGGCCGGCGTCGAAACCACCACAACTCTGGCGGGAATCACGACAACTGTCGCCCCCTGAAGCCAGCCACCGCCAGAAGAAGACGGGGCCGTTCGGGCCCCGTCTTCGCGTCTGCAGTGCTGGGCTCGGTCATAGAAAGCGGCGAAGTCCGTCTTCCAGCGCTTGGGGAGTGTCGACCGAGAACCAGCTTCTCCCATCCTCACCCCATGGCGCCCAGAGCTCAGGTGTCACCGCCAGAAACGAAACCCGATCGAGCAGGCTCTGGATCGATCCGTCGGCTTCTGCTTCCTCGATCGCCGCTTCAGCAATGGCCTTTGGGTACAGGGCACAGGTGACCTGTCGCACACCTTCACCATCCACCGGCACCACCGGGATCCGCGACTCGAGCTCGCTGAGCCGCTCCAAAGTCTGAGCCCGGACAAACGGCTGATCCACCGCAACGATCAGAACTCGATCATCCTCCATGAGAGAAAGCGCAGTCACGATTCCGGCCAGAGGCCCGCGGGCCGGGATCGCATCGGGCCAGCATTCGAAACCTGCCCGCTCGGCACCGAGAACCACAACATGAGGTAGGAACTCACGGAGAGTCGACGAAACGCGCTGCAGCATCGTCTGACCTTCGATCACAACCTCGGCCTTGTCCGACCCCATTCGGGAGCTTCGACCACCGGCCAGAACGGCTCCAAGAGTGCTCATGCCGGCTTTAGTCGCCGAGGGCGATCCCAAGGCTCCGCGCTGAGCTGAGCCAGGGATGGTCAAGGGGCACGAACTTGGTGATGCCTGCGACTTCCTTGAGGGGAACCGGCTCAGTCTTCTCGCCCCGGGCGGCGACCATCACTCCGCGCAGGCCTTCGGCGACGTAGTCGGTGCAGGCGGTGCCGAGCCGGGTGGCAAGCAACCGGTCGGCGGCGGACGGGGTCCCGCCACGTTGCACATGTCCGAGGATGGTGACTCTGGACTCCAATCCGGTCAGGGCTTCGAGGCTCGATGCGAGTTGTTCCGTTCGCTTCGATCGATGTCCCTGAAGCTCCTTGAGAGTCTTCTTGAGCCGTCGACGGTCATTTCCTATTGCCGCCTCCAGCTCCTCTGTGATGGCGGCTTCGGCCGAGGCCTGTCCCCGGGAGTAGGCGCCTTCCGCGACCGCCACGATCGAGAAGGCACTGCCGGCGTCTTTGCGCACCTGGATCGATGACGCCACCGCCTCGACATCGTGGGGGATCTCGGGGATCAAGATCACGTCGGCCCCACCGGCAAGCCCGGCCCCCAAAGCCAGCCAACCCACGTCATGGCCCATGGTCTCGACCACGATGATCCGATGGTGGGAGTGAGCCGTGGAGTGGAGACGATCGATGGCATCGGTGGCGATTCCCATCGCGGTGTCGAACCCAAAGGTCACATCGGTCCCGGTGACGTCGTTGTCGATGGTCTTCGGCACTCCCAAGACGGGGATCCCTACTTCGTCGAGTCTCAAGGCGTTGCGCATCGTGCCGTCGCCGCCAAGACAGACCAGGGCATCGATGTGGTGTTGCTCCACGATCTCGCTCATTACGGAGCGCCCGTCCATGGTCGTGCCGTCGGCGAGTTCCATCTTGTCGACCCTGGCACGACTGGTGCCTAGCACCGTGCCACCCCTGGTCAGGATCCCGGACAGGTCGTCGGAGTCGAGGTGTAGGTAGCGGTTCAACATCAGGCCCTGGAAGCCGTCCTTGAAGCCGATTACGTCCATCCCGTAGGCACGCTGTGCCGCTTTGCCGATGGCGCGGATGGCCGCGTTGAGCCCGGGGCTGTCACCGCCCGCGGTCAGGATGCCGATCGTTCGCGTCACCTGGCGATGCTATCCACTCCGCCCCTCTCATCCCCACTCCGTAGTGGTGACACAAGTCAGCCTCGCATTCGACGCGGGATCGCCTCGCGATAGGTGAGGGCGAGAAGACCCACGTCGAGGGACTCCCCACCGATCGACAGACTGGTGCCGCCGACAGCGCCAATTCGTCGGGCGACACCAGTTGGCAAACTCACGGCACCTGGTGCCATCGCCAGGACAAATCGGTGGGGGTCCTCGGAGAAGAGACGAGCGTCAGACGCGACCCAGAGCTCCGCCCCGATGCCGGAGGCAATGCAGATCTCGGCAACGGCCACCGCCAAGCCCCCCGACGACACGTCATGGAGGACGTCTACCTGGCGTGCCAGGGAGGCTGCCAGGGCGATCACCTGTTTCGCCACCTCCGGATCGGCGGCGGTTGGCCGGCCCCCGAGTCGCCCTTCGACGACACGCTGGAAGGCCGAGCCGGCGAGGTTGTCGGTCGCTTCCAGGCCTACCTCCCAGATCTCCATGCCGTCCATCGCCCGATTGAGGCCGGGGATTCGGGCGGGGATCGGATCGGCGAGGCCAAGGAGGCCGACCACCGGGGTCGGGTGGATGTCCGCGCCTTCCGTCTCGTTGTAGAACGACACATTTCCGCCCACGACCGGGATCCCGAGAGCCTCACAGGCCTCGGAAATGCCCTCCACGGTCTCGCGGAACTGCCACATGACCTCTGGCTTCTCGGGGTTCCCGAAATTGAGGTTGTCGACGACTGCCAGCGGCTGGGCCCCGGTCATTGCCACATTCAGCGCCGCCTCGTAGACCAGACGGGCCGCCCCTCGTTTGGGATCGAGGAGACAGAGACGTCCGTTTCCATCCGTGGACACGGCAAGACCCTTGGTGGTCCCCCTGATCCTGAGAAGTGATCCGTCGCCTCCCGGGCCCCGCAGTGTGTTGAGGAACAACATGTGGTCGTACTGCTCGTGGACCCAGGCCGAGGAGCCGATACCGGGGTCGTCGAGGAGTCGAAGCAAGGCGTCGGCAGAGTCGACCTGGGCCGGGCCCTGGGTCTCCCATAACGCGTCGAGCCATTCGGGGCGTCTCGACGGCCGGTCGTAGAGAGGGGCATCGTCCGCCAGGGAGGCCGCCGGCATCTCGGCCACGATCTCGCCATCGTGACGGACGGTCAGAGTCCCACCGGGTTTCACCGCGCCGAGAACGGACGCCTCGATCTCCCATTTCTCGGCGACTGCCAGCACCGCCTCCACGTTCTCGGGATGCACGAACGCCATCATCCGCTCCTGCGATTCGGACATGAGGAGCTCGGGCGCGCTCATTCCGGTCTCCCTCACGTGCACCGCGTCGAGGTCGACGTCCAGTCCGACTCCAGCCCTCCCCGATGGCTCCGAGATGGCGCAGGCGAGCCCGGCGGCGCCGAGGTCCTGAATTCCGGCCACCAGCCCTCCGTCGAACAGTTCGAGACAGGCCTCGATCAGCTTCTTCTCCTCGAAGGGATCCCCCACCTGAACGCTGGGCCGCTTCTCCTGGGACCCGTCGTCGAACGAAGCGGAGGCGAGCACTGATGCCCCGCCGATTCCGTCGCGACCAGTGGCCTTACCGAGCAGCACGGCCACGTTCCCCGGTTCTCCGGCGGTCCCCAGCACCAGTTGCTCTTCTCTGAGGATTCCGAGACACATGACATTGACCAGAGGGTTGCCGGAATAAGTTGGGTCGAACTCGATCTCCCCGCCCACGGTGGGGACCCCAACCGCGTTGCCATAACCGGCGATGCCCCCCACCACGCCGCCGAACAGATACCGGTTCTTCGGATCGTCGAGTGGCCCGAATCTGATCTGATCCCAGAGGGCGATGGGCCGGGCCCCCATGGTGAACACGTCACGCAGAATCCCCCCGACCCCGGTGGCGGCACCCTGATATGGCTCGACGAATGAGGGATGGTTGTGGCTCTCGATCCGGAGCGCGGCCAGCCAGCCGTCGCCGAGCTTCACCACCCCTGCGTTCTCACCGGGCCCAACCACCACCCAGGGAGCCTCGGTGGGGAATCGGCGCAGGTGGGCCCGTGACGACTTGTAGGAGCAATGTTCGGACCACATCACCGAATACATCGCCAGCTCGGCGGGGAGTGGCTCACGGCCCAGGATCCCGATAACGGACTCGTATTCGTCGTCGGTCATGCCAAGCCGGCGGTGCACCGGCTGGCCGGTGATCGTCATGCCGGCACCAGCGACTGGAGGAAGCTCTCCAGAAGAACCAAACCGTCTGACGACCCGAGCAACTCGTCCGAGGCGCGTTCGGGGTGGGGCATCACGCCGACGACGTTTCCCTCGGGGTTTGCGATCGCCGCCGCCGAGCCCTGTGATCCATTGGGATCGTCGAGATAGCGGAGCACCACTTTGGCGTCGGATCCCGGGTCGACCCAGTTTCCCTCGTAGGAGTTGAGCGGAATTCGCATCCGCTGCCCCAGAGCGGTGTTCCGGGTGAGGATCGTCGAGGTGTCAGTGACCTCGACCTCCACAAAACGACAGATGAATGCCAGATCGCGGTTTGCGATCAGGGCGCCGGGGAGCATCCCGGCCTCGCAGAGCACCTGGAATCCGTTGCAGATCCCGAGAACAGGGGCTCCGTCACTGCCCATTCGCCCCACTTCGGACATCACCGGGGAGAATCTGGCGATGGCACCAGTCCGCAGGTAGTCGCCATGGGCAAACCCCCCGGGGAGGATCACTCCGTCGAAGTCGGAGAGGTCGGTCTCACGATGCCAGACCAGTTCGGCTTCCCCACCCAGCGACCGGAGGGCGTGGACCACGTCGTGTTCGCAGTTGGTGCCGGGAAACACGACAACCGCGGTCCTCATTCGCCGCCCACTTCGACCCTGAAGTCCTCGAGGACCGGGTTGGCCAGAAGCTGACGGCACATCTCCTCCACACGCTCCTTGACACGGTCGGGGTCGTCGCCGGTGACGTCGAGATGGATGATCCGGTCGACCCGCACCGACTCGATGTTGCTATGACCCAAGTCGGTGAGCGCCCGCATGATGTTGGTCCCCTCGGGATCGGCGATCTCAGGGCGGCGCGTGATCTCGACGTTCACCTTCATCGCGGTGCCCGGCTCAGATAGGCGTCGAAGCTCTCCCCGGTGACCCGCTCGTAGGCCTCGACATACCTCGCGCTGGTCTCGGCGACAACCTCAGGCGGAAGGTCGGGGGCGGGTGGGGTCTTGTCCCAGTCGGCGGCGTCGAGCCAGTCTCGCAACGGCTGCTTGTCGAAAGAGGGGACATCGTGTCCCGGGACCCATCGATCCGCCGGCCAGTATCGGGACGAATCCGGTGTCAGCACCTCGTCGATGAGCAGCAATTCGTCACTCGCAAGCCCGAACTCGAATTTGGTGTCAGCGAGGATGACGCCCCTCGCCGCGGCGTATTCCGAAGCGCGGAGGTAGATGTCGACAGAGCGCTTCCGCAACTCTTCGTAGAGCTGGTCGCCGAGAAGGGATCGGGTCTGGGACTCGGTGATGTTCTCGTCATGACCCGATGTGGCCTTGGTGGCGGGGGTGAAGATCGGCTCAGGCAGCAGGTCGGCCAGTTGCAGCCCTGAGGGGAGATGCTCGGTGGTGGGACCACCCCCGTCGCGGTACTCCCGCCACGACGACCCGTAGAGATAACCCCTGACCACGCACTCGACGGGGATCACCTCGGCGCGGCGTACCACCATTGCCCTGCCGGCCAGAACGATCCGATCGGCCTCGGACAGACCGTCGATCCCGGTCAGGTCGGTGGTGACGAGGTGATTCGGGGTATCGAGAAGGTCGAAGAAATGGAGGCTCAACCCGGTCAGCACCTTCCCTTTTTCGGGAATCGCCTGGTTGAGAACGACGTCGTAGGCGGAGATTCGATCGGTGGTCTCGATGAGGAGATGATCCTCGTCTACCTCGTACATCTCCCTGACCTTGCCGGATGCGACATGAGGTAGCGCCACCATGTGGCGGCAGGGTAGTGGAGCGACGGTTGGGCTCGGCCACCGCCGTGTGCACCGAATCTCGGCTGGTGCCCGGGCACAGCGTTCACATCAGCCCCTCGGCCTGATTCTTCCAGATCTAGGATCGACCTCGAAGTGGGAATCGTCCAATACGTGGTCCGCCACCCTTGGAGGGTGGCGATCACCGTCGTCGCCGGGGTCCTTCTCGGGTTGGGAGCGTTCTACGTCTATCAGGTCCAGGCGGCCCTGGGCACGGTGGCCACCGAGGAGTTCGACCCCGGAGCGGCTCGAGCCGCGATCGACGTCACGGACACGACGTCGCGCAACATCGTGTTCGTGGAACCTGCCCAGTACCCGGAGGGGGAGGAGCCTGTCGATCATCAACTGGAGTTGGCCGGCGAGTTCGACCTTTCCGGTTCGTTCGATCCTCGTTCGTTGACCCCCAATTCCTTCGGGGCGCCTATCGACGACGAAGCGTTCACCTCGTATCTCCTGGTTGGAGCCGACGCCTCCGGGTTCCTCGCCGACGTGATCATCCTCGCCCTGCAACCCGCGGACGACGCCAATCCGATCATGGTCAGCCTCCCCAGAGATCTCTTCGTCTGGAATCTGTGCGAACGGACCCTCACAAGACTCAACGAAGGGTTGGGAGGGTGCACCGGGGTTGCGTCGGGCGCGGAGCTACTGGCGATCATGGTCGAGGACTACACCGGGATCCCGATCGACCATGTGGCCAGGGTCAACTTCGCCGGCTTTGCCCGGGTGGTGAACGCGATGGGTGGAGTGACCATCTGTGTCGACCACCCAACCCGCGACGCAAAGTCACAACTGAATATCACCGCTACTGGTTGCCGCCGAGCCAATGGCGACACCGCACTGGCCTGGGTCAGATCGAGGCATACCGAGCAGCTGATCGACGGGGAATGGGTAACGGTCGTCGGATCCGACTTCGCCCGTCAGACCCGTCAGCAGGACGTCTTGTTTCAGTTGGCGGGCAAGGCCGCCGGTTTCTCCTCGCCGGTCTCGTTGACCAACAAGCTCTCCGCCGTCGCCTCCTCGGTCCGACTCGACTCGTCTTGGACGTTCGGACAGGCTGTCTCTGCCGCCTGGCGATACCGGGGGATCTCCAAGGACGACGTTGCCCGCTTCTCGATCGAAGTCCAGAATCATCGGACGCCTCGGGGTGCCGCTGTCCTGCTTCCGACGATGCCGTTCAAGGACCAGTTGGAGGAGATCTATCCGCTCGACTGACTCGGGTCACCCGACTCGAAGTGACTCGAGACGCTCGAATACCACGGAGGCCGATTCGCCCACCGTCTCCAAGGCGAAATAGCGGTCCAGTTCCTCACCAGTGAGCCCGACCTCGGGATCAGAAGCCAGCAGATCACGCAGTTGACGGTCTCCGTTCCAGGCGGTCATGGCATGTGCCTGGACGATCCGGTAGGCGCTGTCACGGGTCAGCCCGGCGTCGACCAGGGCCAAGAGGATCGCCTGGCTGAAGACCAAACCCCTCGTCGAAGCGAGATTGGCCTGCATGCGGTCCACGTCGACGACGAGGTTCTCGATCAGGTTGGCGAACTTGACCAGCATGTAATGGAGGACGATCGAAGCATCGGGGAGGACCACCCGCTCCGCCGAGGAGTGGGAGATGTCGCGTTCGTGCCAGAGCGCGACATTCTCCAAGCCGACCTGGGCATAGCCGCGGAGGAGACGAGCCATGCCCGTCATCCGCTCCGAGAGGATCGGGTTCCGCTTGTGGGGCATGGCGGATGACCCTTTCTGCCCTTTGCCAAAGGCCTCTCTCACCTCGGACACCTCGGAACGTTGGAGATGTCTGATCTCGGTCGCCATTCGCTCGACCGAGGCTCCGATCAGGGCCAGCACCTGCAAGTACTCGGCGTGGCGGTCCCGTGCCGTGACCTGGGTCGACGCGGGCTCGATCTCCAGCCCCAGCGAGGCGCAAACGTGGCCTTCGATCTCCGACGGGACGTGGGCGTAGGTGCCAACCGCGCCCGAGATCTTGCCGACAGCGACCGACTTCCGGGCTGCTTCGAGCCGGGTGTGATCCCGTGACAGTTCAAAGGCCCATCCCGCCAGCTTCAGGCCGAAGGTGGTGGGCTCGGCCCAGATGCCGTGGGTGCGGCCGATCATGTATGTGGCCCGGTGCTCTTGTGCCCTTCGTTTGACCACCTCGAACAATGAGGCCAATGCGTCGAGAAGAAGATCGGCCGACTCCATGAGCAGCGATCCAAGGGCGGTGTCGAGAACGTCCGACGAGGTCAGCCCGTAATGGACAAATCCGGCCGCCTCCCCTCCCGCTGCCTCACCAAGGAGGTCGACAAACGCCGCGAGGTCGTGATTGGTGATCTCTTCGCGGGTGGCCACCTCCTCGGGGGTGGGGCACTTGACCGAGCGCACCGCAGCGGCCACATCGTCCGGGACCTTGCCGAGCTTGGCCCAGGCTTCCAATGCGAGGACTTCGACTTCCATCCAGGTCTCCAGTCGGCGCTGTTCAGACCAGATCCGGCCCATCTCTGGAAGGGTGTAGCGCTCGATCACACCAGGGATGATGCCAGATCTAAAGCCGGCCGACTTTGGCCGAGACCAACCCTCAGTCGACCAGGGGATGGGGGTTTGCCACGTTCGAACAGTCTCGGCCAAACAGACGCCGGTCGGCCGGATTGATCCTCGGAGTCGTGTTGCCGGCTACAGCTACTCTCGCCCGCCCATGCGCAACATCAGCATCGACCAAGCACGTCGCTATGCGCTGGCCGCACAGGGCTTCACCGAGTCCCGGCCCTCCGGTCGGGTCGACGTCAGGCATTTCCGACGGGTTCTGGATCGAGTTCTGGTCATCCAGCTCGACTCTGTGAATGTTTTCAGCCGGACCCACTACATGCCTTTCTTCTCCCGGCTTGGGGCCTACGACCGCGCCGCCCTCGATCAATGGGTGTGGCGGTCGGCGGAGATGTTCGAGTACTGGGGCCATATGGCGTCGGTCCTTCCCGTCACCGACCATTCGCTGTTTCGTTGGCGGATGGAACGCAGCAATTGGGATCGGGCGGAGCAGCTGGTCGCCAATCGCCCTGGATACCTCGAGGGGGTTCTCGAGGAGGTTCGTCAGCGTGGGCCGCTTCAGACCAGCGGCCTCGACGATCCCGGAGAGAGGGACCGGACCTCGAATCCGATGTGGAACTGGTCAGATGGCAAGGTGGCGTTGGAGATTCTCTTCGTCAAGGGGAAGCTCGCTGCCGCCGACCGGCGCAATTTTGTTCGGATGTACGACCTTGCGGAGCGAGTTATTCCTCCAATTCACTTCGACGCAGCCGCGGTGCCCCGGGAGGATGCCCAGACGATCTTGCTCGAGCGATCAGCGCGTGCCCTGGGGGTGGGCACCGCCGACGACGTCGCTGACTACTACCGGATCCGGATGCCCGAAGCTCGGCCGTTACTGAAGCGCATGGTGGCCGCCGGGCAGTTGATCGAGGTGGAGGTTCGGGGTTGGGTCCAGCCCGCCCTTCTTCATCCGGAGGCCAAGCTTCCCCGCCGTGTCGAGGGAAGGGCGCTGCTCTCTCCGTTCGACAATCTCGTCTGGTTCCGGGACCGGGTGGAGCGGCTCTGGGACTTCTTCTATCGCATCGAGATCTATGTGCCCGAGGCGAAGCGGATCCACGGATATTACGTGCTGCCCTTCCTCCTGGACGGGCACCTGGTGGCAAGAGTCGACCTGAAGACCGACCGCAAGGCGGGAGCATTGTTAGTGAAGGGCGCCTTCGCCGAGCCGGGAGTGGACCTGGCTCGGGTGGGTCGGGAACTACGCGAGGAGCTGGCGGCGGTCGCCGCTTGGCTAGGCCTGGGGAAGGTCGATGTCTCCCGGAACGGAGACCTCGCCGAGTCAATTGCCGGCCGACTTTGACTGAAGCGGGGCGGCAGCCCCGGCCGACCGGCGTCTGTTTGGCCGAGACTGTGCGATCGTGACTACCCCAAGGCCCTGCGTCGACTGAGGGTTGGTCTCGGCCAAAGTCGGCCGGAATTACGTGAACGCGCTGATGCCGGTGATCGCTTGACCCATCACCAGGGTGTGGATCTCGTTGGTTCCCTCGTAGGTGAACACCGACTCCAGGTTGGCCATGTGACGCATGACCGGGTACTCCAGTGTGATCCCATTGGCTCCCAGGATCGAGCGTGCAGTCCGCGCTACTTCGATCGCATTTCGGACGTTGTCGAACTTGCCGAAGCTGACCTGCTCGGGTGAGAGCGTGCCCTCGTCCTTGCGTCGCCCCAGATGAAGGGCCAGCAGGGTCCCCCGTTGCACCGCCACCATCATCTCCACCAGCTTCTTCTGGGTGAGTTGGAAGGAGGCAATCGGCTGGTCGAACTGATGGCGCTCGATCGAGTAGTCGAGGGCAGCCTCGTAACACGCCCGAGCCGCCCCGATCGCCCCGAAGGCAATACCGAACCTGGCCTCGTTCAGGCAGGACAACGGGCCCCGCATCGAACTGACCCCCGGCAGGACCAAATCGTCGGGGAGCCTCACGTCGTCGAGGATCAACTCCGAAGTGACCGAAGCCCGCAGGGACACCTTCTTCTTGATCTCGGGCGCCGAGAAGCCGGGGGTGTCGGTGGGGACGATGAACCCGCGGACTCCGTCGTCGGTGCGCGCCCAGACGATCGCAACGTCAGCGATGGAGCCGTTGGTGATCCACATCTTGGTTCCGTTGAGCACCCAGTCAGAGCCGTCCCGCTTGGCATTGGTGCGCATCGAGGCCGGGTCCGAGCCGGAGTCGGGCTCGGTCAGCCCGAAACAGCCGATCACCTCACCACTTGCCATCTGTGGCAGCCAGGTCTCCTTCTGCTCTTCGGAGCCGAACTTCCAGATCGGGAACATCGCCAGCGAGCCCTGCACCGACACGAAGGAGCGGATTCCCGAGTCACCCGCCTCCAACTCGAGACAGGCCAGTCCGTACGCGGTGGCCGAAGTCCCTGCGCAGCCGTAGCCCTCGAGATGCATGCCCAGGAGACCGATCTGGCCGAATGCCTTGGCCAAGTCGGCCTGGGGCAGTTTCCCCTCGTCCCACCAGTCCCCAACGTGAGGGACGATTTCCTTCTGCACGTAATCCCGGACCGTGCCCCGCAGCAGCTTCTCTTCGTCGGAGAGGAGAGAGTCGATGTCGAGGAAGTCCCGAGGATCGGGCTTTTCGAGCACGATGTCACTCATGTGCGACGAATGGTATCGACACTGGGTATCTCTATCCGTCCAGGGTCTTGTTGGCGAGGTCGATCCGGTATTCGGCCAGCTTCTGGCGGAGGACTTCGTCGTTGACGGCGAGGATCGTAACTGCGAGCAGAGCCGCGTTCTGGGCTCCGTCGATGGCCACCGCGGCGACCGGGATCCCGGTAGGCATCTGCACCGTCGAGAGGAGGGCGTCGATCCCGTCTAGCGATGCGTTGATCGGAACGCCGATCACGGGGAGCAGCGACTTGGCCGCCATCATCCCGGCGAGATGAGCCGCTTTGCCCGCGCCGGCGATGATCACCTCGAAGCCTTGCTCGGATGCGGTGGCGGCGAACTCGATCGCCTGATCCGGTGTCTTGTGGGCAGAAAGCACCTTCGTCACCTGTTCGATTCCGAACTGTTCGAGCATGGTGCCTGCCTTCTCCATGATCGGCCGGTCCGAGCCCGAGCCCATGACGATGGCGACTTTGTGGGACATCAACTGGACGCTAACCGAACAGCCAACGGCCAGAACCGGCTAACATCGAACATATGTTCGCTATCGACACAATCCAGCCGTCACTGTTCGGGGACACCGATCCCAGCCCTGACGCCGGTTTCGGTGGGCTGGAGCGAATCGATCTGGATCCGCTCAGTTGGCTCGACTTCACCCCGGACTGGCTGGCGGGTGACACCAGACTGTTCGACTTTCTCACCAAGACCGTGGAGTGGCAGCAACCCGAAGTGCGGATGTACGAGAAGATGGTGAAGACCCCCCGTCTCGTCGGCCAGGTCGATTCCGGCTCGCATCCGGTGTTGCAATCGATGGTCGACCTCCTCTCGGATCGTTACCGGATCCGGATGGACCGGGTCAGCGCCGGGTGGTACCGCATCGGGGCCGACTCGGTGGCGTGGCACGGCGATCGCATCGCCCGCGAGCTTCCTCATTCGATCGTGGCCACCGTCTCACTGGGTGGGCCCAGGCGCTTCCTGATCAGACCGAAGGGCGGGGGGGAGTCGAGAGCTTTCGATCTCGGCGCTGGCGACCTCCTGGTGATGGGCGGGGCCTGCCAGCGTCTTTGGGAGCACACGGTGCCCAAGGTGGCCTCAGCGCCCCCGAGGATCGCTCTCATGTTCCGTCACAGCTACGACTGAGTATCGAAACCGATGTCAGTCCGGAACTGCATCCCCGGCCAGTTCACGGCGGACACCGCTTCGTAGGCTCGCTCGCGCGCCTGGGCGATCGAGGCGCCGATACCGACCAGGTTGAGCACCCGGCCCCCGTCGACCATCAGGCGCTTCCCGTCGTTTTTGGTCCCGCCGTGGAACACCAGCACGTCATCAGGCACCCGGTCGAGACCCTTGATGACGTCGCCACCCACCGGCGACTCCGGATAGCCCCGGGCCGCGAGGACCACGTTGACAGTGGCCGACTCCGACCAGACCGGAGCCGCTCCTTCCATCACCTCGAGCAGGTCCGACTCGAGGCGGGGAATGACCGCCTGAGTCTCGGGATCGCCCAGTCGCACGTTGAACTCCAGCACCTGGGGCCCGGTCTCGGTGAGCACGAGCCCCGCATAGAGAAATCCGGTGAATGGGCTTCCCTCCTCGGCGAGTTGTCCCAATGTGGGCTCGATGACCCGGTTCATCACTTCGTCGATCAGGTCCGGGGGTAGGCCGTCGACCGGTGAGTAGGACCCCATGCCGCCGGTGTTGGGGCCGGCATCCCCATCGAGCAAACGCTTGTAATCACGAGCCGGGGCCAGGGGGAGGGCGCCCTTCTCGGTGCAGACTGCGAAGACGCTGACCTCGGGCCCGTCCAGAAAGTCCTCGATCAGCACCGAGGATCCGGCGTCGCCGAAACCACCTTCGAAACAGCGGTCCACCCATGAGCTCGCTTCCTCTCTGGAG
>CAZSMJ010000011.1:0-29660 GCA_964608055.1 uncultured Acidimicrobiaceae bacterium | reverse complement strand
GGGACATCAAGAAGGTTCTCGCCTATTCGACGATCTCCCAACTCGGTTACATGTTCCTGGCGGTGGGCACCACGGCATATGTCGCCGGGATCTTCCATTTGATGACCCACTCATTCTTCAAAGCATTGCTCTTCTTGGGCGCGGGCTCGGTGATCCACGCCATGAGCGACGAGCAGGACATGCACCAGATGGGCGGGCTGTTCAAGAAGATGCCGACGACGGCGATCACCATGGGGATTGCGACTCTGGCCATCGCCGGCATCCCTCCTCTCGCCGGTTTTTGGTCGAAGGATGAGATCCTGGCTTCGGTGTACGCCCGAGGCGGATGGTTCTCGTTCCTGTGGATCATCGGTCTGGTCACCGCCCTGATCACCGCCTTCTACATGACGCGACAGTGGGTTCTGGTGTTCCTGGGCGAACCACGCTGGACTCGGGACCAGCACCCCCACGAATCCTCCCGGGTGATGACCGCCCCACTCATAGTCCTCGCCTTGTTGGCGGTGGTCGGTGGCCTCATCAACACCCCCTTCTTCACCACGCTCGAGCACTTCCTCGAGCCCAGCTTCGAACTGGTGGACATGCAGCATCCACCCGATGATGGGCTGCTGGTGTTGATCCTGGCCGGGCTGTCCGTGCTTGCTGCAGTCGGTGGGATTTCCGCCGCCTATGTCTCCTACCGAAGGCCCCGGGAACGCTGGCTGGACTTCGAGGAAGGATTCGGCCCGTTGTGGGGACTTTGGGAATCGGCGTATCGCGTTGACGATCTCTATGGCCGGACCCTGGTCGCCCCGGGGAAAAAGGCGGCCGAGCTCACCGCATTCGGGTTCGACCTCAAGGTCATCGACGGAGCAGTCAACGGTGTGGGCAGGCTGGTGCGGAGCGCAGGTGACTGGACCCGGACCCTGCAAACCGGTTACGTGCGCAATTACGGGGCTTTGTTTCTCGGCGGAACACTGGTCATCGTGATCTGGCTGGTGGCGGGAAGCTTATGAGCAAGCTCATAAGCCGCTCAGCGTTCAGCGTTCAGCGTTTTCCCCTACGGGTGACGGTCAACGGTCAACGGTCAACGGGCCACTGAAGGTGGCTACATGTTGACCGCCCTCATCCTGCTTCCCGTTGCCGCTGCGGTGATCGTCGCCTTGGTCCCTTCCCGCCGCCGGGAGATCCACCTCCCCCTCGGCATCGCTCTCGCCGTGGCTCCGCTGGCGCTGGCTGGATATCTGTACTGGGTATTCGAATCGAAAGCCGAGTATCAGTTCGTCGAGCGCGTGGCCTGGTACGAGCCCTGGGGTATCAGTTGGTATCTGGGCGTGGATGGGATCTCGCTTCCGATGGTCCTGCTCACGGCGCTGCTGGTCCCGATCGCACTGGGGGCATCGACGGCCATCACCGTGCGCATCAAGGAATTCGTGGTGTATGTCCTGCTGCTCGAGGCCGGGATGATCGGATCGTTCCTGGCTCTGGACCTGTTCCTCTTCTTCGTTTTCTTCGAGGCGATCCTGATCCCGATGTACTTCATAATCGGGATCTGGGGTGGGGAGCGCAGGGTCTACGCCGCGGTCAAGTTCTTCATTTACACAGCCTTCGGATCGGCCTTGATGCTGGCCGGCATCATCGCTCTCGCCTTCAACCACGCGTCGCAGTTCGGGGCGCCCTCGTTCGCCATCGACGACCTCATGAATCTCGATCTCAGCTCTGGAGCGGAGACCTTGCTGTTTGCCGCCTTCGCCCTCGCCTTTGCGATCAAGGTGCCGTTGTTTCCGCTACACACCTGGCTCCCCGATGCCCATGTCGAGGCTCCGACCGCGGGCTCGGTCCTCTTGGCCGGCGTGCTCCTGAAGTTGGGAACATATGGTCTGCTCCGATTCAATCTGGGCCTGTTCCCGGAGACCTCGGTCGACGCCGTGCAGATCATGGGGATCGTGGCGGTGATCGGGATCATCTACGGGGCGGTGGTTGCGATCGTCCAGCCCGATCTCAAGAGACTGGTGGCCTACTCGTCGGTGAGCCATCTTGGCTTCATCGTCCTCGGCACATTCGCCTTGACATCTGGTGGTCTTCAGGGAGCGGTGATCCAGAACGTGAACCACGGTCTGACCACCGGTGCCCTGTTCCTCTTGGTGGGGATGCTCTACGAGCGACGTCACACCAAGCAGATCTCCGATTTCGGCGGTTTGCAAAAGGTCATGCCGCTATTCGCCGGGTTCTTCTTGTTCATGGTCTTTGCCTCAATCGGACTGCCGGGGCTCAACGGGTTCGTGGGGGAGTTCCTGGTGTTGATCGGTAGCTATGCGACGCTGCCTGTGCTCGCGGTGATCGCTGCATTTGGAGTGGTGTTGGCCGCCATCTACCTGCTCTGGGCCTACGAGCGGGTGTTCACCGGGTTGCCGGACAAGGAAGACAACCTCAGCTTGAGTGACCTTTCGGTGAGGGAGATATCCCTGCTCGCACCGCTGGCGGTGCTGGTGCTGATCCTCGGTCTCTATCCGGCGGTCCTCCTCGACAAGATCACGCCCTCGACCGAGGCGGTTCTGGATCACATCGAAGCCACCACCAGCTTCGTCACTCCGGCACCGGGACGAATCGCTGACGTGGTAGTGGCGGAGGCAAGCGAATGATCGTCACTCCCGAAGTCTCATGGATTGCGATCGGTCCCGACCTGGCCCTTGCCCTGGGAGCTGCGGCGGTGCTTCTGGTCGAAGTGCAATGGAAGCCGCCGGCGCGAATCCTCGGATATCTCAGCGCCGCTTCGCTGGTGGCGGCCATCGTCCTATCTGGGTTGCAGTGGGTCTTGGCAGGAAACGCGGTCGCGGCCGGGGACGAGGCCAGCCTGCTCGCATTCTCGAATCTGATCACCATGGACGGGCTGGCGGTGTTCGCCAGGTTCGCCCTGCTGATCGCAACCGGGCTCGGGTTACTTGCCGGGTGGCGCTTTTTCGAGGGCCTTGGCCGACGAGGCGCCGAAGGCCTGGCTCTGGTGCTGCTGGCGACGACCGGTTTTTCGATCATGGTCGCCTCCAACAACCTGGTGATGATGTTCTTGGGCCTCGAAGTTGGCTCGATAGCCCTCTACGTCCTGGCGGGGATGACGAGGGAACGGGCGGAGTCGGACGAAGCGGCTATCAAGTACTTCCTGCTCGGCTCGTTCGCCTCGGCGCTGTTCATTTACGGGGTGGCTCTGATCTATGCCGGGACGGGGTTCTTCGCCATTCTCGACATCCGGCAGTACTTCTCCGACTTCCTGGTGACGAGCCCGGCGGTCATCCACATCGGCTTGGGCTTGGTGGTGGCCGGCCTCGGGTTCAAGATCTCAGCGGCTCCCTTCCACACCTGGGCCCCCGACGTCTACCAGGGGGCTCCGGCCGGGATCGTGGGCTACATGGCGGCTGTGGCCAAGATCGCCGGGTTCGTCGCGATCTCACGAGTGCTCCTGGTGGCTCTTGGCGATCTTGACGTGACTTGGCTTCCGGTGGTGGCGGGTGTGGCCGCACTATCGATGCTCGTCGGCTCGATCCTCGCCCTGGTCCAAGGAGATGTGCGACGGATGCTGGCCTATTCCGGTGTGGCCCACGCCGGGTTCATCCTTACCGGCGTGGTGGGTGGGGCCACCGACGGGGTCCTGTTCTATTTGGCGATCTATTCGATACAGCTGGTTGGCGGCTTCGCGGTGGTAGCGGTGGTCAGTGGATTCAGCGGCGCCAGGTCGTCGTTCGATGACTACCGGGGTCTGGCCCGGCGCAGCCCCGGCCTGGCTGCCTGTTTTGCCGTGCTCCTGCTCGGAATGGCCGGGTTGCCCCTTACTTCGGGCTTCGTCGCCAAGTTTGGCGTGTTCTCAGACGCCTGGGCCAACGAGTATCAATGGCTCGTGGTGCTGGCAGTACTCGCTTCGGTGATCGCCTTCGCCTTTTACATACGTCTCATCGTCGTGATGTACATGGACGAGAGCGGGGGAGAGCGACTTCGGGTCGTGGGCCCGGTGCGGTGGGTACTCGGCCTCGCAGTCCTGGCCACTGTTGCATGGGGGATCTTTCCGGCCTCGCTCCTCGACCTGGCCGCGGATGCGTTACCGCTATAGAGCGCTGGCTCTCGGGGCTCTTACCACCTGCATATTTCTCGGTCCAGGTGGCACTGCAAGCGCAGCCGAGGTCTCTTCGTCCGACATCGTCATCATCACCGAAGGCGACACCGTCACCGGCGACCTGTACGCGACCGGGTTGCGGATCCTCGTCGAAGGTGTGGTCGACGGCGACCTGGTTGCCTTCGCCGCCGAGGAGGTGCTGATCTCCGGTGAGGTCACCGGGAGTGTGATCGCGATCGCTCCCAAGGTGATGATCGAGGGGACGGTCGGGGGATCACTTCGGGTGAGCGCCCGAGATTTGCAGGTGACCGGCGACATTGGACGAGATGTGGTGGCGGCAGTGCTCGACGCCGGGTTGGGTCCTGATTCGGAGGTTGCCGGCGATGTCGTGGCCTGGGCGCTCGACCTGACAGCCGGTGGAGAAATCGGAGGAGATCTCGAAGGCAGCCAGCGCCGGGTCGCCCTCGAGGGCGAGGTTCGGGGAGACGTCGATGTGAGCGTTGGTCAGCTCAACATCACCGGTCCGCTCTCGGTCGGCGGTGACCTCGACTATCGATCGGCTGAGGAGGCGTCCGGCCTCGACGAGGCCACCGTGGGTGGCGCGGTGGTTCACAAGACACCGGTGCCACCCAACATCAGGATCCGCGCTCTCGGTCTTCTCACCCGGTTGCTGGTTGTGCTCGGCCTCACTGCGGCGGCCCTGTTATTGGCCTGGGGATGGCCGGAGCGGACCGCGCGAGCGGGCGAGAGAGCAGCAGCCAGGCCTTTCAAGGCCTTTCTGCGCGGAGGGCTGATCACTGTCATCCCGTTGCTGATCGCCGGAATCGCGGTCCTGGTGGTTGCTGTCGCTCCGGCGTCGGCCAGCCTTCCGTTGCTCGCCATCTTTGTGCCACTGGTGGTTGTCACCTTGGGCCTCGTCCTCGCCCTTTGCCTGGTGGCGGGTGCCCCGGCCGTCCTTGTCGTCGGAGGGCTCGTCCCCGGAAAGCGAGGGATGTTCGGTGGCGTGGCCGTGGGCTCCCTCGTGGCCGCGGTCCTGTGGATGCTCCCCGTGGTGGGATGGATCGTCCCGCTGGTCATTGTCCCCTGGGGGCTCGGTGCATGGATTCTCTCCTTCAGAGATGAGGATGTTCCCCAAGAACAAAGCAACGTAAGTCTTGACTTACCGTAAGTAGTCACTTACAATCGGCTTCGTGCTAGCCACCGACCAGTTCGACGCATTGGGGGACCCCACCAGACGTGAGGTGATGGCGATTCTCTTGGAGCAGCCCCGGTCGGTCGGCGAGATCGCGGCACGGCTCCCGGTGAGCCGACCGGCTGTCTCCCAGCATCTCAAAGTGCTGGAGAGATCCGGTTTGGTCACCCACCGAGCCGAAGGGACTCGTCGCATCTACTCGACCTCCTCGACGGGGCTGGGTGAACTGCGGCGGGCGATCGAGGAAATGTGGGACGAAACGCTGGCCCGGTTCGCTGTGGCCGCAGAAGAGGAGAACTGATGAGTACCGAAACGATTCCGGCGGTATTGCGCACGGTCGAAGTGTCGACAACACCGGAGCGCGCTTTCGAGGTGTTCACCCGCCGTATGGGCGAATGGTGGCCGTTGAGACAGTTTTCGATCGCCGAGGACAAGGCGGTCGGGGTCAGGTTCGAGGAGTGGACCGGTGGCAAGGTGTTCGAGGTGGTAGAGGACGGCACCGAATGGGAGTGGGCAGAGGTGCTGGCTTGGGAGCCGCCACATCGTGTTGTGCTCGCCTGGCATCCGACCCTGGAGCCGGTCGTCTCGACGGAGGTCGAGGTTCGGTTCAACGCCTCCGACGGTGGGACCCGAGTCGAGTTGGAGCATCGTGGTTGGGACCGGCTCGGTGACATCGCGGCGACAGCCCGGGTCGACTATCACGAAGGATGGGTGCCCGTTCTCAGCCTCTACCAGGCATTGGCCAACAATTGACGAGGGGGGCCCCGCCTTCGGGCGGGGCCCCCCTTGCCTGGTTCATCTCCTGGCTCGGTTGTCCTATTCTCGATTCCTCCCCGGCGTTGTCTCCCCGCCAGCGTCCTCTCCTTCTTCTTCACCCGCCTCGTCGCCGGTTCCGATTCGGTTGAAACTCCACTCTCCGAACCGCCAGAGGTACTTGCCGTGGTGTTGTTCGAGAATCGTGCCTGCCGTTGATGCCTGGTCGGGTTCGACCTCCACCGAGATGACGGTCATTCCTTTGGCGAGGGCATTGTCGAGGTGGTTGAGGATCCTGGTCTCGTCACCGAAGGCGCGGGCAAGGTGTCGCAGCTTGGAGACGAGTCCGGCATCCGGGTCGGCATCGAGGTGGGAGCGCCCAGACTCGCCACGAAGGACCTCAGCCTGCAGCCCTGCCGCGGTCAGTGAGTCGAGCACGGCGTCGACATGTGACGCCGTCTCGACGATGGCAATCACTGTGTTCGAGAAATCGTGGGGTTGGTCGGGATTCTCACTCATGTCGTCTCGCCTACCCCGACTCACCGGGCCCCAAACCCAGAAATCCGGTTTCGACTCCACTGATGGGGGGTATGTCGCTTGCGACGCACACAAAGGAGGAGCAGTTGTTCTGTAGCCATGCGCCCTGCACCTGTCAGGTGCTGGACGGCAGCCACTTCTGTAGCGAGAACTGTCGGACCAGTGTGAGCAGCGGGCCGTTTTGCAGTTGCGAGCACGCTGAGTGCGACGCCAGGGCGGGCTGAGAGTCGAGCCAGGAGGACATTGTGAAAAACCAAGGAGAGACCATGCCTCAAACCATCGATGAAATGATGACGACCGACCCTCGGACTGTTCGAGGTCAGGCAACTATCGAGGACGCGGCCCGGATCATGCGGGATGCCGACATCGGGGACGTGATCGTTCTGGACGAGAGCGGAAGAGTCGCCGGAATCGTCACTGATCGCGACCTCGTCGTTCGAGCCCTTGCCGATGGAGTCGATCCAGCCGAGGTCCGGGTGGACAGCATCCTCCACCAAGAAGTCGTCTCGATTGCGCCGGATGAGTCTGTCGAAACCGCTCTCGACCTGATGCGCGACCACAAGATCAGAAGGCTTCCCGTCATCGACGATGAGCGTTTGGTCGGAATCGTGACCCTGGGTGACCTGTCAATCGAGCACCAGACGGGCTCGACGCTCGCCGACATCAGTGACGCGCCGCCCAACAATTAGACGCCGCTGACCTCGACAGTACCGTCGAATACCTTCTGAGTTGGGCGGCCTGAAGGGTCGGGCACCACGGTGAAGGAGCCGGCTTCGACCAGGTCGGCCGACGATGTCCCGAGGAAGACATCGATCCGTCCCGGTTCCACCACATATCGGAGGTCGTGGTCGTGAAACCCGATCTGGCCGACCGGGAGCCTGAATGTGATTTGAGTCGAGCCACCGACAGGTAGCTCGACTCTGGTGAAGGCCTTCAACTCGAGCACCGGTCTGGTGACACTGGCCCTCGGATCGCGAATGTACAACTGGACGACCTCGTCCCCATCCCGCTGCCCGGTGTTCGTCACGCGGGCAGTGACGGCGACTGTGTGATTCCATCCGACTTCCCCGCTCGTCACTCCGACGTTCGAAAGCTCGAATGTGGTGTAACTGAGACCATGCCCGAACGGATAGAGGGGTGCTACCGGCCCATCGACGTAGTCGCCCTTCCAATGGGAGCGCCCACCCGAAACCTTGTGGCCGTAGAAGACCGGAATCTGACCCACCGATCGGGGATGGGACATCGCCAACTTCCCACCTGGGTTGAACTCTCCGGTGAGCGCATCGGTGATGGCTGCCGCCCCCTCTTGGCCCGGAAGCCACGCCGCAATGACCGCAGCGCACTGCTCGTGGGCCCATGCGCTTGCTGTCGGTCTCCCGGCGACCAGGACCAAGATCACAGGTGTCCCCGTGGCGACCACGGCGCGTATCAGGTCCTCTTGTGCCCCTGGGAGGTCGAGAGATGAGCGGTCCCTGCCCTCGCCACTCGTGCAGTCCTCGGTGAGCCCAGACTTGTCGCCCATCACCAAGATCGCTACTTCCGACCCGGCGGCGAGGGCGACGGCCTCCTCGAACCCGTCTCGCGAATCGGTTTGGACGTCACAGCCGGCCGCGAAGCGCACCTTGGTGCCCAATCGGTCGCTCAAGACCTCGAGCACCGTCGGAACGTTTAGAGATGGATCATCAACCACGGCGTCGTCCGGAAGGGGTATGGAGAAGACGTTCTCTCTGTCACGCATCTCCAAGAGAGACTCGATGTGGGCTGGGTAGGTGTAATCGCCGAACATGTTCCGGGCAGCGTTGGCGTTGGGCCCTATCACCGCAATCGACCCCACTTCGGGGCGCAGTGGGAGGACGCCATCGTTCTTGAGCAGAATCATGCTCTTGTGTGCGATTCTGCGCGCCAATTCCTGGTGTGATGCGGTGTCGACCACCGAGGAGAGCCCATCGGGAGCGACAAAGGGATGCTCGAACAACCCAAGTTCGAATTTGGCTCCCAAAACCCTTCGCACCGCGGTGTCCACGGTCCCCTGGCTGACCGCGCCGGATCTGACCGCCTCCAGAAGAGGGCTCCCATAACAGTCGGTGCTGGGCAGCTCGACGTCCACACCCGCGGATAGTGCGATCGACGCGGCCCCAGCGCCGTCCTCGGCGAGATGGTGGTAGTCGGCCAGCTGGCGCACGGCGAAGTAATCCGAGACCACCGAGCCTTCGAAACCCCACGTGTCACGAAGCAGACCTGTCAGGAGGTCCCCGTCGGCGGCGCAAGGCACTCCGTCGATCTCGTGATAGCCGTTCATCACCGACTGCAAGTTGGCGGTCTTCACCACAGCTTCGAATGGGTGCAGGTACACCTCGCGCAGCTCACGAGCGGGGATTTGGGCCGGCGCCCAGTTCAGCCCCCCTTCCGAGGCGCCGTAACCCACGAAATGCTTTGCGGTTGCCAGCACACCGTCCGTCAGTTGATCGCCCTGGAGCCCGCGGACGAAGGCGACACCCATGGTCGCCACCAGGTAAGGGTCCTCGCCAAAGGTCTCCTCGGCTCGACCCCAACGCGGATCGCGACAGATGTCCAGCACTGGTGAGAGGCCCTGATGGGCGCCCATCGCCCTCATCTGCACCCGAACCACATCGGCCATGGCCTGGGCAAGGGCCGGCTCCCAGGTGCTGGCCACCCCGATCGCCTGGGGGAACACGGTCGAGTCGCGGGCCATCAACCCGGAGCAGATCTCCTCGTGGATGATGGCGGGTATTCCGAGGCGGGTCTCGTTCACCAGGAACTCCTGGATGGAGTTGGCGACTCTCGCCGCCGCTTCGGCATCGAGATTGCTCGCGCCCGAGACCCTGGTTACGTGTCCCAACCCATTCTGCAACAACTCCCCGGCCTTCCCGGGCGAAAGGACGCCGCCATCGAGGAGCTGAAATATCCAAGCACTTCCCAATTGGGCGATCTTCTCGTCCGGTGTCATTCGCTCGAGCAGATCCTCCACCCGTTCGGGCACCGGCAGGTCCGGATCGCGGTAGAGCGGCTGCTGCCCGTCGATGGTGAGGGCGGTCATCCCTTGACCCCTCCCGCGGTCAGACCGCTCACGATCTGCCGTTGAGCGACGAAGTAGAAGATCAGAGCGGGAATCATCGCCAATGTCGTGTAGGCCAGGATCATGGCAGTGTCGGTGACGTACTGGGCCGAGATGTTGTTGACCCCGATCGGAAGCGTCCATTGCTCGGGTTGGATCAGCACCAGGAGCGGGAGCAGGAAGGCATTCCAACTCCCGACGATGGTGAGGACCGCGATTGTGCTCAGCACCGGACGCGACAAGGGGAGCATGATCGACCAATAGAAGCGCAGTGGCCCGCAACCGTCGATGGCCGCGGCATCCTCGAGATCGCGTGGAATGCTGCGGAAAAATGGCCGCAGGATCACGATCGAGAGAGGCAAACCGAAAGCCGCCTGGGGTAGTGCGACACCGAGTGGGTTGTTGAGCAATCCGGTCTGACGGAGCGTGATGAAGAGGGGGAGGATCGCCACCGCCACCGGGAACAAGAGACCGAGCGTGAAGAGTGTGTAGATCACTTCCCGCCCCCGGAATCGGTAGCGAGCAATGACGAAGGCGGCGAGGGAGGCGGCGGGAAGCACGAGGATGGTGGCCACCAGGGCGATGATCACGCTGTTTTTGACTTGTGCGTAGAAATCGGGGTTGGTCAACGTCGTCCGATAGTTGTTGAAGACCCAGGGGTCAGGCAATCCCACCGGGTCTGCCGCCAGTTGGCCGTTGCTCCGGAACCCACCAAAGATCGAGAAGGTGAGCGGGATGATGATCACCAAGAGCACCGCGATTGCCACCACATAGAGAAGGACTCGTCCGAATCGACGCGTCGGTGACGGGGAGGGGGCGGTGATCGAGCTCGCCATGTCAGCCAGTCAATGCTCCTTGAAGATCACGCCGGAGGACGAAGCGCTGGTAGGAGAGGGCAACGATCAGGGAAAGGCCGAACACGATCACCGAGACCGCGCTGGCGTATCCGAATTGCCCACGCCGGAAACCCCAATCGACCAGATAGGTGGCCATGGTCGAGGAGGCGTTCACCGGCCCACCCCTGGTCGTCACCCAGATCAAGTCGAACAGCTGGAGGGCGCCGATGATGGAGAGGAACATGGAGACCCGGATTGTGGGGCCCAAGAGCGGCAAGGTCACGTAGCGAAAGCCCTGCCACCAGGTGGCGCCGTCGATGGCGGCGGCCTCCTCCAGTTCGGTGGGGATCAGCTGCAGCCCGGCGAGGATCAGCACCATGTGGAATCCGAAGTACTTCCACGAGATCACGAAGAAGAGGCTGTAGAGAACGATCTTGGGGTCGGCTAGCCACTCACGAGTCAGGCCCTGCCCCCCGGCCGAGGCCAGGATCTGGTCGAAGAGCCCTGAGGGGCGGTAGATCTGACGCCAGACCACACCGGTGACGACTTCGGAGAGCACGTAGGGGGCGAAGTACATGGTTCGGAACACCCCTTTGCCCTTCAAATTACGACTGATTAGGACTGCCAGCGCCACGGCGAACGGGATCTGGAGCAGCAGCGAGAGCCCGATGATGATGGCGTTGTGCTGGATGGCCTCGATGAACAGCGGGTCCGAGAAGGCAGTCTTGAAGTTTTCGAGCCCCACCCAGTTGGTCAGGGGCTCCAATCCGTTCCAGTCGAAACCGCTATAGCGGATGCTCTGGGTGATCGGGTAGAGGACGAAGACCGCATACAGGGCGAGGGCCGGCAACAGGAAGCCGACGATCACGGGCCAGGGGGCGATCCCAGGGGCTCCCTTGACCCGACGGTTTCGACCCGAGGTGGTGTTGTTCTGCGTGGTCACTATTTGGCTCGAGGTTGATGGAGGGCCGCCAGATGAGCGGCCCTCCACAACTTCCAATCAGACTACGGCCGACGGATCAGCCCGCGGCCGCGTTGGTTATGGCCTCGGCGACTTCTTCCGGGGTCGCCGTGCCGGCGAAGAGCGTTGCCACTGCGTCATTCACCGCTGCACCGAGCTCGGGGCTGAAGTACTGGTCCAGGTAGAGCTGTACGAAGCTCGCCTGGCTCAGTCCCTCGAGGACCGCGAGCTGATACGGATCCGTGATCGAGACCTCTGAGCCCTTGGTCACAGGGAGGGTGGTGCCGGTCTCGCCGACGCGGATCGCCTGGTCGAGGCCGGTGATGTACTCCAGGAATTGCACCGCCTCCGGTGGGGCGTCCTTGCCCACAGCGAAGCCGTCGCCGCCGCCGAAACCGTCGGTCCCGGCACCGGCTCCGCCTTCCACCGCCGGGAATGGGAACCACCCGAACTCAGCCGGCAGACGGTCGGCGATCGGATCCTCTGGTGTGCCTATCCCTGACTGGTTGGCATAGGCACCCGGGCCCCACTGGCCCATGAGGCTGATCGCAGCCGCCCCGGTGCCGATAGTTCCCGACTCCCCATCTGGCGCATCCCATGGCGCGGCCAGGAATCCGGGCTGGAACGGCTCCATGTCGATCAGACGCTGGAGCTGGTTGCCCGCCTCGATGAACTCTGGGGTGTTGAAGTTGAGATCGGTCGTCACCTGGTCCATGGCGGCCTCCCCGCCCTCGCGGATCATCAGGTACGAGTAGTAGAAGTGGGCCGGCCACTTGTCCCCGGCGCCAACCGCAATCGGGGTGATCCCGGCGTCCTTGAGGGCCTGAACGTCCTCGAGGAACTCATCCCAGGTTGCCGGTGGAGCGTCGATCCCGGCCTCTGCGAACAGGTCCTTGTTGTACCAGAACCCGACCATTCCCAAGTTGAACGGTATGCCGTATTGGACACCGTCGACCTGGTACAGGCCAACCGCGCCTTCATTGAGATTGCCGATGAATCCCGACGACAAGTCCGTGATGTCCTGGACCAATCCGGCATCGACCTGCTCACGCAGACCGCCACCGCCCCAGGACTGGAACAGGTCGGGGACCTCCCCCGCCTGGAGGTTGGTCTGCAGTGCCGCCTTGAACGCCTCGTTCTCCATCACCGTGATGTTGATCGTGACGTTGGGGTTGGCCTCCATGAACTCGTTGGCCATGTCGGCCCACACGGTCATCATCGGATCGGTGTTCTGGATGTGCCACCACTCGATCGTGACCGGCTCGGCCGATGCCCCACTCGTGGTCGTGGCCCCGGCACCGGTGGTCGTTGTGGCCCCTGGCTCCCCGGTGGTTGTCGTTTCGTCGGCTGTCCCATCGCCGCACGCCGCGACTAAGAGGACCAGGATGGCCAGCAAGGCCAACGGTCTCCTGAGTATTCGTTTCACGTGCCTTCTCCTTCCCGCGCTGGTGCGAGGGCTCTTCCTACGGGTTTGGTTGTAAACGTTTTCATTCGGTCATGTTCGAGTTCCTACTCGTTCCTCCTCGGGGTTCTCTCAGGTGGATATGGCCCGGCAGGACTGCCGGACCACCAACTCGGTTGGCAATGTCAGGTGGATCGGATCGCGGTCGGGCTCGTTGATGAGACCGACGAGGAGCTTGGCCGCTTCATACCCCATCTGTTGGATCGATTGATCGATGGTGGTCAGGGGTGGTGTGGTCAGGGCAGACTCGGGGATGTTGTCAAAGCCGATGACCGAGAGATCGTCAGGAACCTTCAGACCCAGTTCGCTGGCGACCCGCATGGTCTGGATGGCCGAGGCGTCGTTGGCCGCAAAGATCGCCGTCGGGCGATCCGTCATCATCAGCAACTCCCGTGCCGGGGAGCTCGCCGATTCTTCGGTGTACCCACCGATTCGGATCAGGTCGGCATCAAAGGGAATCCCTGCCTTGGAGATAGCCTCTCGGTATCCGCGTTCGCGTCGACGAGCTGATTCCAGATCGCTTCGGCCCGCCAGGAACCCGATGCGACGGTGCCCCAATTCGATCAGGTAATCGGTGGCGGCCACGGCCCCCTGGAGATTCTCCGAGTCAACTGTCGGCATCTCGGACGAGCCGGCATGAGGGTCGACGGCAACGACTGGGCCACTCGCGCTCACATCGACGACAGATGGGGTCACCAGAATCGTGCCGTCGGTCAGCGTCCCGCTCAGTCTCGAGAGATATCGACGCTCCCAACCGGCATCGTCCTCGACATGACCACCACCGGAATAGACGATCAGCTCATACCCGGTGCCCCGGATGGCCCGAGCAGCTCCCTTCAGAAGCTCGGCGCTGAATGGTTCGAGGTCGGCGACGATGATCCCGATGACGTTGGTTCGACGACTGCGGAGGCTCCTCGCCACCAGACTCGACTCGTATCCGAGGTCCGCGATCACCGCCTGCACCCGAGAAGAAGTGCCTGGAGCCACCCCGTAGCGACCATTCACCACTCTGGAGACGGTCGCAATGGAAACACCGGCCTGGGCTGCCACGTCTCCGATCGTCGCTCGCACGCCAAGTCTCCTCAGGGTCGTCCTGATTGTCGAAAACGATATCGACAACGTTTTCAACACTAGATGGAAACCACCCCGTCATGCGGCCGAAAGCCGGAGGATTCTTGGTGCCGGGATCGGGGAGTTAGGGAGTCCGCACCAGCTGGAGGAGGCTCCACGAAATCGGCGGCAGGGTGACCTCGGCCTGCCCTTGGCTGAACTCGATTCTCGCTTTCCTCGGCTCGATTCGGTGGGGCTCGAGTTGAGTATTGGTGGCGTGATGGTCTTCATCAGCCAGGACCTGGTACTCCGCAACCTCGTAACCGGGGACAGCTCGGAGGTCGATGGCGAGCTGCACCGCATGCTCAGTCGAGCGATTGACAGAGAAGACGCTCAGACTCCCCGTTTCCCGATCGTGGGTGGAGAGCGAGTCCACCACAGGGACCTCCCCATACCGACCGCTGTCGTAGCTGGGGCCGACCGGGAGGGCGGCGAGAACTTCGCCTCTGGCGTGTCTCGAGGTCAGTGCGAAAGGATGAAAGATCGATTGGCGCCATGCCGGACCTTCAGGCTCGGTGCGAATCGCGGAGATGGCGTTCACCAGTTGTGCCTGGCAAGCGACCGCCACTCGGTCGTTGTTGCGCAACAGCGTCATAAGGAGCGAGCCCACCACTACGGCGTCTGCCACGTTGTACAAATCCTCGGCGAGCCGAGGCGCTCGGTCCCATTCCGCCGTCGGGTCCATCCGACTCATGTACCAGACGTTCCATTCGTCGAAGGAGATGTCGATCCGCTTTCGTGACCGCTTCCTGGCTCCGACCCGGTCTGAGATCGAGGCCACCTTCTGGATGTAACGATCCATGTCGACCGCCGACGCCATGAAGCTCTCCAAATCGGAGTCCTCCGGGTCGTAGTAAGCGTGGGCCGAGATGAGGTCGATCTGCTCGTAGGTGTGCTCGAGCACACGTTGCTCCCAATCGCCAAAGGTAGGCATCGAAGCGCCCGAGCTGCCACACACCACGAGCTCGACCCCGGGGTCGACCATTCGCATTGCCCTCGCCGTCTCAGATGCGAGGCGCCCGTAGTCATCCGCTGTCTTGTGCCCGAGTTGCCACGGCCCGTCCATCTCGTTGCCAAGGCACCAGGTGCGAATCGCATACGGGCGTTCGCGGCCGTGGCTCCGGCGGAGCTCGGAGAAGGGACTTCCGGAGCCGTGATTACAGTATTCGATCAAGTCGACGGCTTCCTGGACACCCCGGGTACCAAGGTTGAGGGCAAGCATTGTCTCCACTCCAGCCTTCTCGGCCCAGGTGGAGAATTCGTCGAGGCCGAAGGTGTTGGGCTCGGCGGTCTTCCATGCGGGATCCAGTCGGACCGGGCGATCCTCGACGGGACCGACGCCGTCCTCCCAGCGGTAACCGGACACGAAGTTCCCGCCCGGGTAGCGGACCACGGTGACACCCATCTCCCGGACCAATTCGAGGACATCACTGCGGAGACCGTCCTCATCTGCAGTCGGATGCCCGGGCTCGCTGATCCCGGTGTAGACGCACCGCCCCATGTGCTCCACGAAGGATCCGAATGTCCTCGGATTGACCGGTGCGATCACCGACGCGGGATCGATTTCTATGAAAGCCTGGAGTATCACGCCGGCCAATGACGCTAGCCAGAGGCCCGGTCAGGCTCCGAAAGGCTGCCAGTTCCAATAACCTTGGCTCCGATGACCGCCCTGACCGACGTCTACCTGCGCCCCATGCGCGACCTGCGGATCTCGGTCACTGACCGCTGCAACTTCCGTTGCACCTATTGCATGCCAAAAGAGGTCTTCGGGAAGGACCACGAATTTCTACCCCGTGACCATCTGCTCACCTTCGACGAGATGACGCTCATCGTCCGAGCCTTTGTTGAACGGGGGGTCGAGAAGATCAGGATCACCGGCGGCGAGCCGTTGCTGCGCAAAGGAATCGAGAAGCTCATCGGGATGGTTCGCTCGATCGATGGGGTGCAGGACCTGACCCTGACCACCAATGCGTCGCTGTTGGTCAGAAAGGCTCAAGGACTGGCCGCGGCCGGCCTGGACCGCGTTACCGTCAGTCTCGACGCGCTGGACGACTCCACCTTTCAGAAGATGAACGATGTCGGGTTCCCGGTTGGAGCAGTCTTGGAAGGGATCGCCGCAGCCGCCGAGGCCGGCCTGGGCCCGATCAAAATCAACGCCGTGGTGCAGCGTGGGATCAACGATCACGCGGTGCTCGACATGGCCGGCCATTTCCGGGGCACCGGTCACATCGTCCGCTTCATCGAATACATGGACGTGGGCAGTACCAATGGATGGCGGCTCGACGACGTGGTGCCCGCCGAAGAGATGATCTCCTCGATCAACGAGGTTTATCCCCTCCAGGCGATCCCTCCCAACTACCCGGGTGAGGTCGCCAACCGTTTCCGCTACCTCGACGGTCAGGGCGAGGTAGGCGTCATCGCTTCGGTCACGCAGCCCTTCTGTGGGTCGTGCACCCGAGCCCGGATCTCCGCTGAAGGGTCGCTCTACACCTGCCTGTTCGCCACCGCCGGGACCAACTTGCGCGATGCCCTACGAAGCGGGGAGGACCTGGGCCCCATCGTCGATGCGGTTTGGTCCAAGCGAACCGACCGTTACTCCGAGATCCGATCCTCACAGACTGTCAGCATCGGATCCCGCGTCGAGATGAGCTACATCGGGGGCTGAGACCGCAGCCTTGGGTAGACTTGCCCGCCTCCTTCCCGACGCGACCTTGTATCCAGCCCAGATCAGGGTGACAGCAGCCAGCAGGGAGACCGCAAAAGCACTGCTCTCACCGAGTGCCAGCCCGGTGCCACCAGAAGCGGCTGCCAGGGTGCCGGCGACGATCAGGAGATTCCCCCAGACGATTCCCCGGTTCTTCTTCCAGAACCGAACCATGCTGACCAGAGCCAGGGCGACGAGGATCGTCGTCCCGGCCGCGCCCCCGATGATCGCGAACAGTTTGGGACCGAATCCGTCGGCGAACACCTCGTGGGGGACTCCGGACTCGGGTAGCCCATTGGCGAAAGGCACGGTGGTGGTGAGAGTGGTTGAGATCGCGGTCAGCGCACCGAGGGCGATCGCCATCACATGTCCGGATCGCCTGCCGACCACGAGGAACATCGAGCCCAGGGCGAGGAATGGGATGTTGAGGATCGCTCCGAAGAGATAGAACGTCCGGTACCCAGATCCTGTCCAGCCATAGGTGAGCCCGGCGAAGAACGCCCAGGTGGCAAGGGCGAACATCGTCATCCCGATGCCATAGGCGGCAATGTGCGGTCGGGGTCGCCTCCGATAGTCCACCCAGAGGTCGACCGCGAACAGGGTGGCGGCCAGGGCGGCGAGAAGGGCGAGCGAGGAATCCATTAGGACGCGCAGGCTAGGTGTAATTGGGTTGTGTACGTCCGCATGTGACCCCTGCAGATCTCAATTACGGGGGCCGCCATTCATGCCCGGGAGAACACGCGGGCATCTGTGGCCCGGACCCGGCATGAGTCGCCCACCTTGTAAACCGGTCGCGGGCCGAGACGAGCCCGCACCCTGGTCCCCCCTTCGAGGGCCAGGGTCACCAGTTGGTCGTGACCGAAGAACTCGCTTCCCGCCACCACCGCGTTCGGCGTCTCGCCGAGGGAGATCTGGATGTTCTCAGGGCGGATGATCACCGAAACGTTGCCGTTGAGGTCTGTGTCAAAACCCCCGACCAGGGTGTCGACCCGGCCGTTCCTCGCCACAGAGTCGATGACGTCGGCATCGCCGAGGAACTCGGCCACCCAGGGATTGGTCGGGTTCGAGTAGAGGTCGGCCGGGGTGTCTGCTTGGAGGATCTTGCCGTCTTTCATGACCGCGACGATGTCGGAAGTCGCCAGAGCCTCTTCCTGATCGTGGGTCACGAATACTGCGGTGGTCCTGGCTTCGGTGAGGATGGTTCGCAATTCGCGTCGCACTCGATCCCTCAGGCTGGCGTCCAGGTTGGAGAACGGCTCGTCGAGGAGGATCACCTCCGGCTCGGGTGCCAGAGCCCGGGCCAGGGCCACTCTCTGCTGCTGTCCTCCGGAAAGCTCGTTCGGCATCCGATTCTCCAGCCCGGTGAGACCGACCAGTTCGAGAACCGAAGCCACTCGAACCCTGCGGTCTCCTCTGGGCAACCCGTAGGACACATTGGAAGCCACTGTCATGTGGGGGAACAGGGCATAGTCCTGAAACACCATGCCAACGTTCCGCTTCTCAGGCGGGACGAACGTGTGGTCGTCGAGCACCCGGCGCCCGTGTATCTCGACGGATCCTCCTCCGTTCTCGAAGCCGGCGATGACCCTGAGTGCCGTTGTCTTGCCACACCCCGAAGGCCCGAGCAGGGTGACCACCCCGCCTTCCCACACGTCCAGGCTGAAATGGTCCAAGGCGACAGCATCGCCGAAGGACTTGGTCAGATCCCGGGCCCGGATTGCGAGGCGATCAGTCGCCGAGGTCACGTGTCATCACCAGGAAGAGTGGCACGATCGACACCACTAGAAGAACCAAGCCCGCTGCTGATGCCCTGGTCAGGAATCCCTCCGATGTCGAGCTCCAGATCCGGATGGCGAGGGTTTCGAAGCCGTTTGGTCGCAGCAGGATGGTCGCCGGCAGCTCCTTCATCGCGCTCAGGAACACCAGGGCACCACCGGCGATCAGACCCGGCGTGGCCAAAGGCAGAGTGATGTGGAGCAAGGTGCTGAAAGGTCCCCGGCCCAGGCCCCGAGAAGCATCCTCTAGATCAGGGCTTGCCCGTCTCAACGAGTCCTGAACCGCCCCGACCGCTTGAGGGAGGAACATCGCCACATAGATGAGAAGCAAGAAGATCAGAGTCTGATAGAGGGGACGGGCCCACTGCAGGGCGAACCCCACAGCCGCCACGCCAACGGTGATGTGGGGCAGTGCATAGGTTCCCCACACGGCCGACTCCACCCAGCCCGAGAGCCGCCCGGGCCGGCGGGTAGTCACCATCGCCACCGGGAACGCGGCCAACGCAGTGATCAGGGCTGCCGCCATCGCCACAGCGAGCGAACGGGCCGCCTCGGCGCCGAGAGCCGGCCCGAGGGATTGTCCGGCCTCGAGCCCGCGCCCGACCGAGGCTGCCATCACCAAGACGGGTATTCCGAGAGCCACGAGGGCAAACGAGCCGATGAGCGAGAGAGAAAGTCCGAGACGCCATCCCACCAGCTTGAGCAGCGGTCTTGCACGTCGAGGCCGGCGGGAATGGAGAGCGGCTCGGCCCCTGGTTCGGCGCTCGAGGACCAGGATGATGACCGCCAAAGCCATCAGTATCAGCGACAAGGTGGCTGCCGGTCTGCGGTCGATCTGGCCCCGGTAGAGGGTGTAGATCGCCCTGGTGAAGGTGTCATAGCGGAGCAAAGACACCGCACCGAAGTCCGACACCGTGTACAGGCCCACCAGCAAGGCGGAGGAGACCAGGGAGGGACGGAGTTGGGGAAGGGTGACCGTCCTGAAGACCTTCCACCGCCCCGCACCGAGCCCTGTCGCCGCCTCCTCTGTGGCGGGATCGATCGCGCGCAGGCCCGGGATCACAGTTAGGTGGACCATGGGTGCGGTGAATATCGAGAGAACCAGCCAGGCGCCGACGAATCCGTAGGGGGTGGGGATCTCGAAGAGCACTGCATTGGGCCCGGTGGCAGCGATCAGGCTCAACGCCGCGACGTACGAAGGAACGACGAGTGGAAGCGCCGCCAACGTCATCCAGCCCCTACGAAACGGAAGGTCGGCGCGGGTGGTCACCCAAGCCGTCGCCAGCCCGATGCCGAGGGCGGTGACGGTCACCGCCATGGTGAGGAGCATGGTGCTCGCAAAGAGTTGGAGCAGGCGGGCAGCGGGAATCGCAATGGCAGTCCCTCGGCCAATCACCTGGATAACGAGGCTGATCGGTGGGATCAACCCGGGGAGGAGGGCGATTCCTGCGGCTAGCCACCATCCCCGGCCTGACCGGTATTTGACCGGTCCGACTCGGGCCCGGGGAATGGCGAGGGGGGCGGTCACGTCACACCAGGCCGGCCTCCGCCACCAGCCGGGTGGCGAGGTCGAGGACACCGGCGAGGTCGCCCAGGTCGATGTCAGGTGAATTGATCTCGGATAGGGGGGGCACCCCCTCAGGTGGATCGACACCCTCCACAAGCGGGTACTCAAAGGTATCTGTCGCGAAGAACGATTGGGCATCGTCCGACAGCAAGAAATCGACCAACTGCAGGGCCGCCTCCGGCTTCTCCGTGTCGGACAGGATCCCGACGCCGGCCGGCATTACCAGAGAGCCAACGTCTCCCGCAGGGATGAAGTAGTTCTCGGCATGCTCACCGAGGCCCTCGGCGCGGAGTCGCAGCAGGTAGTAGTGATTGACCAAACCGCCCTCGAGCTCTCCATTGTCCGTGGCCTCCACGATCGGGGCATTGCCCTCGAAGTCGACAGGCTGGTTGGCGGCCAGAGCCTCGAGCCACTCACGGGTGCCGCTCTCACCTCGCTCCAGGATCATTGCCGCGACAAAAGCCAGGAACGAGGCGTTGGTGGGGGCAATTCCGAGTTGGTCTGCCCATTCGGGGTCGGTCATGTCATCGATATCCAAGGGGAGGGCGATGTCGGCGTCGGTGTTGTAGATCACGACCCTGACCCGGCCAGAGGTCCCGACCCACCGCCCGTCCCGATCCGCGAATTTCGGGTCGACCAATCCCAGTGTGGCGTCGCTGAGGGTCTCCATCATCAATGCTACCGCCCCCAGCGAAGCCGGATCCTGGGCAAAGAAGACATCAGCCTCGGTTTCCTCTCCCTCCGCGATCAAGGTCGCCGCCAATTCGCTGGAGCCGCCATATCGAACTTCGACCTCGATCCCGGTTTCCTCGGTGAAGCTCTCGAACAGCGGGGCCACCAATTCCTCCCCACGACCCGAGTAGACCACCAATGGCCCGTCCGGCTCGGAACCTGTCCCGCCGCAAGCGGCAAACATGAGCAGAATGGTGAGAGCGAGAGCCGTCGTACGCCGCAATTGAGCCTCCAACAACCGAAGATCGTTAGGTAACTAACGATCCGATAAGGTATTAGCACTACGGCGATAGTGCAAATGATCGACCAGACCGCGGGACCGGCGATATTGGCGGCGTCTGATGGAGATGCTCGACCTGGTCTCAGCCCTTGTACCCAGAGGCGCGGATCGCTCGGGCCTGACGATCGGCCTGTGATCGGGCCCTCCTGCGGCTTTTGGCGTCCCCAGCTTTGTAGTGGTACTTCTTCCCGGTCTTTCCCCATTGGTAGTAGGGGCCGGAACTGTCTGATCCTCGGTGGACAGGCATTACTTTCCTCTTGGTCGGCACTGGCGTACCCACTTGGTCTCGACTCGAAACCAGATCGCGGTGGTTGGGCGGTTGCCCTAGTTGTCCTGCTCGCCGAGCAGGATTCTGACTCGAGAATCGGTGCCGGCGCCGAGCTCGTACCAGTCGGTCACCGTCGAGAGCACCGCGTGTTCCAGCGAATCCTCCCAGCCCACCGGGGGCCACTGGGTGGGGCCAGGTTCCGCGACCAAGTCCACCCGGAGCCGTGTCCCCTCACTCGACAGCTCGCATTGGAGGGATGAGGACTGCCCGTCGGCTATCAGCACTGCAGCTGCCTCGTTGACTGCGAGACGTGCCTCTTCCACGCGGTCGTAACCGAGCCCACTCAATCGTGCCGCATTCCCCGCCATGGTGCGCAACACACTGAGAGCGTCGCGGCCCGCAGGAACGATCAGCCTGATCACGTCCGGTGACATCTTCTTATAGTACGGGTCCTTGCCCGTCCTCCGCCGTTGGCGGGAACCATCAGAGGAGAACCGCTGACGACCTCATCAATGCCAGCCAACGGGGCTTACGAGTTGACGGTGGCGAGCCTCCCCCATCATGTCGCCACAATGCGGCTGTTCGTGTCGGCGGTGGCCAGGGTGGCTGGTCTCGACGTCGAAACCACGGACGACGCCAAGCTTGCCGTTTCCGAGTTGGCCACCGCGATCGTCGAGGCCGGAGACGCCGAATTCATCACCTTGATGGCAACGCCAATGGTCGGACGCATGACCCTCGTCCTCGGGCCTTGGAGGGACGGTTTGGGGGAGGACGAGGAGTTCGGGGCGCTCGAGATAGCCAATGCACTGTTCTCGGGCACATTGGTGGATGGGGAATTCGTGACGCTGCCGATCGAACCTTCAGACAGCCATGGTTGACAGCGACGCGCCGAGACTTCTCGAGCTCTTCCGTGAGCGGGACCAACCCGATGCCAAGCGCGAGCTTGTCGAGATGTTCGATGGACTGGCCCAGCGCCTCGCCCGCCGATTTCGAGGGCGTGGAGTGGCGTTGGACGATCTGGTCCAAGTCGCGCGTTACGGGTTGTTGAAGGCGATTGATCGGTTCGACCCGGAGCGTGAGGTCCAGTTTTCGACCTATGCCGGCCGCACCATCATCGGTGAGATCAAGCATTACTTCCGTGATCAGGCGTGGTCGGTCCGGGTGCCTCGCTCCCTCCAGAACCTCTGGTTGGAGGTGTCTCGGACGGTTGACGAGCTGACTCACTCGCTGGGCAGGTCTCCCACGATCGCGGAGATAGCCGAGCAACTAGAGGTCGACGACGAGCAAGTCTTGGAGGCCCTCGATGCCGGGGCCGCTTACACCGCGAGTTCGCTCGATCGCACTGTTGGGGAAGACGGCGAGACCACACTTGTCGACCATCTGGGTGATGTTGACCCCGAGTTCGAGACTGCCGCCGTCCGAGGAGCGTTGGCTGTCCATTTGCGGACCCTTCCCGAACGGGAGCGGATGGTGTTGTACCTGCGTTTCTTCGACGGCAGGACTCAGGGGGAAATAGCTCAGGAGATCGGCGTTTCCCAGGTTCATGTCTCGCGGATCTTGAGCCGAACTTTGGAGGACCTTCGACAAGAGCTGGGCCACGTGATCGACGATGTCGGCGGTGATCCCTGAATCGAGCTGGTGCCTGAGGGGTGACCCAACGACTGTCCAAAGACAGTGATCAGAGCTCCGGCCGGATTGTGTCCGTCCAGAAGTCGAGAAATCCATCGCTGGGATCACCGATCTGATGCAAGTAGATGTGATCGGCCCCGAGTTCGATGGCCTTCTTGATCGATTTCAGGATCGGCTCTGGGTCCGGCCCGCATGGCAATGACTGCTCGATCAGTTCACGATCGACGAGCGTTACTGCCTGTTCGAAATCGAGCACCGTCCTCAAATCCTGTGCCAGCTGACCGGGAAGCCCGGTGTTGGGCCACACCCGATGAGCGCGGTCCAGGGCCTTCTCCTGATCCGGGTCCCAACAGAGTGAGAGTTGAACCCAAACGGACCCGATGCCTCCGGCGTCCAAGTAGGTCTTGATCACCTCCGGCTCAAGGCCCGTGGTCCAAAGCCCGTCTCCGCTGCGGGCGGCCAGCTCCGCAGCCTCGGGGCCGGCAGCGGCGACGACAATCGGTGGCAGCTCCAAGGGTTTGTCGAAGATACGGGCGTCCTCGACTGTGAAATGGGTGCCGTGATGGGTGACGCTGTCTTCGTTCCAGAGGCGTCTGATGACTTCTATCGCCTCTTCCAGCATCGCGAGACGCCTATCGCTCGGGGGCCAGCGCCTTCCGGTGACGTGTTCGTTGAGTGCCTCTCCGGTGCCTACACCCCAACTGAGACGACCCTCGAGGAGGGAAGCGGTGGTTGCAACGGCGTGGGCATAGACGACTGGATGGATGCGCATGATGGGACAGCTGACTCCCACCCCGACCTCGACCCGCTTCGTCGCCGCGGCAATGGCCCCCAGAACCGACCAAACGAAGGGACTGTGACCTTGCTCACTGATCCATGGATGGAAGTGATCAGAGATGGAAACGAAGTCGAAGCCCGTGTCCTCGGCCGCGACTGCGATTTCCACCAAACGTCCAGGCGGATGTTCTTCGCTGGACAGGGTTAGGCCGTACTTGATGCTCATGATGAATCGATACCCGATTGACCGAAAAGGAAACATGGAGACGACGACTCGCCTGGCAACCACACCGGTCGGAGGCTGTCGGATGGTCAGCGACGTTTAGGCAATAGGCCTGTTGGGTAGTCAACGACATAAAAGCCGCGCCAGGCAGGAGCCGGGAACCCAGATCCCGGGAACCCAGGATCATGGAAGGTCAGGCGGTAAATTTGTCACCTATGACCCGATTCGGCTCCCTCACCAGGCGCCAAGCAGTTGTGAACGATATGCGTCTAGTCCTAAAAGCCGATGACCGGGCACCAGCCAAAGCCCGAGACCGGATGTCGAAGCTCCGACCCAAGTTGGAGCCCCGCTACGACGATGTCGTCCTGGTCGTCTCTGAGTTGGTGACCAACAGCGTGCGCCACTCGTTCAGCACCAAGCCAATCAAGATGCAGATGAAGCTCTCAGACTCGCGGATTCGTCTCGAGGTGTCCGACTGGGGCACGGGATTCGACGCGATGACCAGCCTGAGAAGCGGCGGTCTCGGGCTCCTGATCGTTGATCGCATCGCGGCCAGTTGGGGAATCGAAACCAACGGTGTTTGCACCGTTTGGGTTGAGATTTCGAAGGTTCCGGAATTGGTGACTCGCTCCGACACGAGTCGCAGCCAGTCACCGGTGAGTTTCAGGCATTCAGGCGGCTGAGAACGTCCTTGATCGTGGCGGCGCCCTCACCAGTCTTCGCCTTGATCGCTCCCACGAGCTGATCCAGGTTTCCCCGAGCTTGCTCGATCTCGTCGTCGGTCAGGTCAGCCCAGCGCTCACGAACTGAGCCCTTGAAGCGCTGCCAGTGGCCGTCGTCCTTCATTCTCTGGGTCCAATCAGTCATTTCGGAACCTCCTTATCCGCAAATGGATGGCGGGCCTCCTCTCGAGGACCGCTCTGATCTGCCTTCCCCTGGCTCATCGGGTTCATACCTCACGGTGGCGCTACTATCCGCGCCCTTCGAGACGGAGTCCGAGGGGTTTGACGACCAGTTTCACCTACACAGTCGACAGAGACGCCCGGCGAGTGACCGTCCGCCTTACCGGTGAGATCGATCTCGCCGCGGCGCCCCAGGTCGAGTCGGCAATTGAAGAGGCTTTGGCTGGGGAGGAAGGGGTCGACATCACAATCGACCTCGATGGTGTCACCTTCCTCGATTCGACGGGGCTCCGTGTATTGGTGGCCGCCCACTCTCGATGTGCCGGGGAGGGCAGGAGTCTGACTCTCGTCAACCCCTCGACCGCGGTCTCAAGAATCCTGGAGATCACCGGTCTGGGTCAAACCCTCCTGGCTGACGGTTAGAGCGCCGGCCGCGGTAATCCGTACCAGGAGGATCGACGCGTCATCCCCCGTGCCACGGCTCGGTTGGCTGGACATGAGCTGGTCGGCCAGCCCCTCGAGGCTCCCGTTGTGCGAGGCCACCTGGGCAATGAGCTCGTCCAAGGACTCGTAGACGTCGCGACCCGGCTCCTCGATCAACCCGTCAGTGAACATGACCAGAAGGTCACCCTCGGCGAGAGTCACAGAGGCTTCGGTCCGAATGCCGTTCGCTGTTATCCCGACCGGGGTGTCCGAGCCCTCATCGAGGATCTCGACTGTCCCATCCGCTTGGCAGAGGATGGCCGGAATGTGCCCCGCTCTGCTGTAGCGCAGGCCACCGGTTGCGGCTGAGATCAGGGCGTAGAAGACCGTTGTCAATTCGGTCGTCTCGATCGTTTGATCGATGATTTCGAGTTGACGGGCCGGGCCTCCCACGCCGGCATGGGCCAAGCCGCGCAGAGTGTTGCGCATCTCCGCCATGTGCGCCACGGTTTGCGAGCCATGACCCGATACGTCCCCCATGACCAAGGCGAGGTCGCCGCTGGCGTCGAAGAACACGTCGTACCAGTCCCCACCCGCTCCGGCACGGGTCGCTGATGGCCGGTACCGAACCTCCATCTCCAACCCGTCGACCGAGGGTAGGGACTCACTGCCGAACCACCGCAACAGGCCGTTGACCAGGTCGCGGTGCTCGGCGAGTGCCTTGGCCCGCTCCCGGCTCGCAGTGATCGCGCTCCACGCCGCGAGAATGGAGAGCGCGAACAGGGCGCCGACCAATGTGATCGTCATGGTCACTGCGCGGCGGGCGTCGGCGATCCCTTGGACAGCCCGTTCCCGCACCTCGTCGTTGAGCCTCATCGCCTGTTCGAGCACGAGGTCGATTTCCGCGGTGGCTATTGCGAACCACGATTGGGGCGTGACTTCGAGATCGGTCTGGTTGATTATCTGCTCCAGAGTTTCCTCCACGGCCTGCGACTCACCGGAGTCGGCCAGCTCGGCGACTTGCGAGCGAAATCCTCCGCTGAGTAGGGCTTGGGCCGCCCGCAGGTTCACATCCGACTCGCGACCGAGCAACGACAGCTGAATCTGTTCTTGTTGGGTCAGATCCTCGGATGCCGCCAGCAAGCGAGCCACGGCGGCTCGTCTGGTGGCTAATGATGCCGACGAGTCGAGGAGGGAGAGGACTGCGCGTCTCATCCGCACGTCCTCGGCATCATTGGTGAGGAGGGCCATATCGGACAGGGTTTGTCGAATTGGGTCCACCAGCCCTGCGTAGAGGTCCACGGGTGACTCGCCTTCGGCATCGACCACCGCGGAACGAATCTGTTCCAGGGGGGCCAGGGTCGCTGTCACCCCGGTCATCGCACCCTGCTCCTCCTGCCGAATCTCGACGCCGCTTGACAGCCAGGTGGCCGAATACACCTCTCCCGCCTCGTCCGTCTCCGCGAAAGTCTCTTGGTAATGACCCTGATCGGCCAAGTCGCCGCTGGCCAGATAGAGCTCGCCGAGGCCCCGTTCTCGTTGTAAGGCGTCGAGCACGGCGATCGATGCATCCGAGATGCGTGCAATCTCGACCGAGCGCCTCGAATCGCGGGCTTGATCGAGGGACTCTCTGACCAGCACGATCAGCGTGATCCCCAGCCCAAGCACGACGAGGAAGGCCAGGGCGCCAACGGTCGCCTGGGAACCGATTCGCTCTGCGAGTCGGGGGGTCCTGGGGGTGGGAGAGCCGACACTCACCACGGGAAGGGGGAAGGGATGAGTGCATGTTGGCACCCTTTTCGGGCTTACGAAAGAGGAGTCGGCGTCGGTGCCGTCAACCGGGTATCACTTTTTGTGGTCGGAGAATGTCACCAATGGCACGTAAAACCACGACCAGCCGAGTAGAGCGGTGACTGCGATCGTGGCGAGGATGACTCCGATTCCGTCCATGACGAGGGACGAGACCAGATATACCGCGGCGGCCAGAGCCACGGCGAAGATGACTGTGCCCACGATGGTGATCCGAACAGTTATCTGGAGATGCCGGGCTGATCGTCTCTTCACACCGGAGATGGGCGCCCTGAGGCGTTGATGAGCGCTCGGGGCGATTAGGAGGATGGAGGCGAGAGCCGAGCCGAAGAATGCGAAATAGAACGCAACTCGTTCGGAGCGGGCCAGATCATGAAACGATTCCTGCAGGGGGAGGATCAGGAGGAATGCGAAAAGAACCTGGACACCTGGAAGAGTGGTTCTGAGCCCCTCCAGGAAGGCACGGAACGCGTCGTCGATGTCTTCGTCACGGGGTGCCTCATCCATTCAGATATGCCTCGGATCCGAGTGTATGCGGCCCGTGGGTTCCCGGACTCAGTTGGCGGGCGTGTCCGACAGCACCTGGCTCGTCTCGGTGGCTGCTTCGGGGTCACCCATCAGCATGAACACGAGGACAAAGACGCCGATAGCGAGCATCACCATCAACCAGGTCTTCCAGGATGATGCGGCGCGACGTTCCTCCATTGGCTCCGGATGGTCGATGTCGCTCTGTTCCATGGGCTCGAAACTGCTGGGGTACATGCCGTCTCCTCCAGTCGGGGCTACTGCCGTCCATCCCTTTACCCCTCGGCAGCATCCCTGATACACCAGGAGTCGTTCAACGAACCAGAAGCGGGATTTCGATCTCCGCGGGGGACAGTCCGCCGTGATAACAGCGGAGCCGTTTGTCGAAACCGGGGGGGAGGATCACCTTCCCCTCGGGAGGAACCAGGAGGTCGTGTCCAACACGCTGTCGGGCATCGGCAGACGGCTCGGGGCCGATCAGGCCCAACGGGTCGACGAGGGTGCCCCCGGTGTGCTCCCGCAAGTCGTCGATCAACGAGCGGTCGCCCCAAAGCAGGATCCCGCGTGGGTCGCCGGCGAATCGCAGCGCGTCGAACCGATTGTCGCGGACCAGGATCTTGTCTTTCTCGGAGAACTCGACCAGACCGTGGTCCGCAGTGCCGATCAATGCGACGTCGGCTGGAAGCCTGGAGGCCAGGTCGTCCCACACCCTGGCCGCGAAAGCCATCGCCTGGTGGAACTCAGGTGAGCCCAAACCGTTGACGTGAGCGGCGAAGTCGACCTGCCACACATAGGTGAAGATGAACCGCCGTCCGCTCTCCGCCAACTGCACCGTGGCCTTGACCAGGTCGGAGTTGTCCCAGGTGGGCTCAAAACGGGCTCCCCGATAGAGGAGGCGGGACAACGGGCTGCCCTCGAAAGAGCCGGGTTGGACGGTGATCGGCTCGACACCTGCGGCGCGCAGACGCTCCCAGAGGTTGTGCTTGGGGAGCACGGACGCGTAGTCGTAGACCACGGGGAGACCTGCCAGGTCCACCCATTTCAGGGTATTGACCACTCCGCCCGCTTCCTCCAGCCAGGTGAGGTGAGAGACCAGTCCATGCTGGGAGGGGGGCCGACCCGTGGCGACCGTGGCCAGAGAGACACTGGTGGTGGTGGGGAACGGGGCGTGCAGGGTCCCCCGATTGGCAGCGCTCATCGTTTCGGCGGAAGGATGATCGAGTTGGGCGATCCCAAGACCGTCGACTAGGAGCAACACGTAGGTGCGGGCGTCCGGGAGCTCAATTGCCAAGTCGGAGCGGAGAGCGACACCAGCCTGTTGGCCGGTGAGACGGCCTTCCAACTCCGTCACCAGATTCGCCAGACCGCCTCCGGTGTAGTCGGGGTTGATCATCGCCACGGCAGGCTATTGCGACCTGTCACCCAATCCGCCGGTTGGCTCCGTCTCACGTACATGATCACCGCCACAGGTGTGATGGACAACGAACAGGTATATCGGTCGTACGCCGTCGAGCTCACCAAGTACGCGACTGGCTTGGTGGGGCCCTTTGACGCTGCCGACGTGGTGACCGATGCCTGTTTGAAGGCCTTTTCGTCGAAGAAGTGGCCCGAGGTGACCAACCCGAGGGCCTATCTCTATCGAGCGGTGCTCAGCGTGGCAACAGATCACCACCGGAGCACCCTCTCCCGCCGACTCAGAGAGCTGAAGACGGCGGGCCCCGAGACAGCTTCGCCACAGGAAGTCGACATCGACGTCCTGAGGGCGGTGGAACGGCTCTCGATGCAGCAGAGGGCAGCCGTTCTCCTCACCTACTGGGCTGATCTCCCAGTCGAAACAGTCGCAAGAGAAATGGGTGTCTCCACGGGAGCGGTGAAGCGTCACCTCGCTCGTGCGCGGAAGCACCTCAAGGAGTCGCTGTCATGAGCGAAATCGACGATCAGAGAATGAAAGATCTCGCCGACCGGCTGGTGGCCATGTCTCCAGAGCCGCCGCCATTCCCAGAGGAGTTCATTGTGACCCAACCAACAAGATCTAAGAGAA
>CAZSMJ010000010.1:0-30754 GCA_964608055.1 uncultured Acidimicrobiaceae bacterium | reverse complement strand
GGTGTCGCCGGTGACTTTGGTCGAGCTGGTGCTGTCGACGGCGTTGACTGTTGTGGCCGGAGACGGGTCGGGCTCTCCTCGGGGCCATAGAGCCCAGACACCAATCGCCAGACCGACCACCACCAAACCGGCGACCAGCCGCGGGACCATCGAGGTCCGAACTTACGCCTTCGGCCACCCTGAGTGAAGGGGTTTGCCTCGGAGCGCGAAAACTCTGATTTCAGGTCGGGTGTAGGGTTGCCCCAGGAGGTGAAGTAGTGAGCAACCAAGAACAGGGACGGCATCCGTTCCGTTTTCTCTTGAAGTTCCTCCTCTTTGCAGGATTGCTGACCGCGATCGCAAGGGTGATGGCTTCCAAGAAGGCGGAATTTGCCGGTCTCACCGACTCGGAGGCGCGAGCGAAATTCGAGGAGAAGCTCGGCCCCTGGATCGGGGAGGAGAAGGCAGCGGAGGTCGCCGATCAGGTGGTCCCCAAACTCAAGGACGCCGGTCTTCTCGAGCCCAAGGCCGCCGCGAATGGGATGGACAAGGTCAAGGACGCGGCGGGGAAGACCGCCGATGCGGTGAAAGGCACAGCCAAGAAGGCGCGGGATTCCGTAAAGGACGCCGCGGGGAAGACCGCCGACAATGTGGCTGATGCCGCCGACTCGGCCTCCGACGCCATCGGCGATGCCGTCGACGAGGCGGTCGAGAAAATCGAGGAAGTTTCCAAGAAAACTCGAGGGCGCTGACCCAAATCTGTCACACCCCCCACGTATCTTCGAGACATGTGGGGATTGACACCGGATCAGATCGAGCAAGAACTTCAACTCGAGGAAGCGAACATCGCCCGGAGCCGGGGACGCCAGATGCTGTTGCTGATGGCGGCCGACGCGATGCAGTTACAAACGGCCGATGGCTGCAGGTCACTTCGGGAATGGGCGGCTGGGCGTCTCGACATCTCGGTCGAGACCGCGAGGAGACTGACCGCTACTTCGAGACGTCTCGAAGCTTCGCCTGAGATCGCCAGGCAGTTGTTGGAGGGTGAGATCAGTTTCGATCGCGCCGAGGCGGTGTCACGGATTCCGGAGGCCGAGTTGGACGAGCGCCTTCTGAGTGTCGACATCCGTGGCCTCCACCGGATCGCAGCCCGTCACCAACAGGTCGCCGACGATCATGGCCACCAATCCCACCGATCCCAATATCTGGCACTTCAGCCCAACCTGGACGAATCCGTGTGGAGGATGTGGGCGGTCCTCGACGGCTACTCCGGTGCTGTCGTCGACAAGGTTCTGACTGAGGTCGCCGACAGTTTCCCCAGGCTTCCCGATGACTTTCAACCCGGTCTTGGCTACCGAAGGGCGATGGCTCTGACCACGATCTGTGAGCAGACTCGACCGGGTGCTGGCAGCACCCCTCTGATCACAGTCTTCGTCGACGAGGACGGTGCCGAGATTGCTGCCGGCACCCCGATCGGCGCCCACATCCTCGACCGCATCGCCTGTTCAGCCAATCTCGAGGTGATCCGTACCAGCGATGGCCGTCCTCTCGCCATGGGTCGGCGAACCAGGGTCATCCCGAACCGGCTTCGGCGTTTCATCCTGCACCGAGACGGGGGATGCACGGGCGACGGGTGCACCAGTCGATACCGTCTCGAAGCGCACCACATCGTCCCCTGGTCCGAAGGCGGGCCCACCGACCCCGAGAACCTGGCCACGCTCTGTTGGTTCCATCATCACGTGGTTGTCCACGGCTGGGGATACCGGATCGACCCAAGCCTCGGCTCGGGCCGGCTCCGCTTCATCAAGCCCGGCGCCGATCCTCCCTGATCCGTTGGCGCAATTCTCTCTTCCGATCCCCCAACAAACCTCTGTTCACTCCCCACACAGCGTTTAGCCTGCCCCAGCGTCAACCGACCTGGAGGGACGTGACCAACGAAGCCGAGACGGCTGCTGCATCGAAGCGGGTGATGATCGTGCTCGTGGTCCTTTTCATCGTGCTGGTCGCCCTCTGGGCCACATCGAGCATTGACAGCATCGTCGGCAACGACCAAGACGCTTCGGCCCGTCTGTCTCGCATCTAATTCGGCCGTCACCTGGCTGCCACATTCCTAGCCTCGATCCGTTGTGGCTACCCGTTTCGAGCTCGTCGATACCAGGAACGCGCCGGAGAGCGTCCTCGCCGCGATGCATGAGTTGTATCTCGAGATCGACGACGAGGAGCTTCCCGGCGACCCGCCGACGCCCTTTCAACAGCGACTCGTCGACTGGCGTCACACCCCTGATTTCGAAATGGATAGCCACTGGATCCTCTGGGAGGGTGAGCGGCTGGTCGGAACCTCAGGTGCCGAGATGAATCTCGAACAGAATCTCGACAATGCTTTTGGCTGGCTGCATGTCAAGAAGAGCGACCGAGGACGGGGATTCGGCCGGATGATCGCCGCGCCGATGTTGGACGCGGTCCAAGAGCAGAAGCGAACCCGCTTCGCCTGCGCCATCCCGGAGGGCTCCGACGTGGCCGCGCTCGCCGAGCGGGCCGGCATGAAGAATGCCCTTTCAGCTTGGCGGAGCCGTCTCTCCCTCGCCGACGTCGACTGGGATCTGGTCGACGAATGGGTGGGGCGGGCACAACAGCGGGCGTCCGACTATGAGCTCCTTTTCTGGTCGGGCCCGATTCCAGAAGAGCACCTCGAGGCCTACTGCCGGCTCAAGGACGTCATGAACGACGCTCCGCTAGAGGACTACGAGAGGGACCCCGACGAAATGACCCCAGACATGTGGCGTGGTCTGGAGGAGGTCGACCGGGGCCGCTGCACCGACTTTCTCATATACGTGGCCCGGCACAAGGCCTCCGGATCCTTGGTGGGGCTGACCGAGGCCGTCTATCAGGTCCTCAATCCTCCCCAGGCCTGGCAGGTCGACACCGGGGTCGACCCAGCCCATCGCGAGAAAGGCCTGGGCCGGTGGCTCAAGGCAGCCATGCTGCTCAAGATTCGTTCTGACTATCCCCTCGTCGAGCGAATCGACACCAACAATGCCGGATCCAATCAGCCGATGTTGAACATCAACATCACGCTCGGGTTCAACCCGATTCTGGTGAGCCACATCTGGCAGGGCGACCTCGCGACCATCCGGGAGCGGCTGGGGGTTTAGCCCCGCGAACTTTTAGGATCGCGCCAATCGGACGATTGCCTCGACGCTGCGTTCGACGTCCTCAGCGGTGGTCTTGAAGGAAGAGACCGAAATCCTCATCGCCGTTCGTCCCTGCCAGACCGTGGGCCCGGCGAACATGGTGCCCTCCTCCTGTATCGCCTTGACCACGCGGTTGGTCTCCTCGGGCTCGCCGAAACTGACCAGGACCTGGTTGAGGACCACGTCGTTGAGGACTTCGAATCCCGCTTCGGTAAGTCGACGTGCGAAGAGCTGAGCCAATTCCACTGTTCCTTCGACCAGCTCGACGAGACCGGTTCGACCCAGTGTCTTCAGCACGGCCCACGTCGGGATGCCCCGGGCACGTCGCGACATCTCAGGCGTGAAGAAGAACGGGTCTTGGCCGCCACCGATGAGATACGCAGCGGAGACGTTCATCTCGCGCGCCAACGCCTCGGGGTTTCTCACCAGGGCCACGCCGGCGTCATAAGGCACGTTCAGATACTTGTGGGCATCGGTCGCCCACGAGTCAGCTAGCTCCTGGCCAGCCGCAAGCGGAGCGAGCTTGGGGGAAACCGCGGCCCAGAAGCCGAATGCGCCGTCGACATGGACCCAAGCGCCCATCTCCTTCGCCGCCGGGACTATCTCGGACATGGGATCGAAGGCGCCTGTGTTGACGTTGCCTGCCTGGACGCAGACGATGGCGGGCGGCTCGAACGATGGCATGGCGTCGGCGCGCATCCGACCCTGGTTGTCGACTGGGACCCGGATCACCCGCTCCCGACCCAAACCCACGATCCCCAACGCCTTGATCAGCGACGGGTGGACCTCGTCTCCCACCACGACGGTCACCTCGGGTGCACCGAACAGTCCCTGGGCAACCGAGTCCCAACCCACCTCGGACAGAACCTGGGACCGTGCGGCAGACAGGGTCGTCACATGGGCGACGGTGGTCCCGGTCACGAAGGCGCCCCAGGTGGTTTCCGGCAATCCGCTGGCTTCGATGATCCACCGCAACGCGCTTGCTTCGAGCGCCACTGAGCCAGGCGTTGCCTCAGCCGAGGCAGAGTTCTGATCCCAGGTCGCAGTTAGCCAGTCGGCGGCCAACCCAACCGGATAGACGCCACCGATAACCCAGCCAAAGAATCGGGGCGATCCCATTCCCATGGTCGCGGCAGGCACCAGACGATCCATGAGGGCAATGGTCTCTTCAGGGGCTGTGGGACCCTCGGGGAAGGGCCCGCCCAGCGGGCTGAGGTCAACGTCATCGGGACGGACCGGCGACTCGTCGAGTTGCTCCAAGTAGGCGATGGCACGCTCGGCGGTGGAGCGGAGAAGATCATCCATAGGCCCCACCCTACGCCCTGGTCTAGGTCTCGTCCCAGCTCTCGGGTGGCTCGGCAGTTTCGTGTTCCCCGGCGATTCGGGCAACGTAGGCGGCCGCCTCGCTGCGACGGCTCATACCCATCTTGGTGAGAAGGTTCGAGACGTAGTTCTTGACAGTCTTCTCGGCGAGGAACATCTCCTCGGCGATCTGTCGGTTGGTCATACCCCCAGCGATGTGCTCGACGATCGTCCGTTCCTGCTTGGAGAGCTTGGCGAGCAGAGGGTCGTCCTTAGGCCCGGTCCGAAGGCGCTCGAAAAGCCGCTCGGTCATCTCCGGGTCGAGCAGCGACTCCCCGATGCCAACCTTGCGGATGCTCTCGACGAGGTCGGTGGCCTTCACGCGTTTCAGGACGTATCCAGACGCTCCGGCAAGGATCGCCGCCATCAAGGCTTCCTCATCGGCAAACGATGTCAGCATCAGCACCTTGACGTCGGGAAAGTGCGACCGGATGTCACGGCATGCCTCAACGCCGCTGCGATCCGGGAGTCGCACATCGAGGACCACGACATCAGGCTGGTCAAAGCCGACCCGTCTCAGCCCTTCGTCAGCGCTTCCCGCCTCACCCACCACTTCCATGTCGTCCTGGGCGTCGACGAGGCCTTTGAGCCCGGCACGGACCACTTCGTGGTCGTCCACCAGCAATACGCGCAGCTTCGGCATCAGCCTGACGCTAGCCCTGGGTAACGTCTTTCAGGATGCCGCAGCGTGAGTTCATCGCCCGCCTGCCGGCCCTGATCGAGGCTGCCACTTCGGTTATGGAGTCAGGGGACCTCCAACAGCTCTTGCGACGACTCGTCTCAGAGGCCCGACTGGCCACAGGTGCTCCCTATGTTGCCTTGGGCGTCATAGGGGAGCATGGTGTCCTGGTCGAATTCATCCATGAGGGCATGTCCCCCGAAACCGTTGCACGGATAGGGACGCTCCCCAAAGGGCTCGGGGTCCTGGGAACGGTGGTGAGGGAGAAAACGACGATCCGTCTCGATTCGATTGGGGACCATCCCGACTCGTACGGCTTTCCCCCGAATCACCCGCCGATGGGCTCGTTCCTGGGCGTGCCCGTAGTGGCCGGCGGAAAGACGTTCGGAAATCTCTACCTCTCGGACAAGGAGGGAGGATTTAACGACTCCGACGTGGTCACGATCGAGGCCTTGAGTCGCATCGCCGGCTCGGCGCTCACCACGGCTCGCCTCCACGAGCGGTTGCGCAGCGTGGCCGTAGTCGAAGATCGGGAACGAATCGCTCGGGACCTTCACGACTCTGTGATCCAGGATCTCTTCGCTGTGGGCTTGGGTCTTCAAGGGGTGTCGGGGAAGGTGACCGACGAGATCGCGGCGGCCACCTTGGAGAGCTCCGTGGACCGCCTCGACGCTGCGGTGGAAACCCTGCGGAGTTACGTTTCCAAATTGCGTGCCGGCCCTCAGCAAAGCTTGGAGCTCGACGATCGTCTCCAGGAATTGGTGTCGAGGATGGGGTCGGCGTACCCGAGCGAAGTTCGCCTCGAAATGGCCATCGCTCAGACCGGAGATCAGGCGCTCGATGACGAGATCCTGCGATTGGTGAGCGAGGCTCTGAGCAATGCCCTTCGTCATTCCGGGGCAGCTCATGTCAACGTGCTCGTCGAATCAGACTCCAGCGGGTGGCGTCTGAGGGTCCAGGACGATGGAATCGGGTTTGACACCGATCTGGTGAGCCACGGCATGGGTCTCAGCAACCTGAGTGCGCGCGCTGAGCGAGTCGGTGGCGCCACCAGCATCACCAGCAGTCCCGATATCGGGACCATGGTCGAGATCGAAATCCCGCTTAGCTGACGGTTTCGGCTTCGAGCGCCAACACGATTCGATCGACCCATCCCTTGACCGTCGAATCGGCGATCCGGCGCAGGGCGACTCGGTCGATCGCTCTGCCCAGCGGTCCCAGCGGCGGTTCGTAGGTGCCATCGAAAATGATCCTGGTCTGGGTGGGGCCGACGTGTGACAGGACCAGATCAGCTGACATGGTCGGGAAGAGAGTCCTGGCACCGGTGGCAACCCACTTGACGGGATACACCAACCCCTTGCGATGGATTTCGTGGGCGCCGATCTCCAGTCGCACCTCCTTGGCGAGACCGTCGAAGGCAGGGCCAACCTTGGCTCGCAATGACTCGCCTTCGTGATAGGCGATTCCGGCCCATTCGTCGAGATCTTCGTGGAGTGCGTCGAGGCGTTGTTCGATCATTGCGAGCGGTCTTTGGACCACGGTGTTGTACTGAACGAACAACTAGAGACGACCTGGCCGGGTTCGGAACGAGAGCCCGCGCCCCGACACCATGCCGGAGATGTCATCGATCGACACCTCCACGACGTGGGGGAAGTCGGCCATCGCCTGGAACGCGTCTCGATTCAGAGGTGAGCCCAGCGCCTGGTCGTACTTCTCCAAGAGCAACGTCACGGCGCGGGTCGTCGTAGCGGTATCGGTGCGCTCTACCGCGCGTCCCTGGATAATCACACTGATCCAGTCGCCGGTGGCGTCATCGAATCGGGACACTTCGATCGAGACCCTGGGGTTGGCCACGACTGCCTCGAATCGCTTCCCGGGCTTGGTGCGAAAAAGGATGCGATTGTCGTCAAGCACGTATGACACCGGGCTGACATAGGGATCTCCTTGGGACAGCACTCCTATGTGAGCGACCATCGCCTCGGAGAGAAACCGCCGGGCCTCGACTTCTGAGATGCGATCCATGATTCACCTTCCTCCCTCCTTTCATCATCGGGTTCCTGGCCGAACTGGGGGAGCGGCTTAAGTCCCAAGATGTAGGGACCTATGCGCCTAGGGCCGGATCCTGTGAGTTCTTAAGTTGGGCCAATGACACCACGGCGAAACGAAGAGGGCGATGCACCGACCAACGTCGTCCTGGACAAGTTGCTCATCCTGGTGGCAGTTATGGGGGCGGCAGTGTCGATCCTGGCAGCGGTGGTGGCGATTCGGGGAGGGGGCGCTGCAGCGGCTGCGGAGACTTCTCAGCAGGAGGGACACGTCAGCCTCAGCGAGTTCGCGATCAGCGGAGTTCTGGAGTTCGCTCCAGGCCCGGTGCTCCTCCATGTGGTCAACGACGGCTCCCAGGTTCACAACCTGACGGTGGAGGGCGGGCCGGCCAGCCCGGATCTGAGTGGCGGTGAGTCGTCGACGCTGGAGCTGGGGGACCTCAGTGCCGGCTCTCTTGTCGTCTTCTGCTCGATTCCCGGCCACCGCGAAGCAGGGATGGAGGCGACCTTGGTGGTTGCGGAAGGCACCCCGACAGATCACACAGTCGGCCACGAAGGCACCGACGCCGACTGGGCTGAACTCGACCGAGTGATGACGGAATCGATGTTGGCCTTCCCGGCCGAGACTGAGGGTGTGGGCAATCAGCTCCTCGAGCCGGAGGTCCTCGCCGATGGCACCAAAGAGTTCCATCTCACCGCAGCTATCACCGAGTGGGAGGTGGCGCCCGGTCACATGGTCGATGCCTGGACCTATAACGGGATGGTCCCCGCCCCGATGATCCGGGTCGACGTGGGCGATCGGGTGAGGGTGGTGCTCGACAACCAGCTCCCTATGGGAACGGACATCCATTGGCACGGGGTCAAGGTCCCCAACAACATGGATGGGGTCGCCCCAATCACACAGCCCCTGGTGGAGCCTGGCACGACCTTTGTCTACGAGTTCACCGCCAGCGAGCCGACGATCGCGATGTATCACGCCCACCACCACGCCCAGATGCAGGTTCCCAACGGTCTGTTCGGGGCCTTCATCATCGGGGACACGCCGGTTCCCAGAGGGCAGACGGTCTCGGGAATCGAGATCCCTTCAGATCTCGAGGTATCCCAGGAGATCCCGATGGTGCTCAATGATGCCGGGGTCATCGGTCTCAGCCTCAACGCCAAGTCCTTTCCGGCGACCGAGCCCTATGTGGGCAAGGTTGGGGATTGGGTGGTGGCTCACTACTTCAACGAAGGGCTGCAGATACACCCGATGCACCAGCATCAGTTTCCGCAACTCGTATTTGCGAAAGACGGGATTCCTCTCGATCATCCATACTGGGCAGACACCGTGGCCGTAGCCCCTGGGGAGCGATACTCGGTGCTGTTCCTGCTCGAAGACGCCGGCGTATGGGTGTGGCATTGCCACATTCTCAATCACGTCGAGAGCGACACCGGGATGTTCGGCATGGTCACCGCCTGGATCGTCGAGGAGTGATCGCTACCTTTCGGTGGCCATGTTCAACAGCATCTTCCCGCAGACCGGTATCGTCGGTGACTTGCTCGGACTGGTGCTGGAGTCGAGCCGGGCCATCTCGGGCCGTCCTTGGGTGCTGATCAACATGGTGGCTTCGGTCGATGGAGCAACCACCGTTGAGGGGCGGTCATCCGGGCTGGGCGACGACGATGACCTTGCGATGTTCAAGGCTCTCAGGGCCGTTCCCGACGTGATTCTGGTGGGCGCGGGCACCGCGCGTGCCGAGAACTACGGGCCGGTGCAGCTCGATGGAGAGCGGCTGGAGCGACGCCGGGCGCTGGGCAAGGAGGACCTACCGAGACTGGCCGTCGTGACCGGCCGCCTCGATCTCGATCCCAAGGCCAGACTGTTCTCCCGACCCGAGACTCCCACGATCGTCATCACCGGGCCGGCGGCGGACCCTGACCGCAGACGAGCCCTCGAGGCGGTGGCCGAGGTCGTTGTGCTCGAGGACCTGAGTGTCGAGGCCGTGATCGCCCATTTGCGAGAGGCGGAGTCGATTCTCTGCGAAGGCGGTCCCGGTCTCAATTCACAGTTGGCGGCCGCCGGGCTCATGGACGAGGTGAATCTCACGGTGGCGCCGGTCATGGTGGGCGGGGTGTCGAAACGAATCGTCGAAGGCGTTCCGGTTGAGCCGCCTCTCGTCCTGGATCTCGACCGAATCCTGGCCGGCGGTCGTTCCCTGTTCCTCCGCTACCTGAGGCGCGTCGAGCTCTAGGAGCGACGACCCTGGGTCGTGGGCGGGCTGTATGGCTCGGCACGGCTAAGTAACGTTGTCCCGATGGGAAAACACGCCGAGCTGTACGAGAGGCATGTGAAGGTTCTGCCCGGGTGGTCCCCGCTCTACTACGAGCAGCCGATCTCGATTGTGGACGGCGACGGGCGCCATGTTGTCGATGCCGAGGGCAATCGATATCTCGATTTCTTCGGCGGGATCCTGGTCACGATGACCGGATACCGGGTTCCCGAGGTGATCGACGCCATCAAGCGGCAGGCCGATCGGATGCTGCACACCTCGACCCTGTACCTGATCGAATCTCAGATCGAGCTGGCGGAGAAGGTGGTCGAGCTTTCGGGGATTCCGGACGCCAAGGTCTTCTTCACGAACTCGGGAACCGAGGCCAACGACGCCGCCTTGATGCTGGCTACCACCTATCGCAAGTCCAACCAGGTGCTGGCGATACGGGGCAGCTACCACGGGAAATCGCACTCGACCATCGCCATCACCGGCCAGAAAGCCTGGTCGGGAACCAGCTTCTCTCCATTCCAGGTGACCTATGTCCATGGTGGCTACAAGCTGCGCAGCCCGTTCGGTCATCTCTCCGATGCGGATTTCATCGCCGCTTGTGTGGCCGACCTCGAGGATCTCTTGCGGGTGGCCAGTGCCGGAGAGCCGGCTGCGATGATCGCCGAGCCGATTCAGGGGGTTGGCGGCTTCGTCACCCCGCCGGACGGGTTCTTCGGCGCCATGAAGGAGGTGCTCGATGCCCACGGGATCCTCTTCATCTCCGATGAGGTGCAAACCGGGTGGGGACGGACCGGTGAGCATTTCTGGGGCTATCAGGCTCATGGGATCACACCTGACCTATTGACATTCGCCAAGGGCCTTGGCAACGGCCTGAGCATTGGCGGAGTGGTGGCCCCTGCCGAGATCATGGAGGCCTATCCGGCCCTTGGGATCTCGACCTTCGGGGGGAACCCGCTGGCGACCGCAGGGGCGCTGGCCAACCTCGAGGTCATTCTGGATCAGGACCTGCAGACCAACGCATTGAAAGTGGGCAACCGTCTGATGCAAAACCTCATCCCCCTCTCCGAGGAGATGGAGATGATCGGCGAGGTGCGGGGCAAGGGACTGATGATTGGTCTCGAGCTGGTAGGGCCTGGGGGAGAGCCCGCTCCGGATAAGGCGGCCGCCGCCTTGGAGGCGGCTCGCGAGGAGGGCTTGTTGATCGGCAAGGGTGGGTTGTACGGAAACTCTCTTCGGCTCGCTCCCGCGCTGTCACTCACCGAAGAAGAAGCAGACGAGGGATTTGCCAGGCTGGAAAGAGCTCTGCGCCGGATCTAGCGGTCCCCCTCGCCCGACTTCAGGTCGGGCGGTCCCCCGTTCCGCAGGGGGGACAACGTCCATTGAGGCAATCCGCGATCCCGCCGAGCACACCTTCGAGGTTCTCCACAACATCCCATGCCCAGAAACGAAGTACCACCCAGCCCAGAGATCTCATCTGAGCATCCCGACCCAGGTCGTATTGCGACTCGCTGTGTTGTGATCCGTCGATCTCGACCACGATCCTCCGGCCTACGCAGGCGAAGTCGGCGATGTAAGGGCCGATCGGGTGCTGTCTTCGAAATCTGACACCAAGGCGGTTGTAGCGCAAGTGGCTCCAGACCAGACGCTCTGCATCGCTCATGGTCTGCCGGTTGACTCGCGCGTACCGGATTAGCCGACTGTCTCTCATGCCGGCAACTGTTGGCATGGCATGTCCCCCATTTCAAGGGGACTGCCCCCCTCGCCCGACTTCAGTCGGGCGGTCCCCCCGCTGCGCAGGGGGACAACGTGGATCGAGCCTGGGCCAGGGTTGTCCCCCCTTTCAAGGGGGGACCGGCGCAGCCGACGGCTGCGCCGAGGGGGGTTTGCCTTAGAGCAACGCTTGGAGGTCTATGTCGCAGCTGGGGTGACGTAGTTTGGCCAGCCCACGCGCCTCGATCTGGCGGACTCGTTCTCGGGTGGAGTTGATCACCTTGCCCACATCGGACAAAGTCCAGGGCTCATCACCGTCGAGCCCGAAACGCAACCAAAGCACTTGCTGCTCCTCGAGGTCGAGGATCTGGAGGGCTTTGATCAGACGCTCTCGGCGCCAGGCTGAGGCTGCCCGGTCCTCGGGATTGGCCGCTCCGGTGTCCTCGACGAAGTCCTGAAGTGACGCATCTCCGTCCTCACCGACAGGGCGGTCGAGGGAGACCGTCTCCGCCGGCGCCTCGAGGGCAGCGAGGACTCTCTCGGTATCGAGGCCCGAGGCTTCGGAGATCTCCTCGAGTGTGGGCGCCCGGTGGTACTTGTCGTGAAGACTCTGCTTGGTGTCCTGAACGGTGCGGACTACGTCGACCATGTGCACCGGGAGCCGGATGGTGCGGCCGTTGTTACCCAGTCCCCTGGTGATCGCCTGACGTATCCACCAGGTTGCGTAGGTGGAAAACTTGAAGCCCTTGCGCCAGTCGAACTTCTCCACAGCTCGTATCAGCCCCAGATTCCCCTCCTGGATGAGGTCGAGGAGGTCGAGGCCCCGGCCGGTGTAGCGCTTGGCGATCGAGATGACGAGCCGCAGGTTGGAGCGGATGAACGACATCTTGGCCTCTTCGCCCTCGGCGATGAGGCGCATCAGTTTGGGTCGTTCCGAAGGTGAGAAATCGCCAGATTCGAGCAGGGACTTTGCCTTCTTGCCCCGCTCCATGGAACGGGCGAGATGGACCTCGTCTTCGGCGGTCAGGAGGAGGTGTGCAGAGACCTCATCCAGGTATAAACCGACCGTGTCACCGGGACCTGAGCCCCGTTCCGGTCTCGCATCACTGGCCCTGATGGGCTTCCCCAATCTGACCTCCTCAACAACCCCTGTTGAAAACTAACCCTCCTGGGTGAATCTGGCAAACCAAAATCGCGGGTTACTGATTTGCCCTGGGTAACCTCCATTTCTCAGTGTCGCGCCGAACCCAGTTCCGCTTGCTGGTGGCGTTCACCATCGTTTGGGCAGTGTGGGCTGGATGGTCACTGCTCGGTCGGGCAACTCCTTACACGTTGCGTGTGCTCGATGATTCCGGTGCTCCGGTGGCGTCGGCGTTCGTCGACGTCGGCGGACGTCAGGTCGGCACCAGTGCCGAGAACGGCTTGGTCGAAATGGAGTGGTCTTCGCAGACCGTCCTCGAGGTGAGCGCCCCCGGTCACGTCCCCCTCAGACTCCCGATCGCCGAGCGCCCAGAAGGGACTGTCGATGCCATTCTCAAGGCTCGGATCCTCAGGGGAAAGGTTGTCGACGGCGCCGGGATCCCTGTGGAATCGGCCCATGTGATCGCTGGCCCGGCAAGGGGCGTCAGTGACGATGAGGGAGGGTTCACCATCCGCGGAGCCGAACCAGGGACGATTCAGGTCTCGCGCCCGGCCTGGATCGACACCACCTTCGTCTGGGACGGCGGCCCCGGCGAGACCAGTGTCGAGCTCTTGCCCTTCGCCGCTCGCGCGGTGCACATCACAGGCGAGGCTGCCGCCGAGAACCTCGACACCTACATCCAGATGGCGGAGACCACCGAGCTCAATGCCCTGATGCTCGACCTCAAGGACGAGACGGGCCTCGTTTGGTACAACAGCCAGGATCCGGTGGCTGGCGAGGTGGGCGCCATCAGGAACCTGTACGACCTGACCGAGGTGTCGAGGCGGGCAGAAGAGGCAGGTCTCTATCTCATAGGGCGACTCGTCATCTTCAACGACCCGACGGCGGCGATTAGAAAGCCTGAGATGGCGGTGTGGGATTCGGCGACCGACGCCCCCTTTGAGTCGCGGGGACAGTATTTCTTGGATCCGACTGATCTCGATGCCCGTGCCTACGCGTTGTCGCTTGCCGCAGAATCGTGCGCAATGGGAGTGGACGAGATCCAGTTCGACTATGTCCGTTTCCCCGACCAGCGATCGGAGACGACCGTCTTTGACGGCGGCAGTACCCAAGACGTGAGGATCGACACCATCATTTCCTTCTTCAATGAGGCGATCGCGTTGCTACACCCGATGGGTTGTGCGGTCGGGGCCGATGTCTTCGGGTTCACGACGGGGGCCGAGGACGACGGAGGCATCGGGCAGCGTTGGCCGGATGTGACTCAGATAGTCGACGTGGTCTCACCCATGGTGTACCCGTCGCATTACGACGCCGGTTGGTACGGATTCGACAACCCGAACGACCATCCGGGGCCGATGGTCTCCAACGCACTCGAGGATGGGCTGGGGCGATTGGCTCGCAATGTGGTGGTTCGCCCCTGGCTGCAGGACTTTGGGTATACCCAGGATCAGGTCAGGGCGCAGATCGACTCGGCTGAGCTGTACGGGTTGGGGTGGATGCTGTGGAACGCGGAATCGAACGTCACCACCGGGGCGCTGGGGCCGGCGGAGTAATTGGCACTAGCGCCATAGGTGAAATACGATCCGCAGGGTCCCACCCGGAGAGGTCTTTGCCCTCGTTTGACTCCGAGAACCTCGAAAAGCTGATCGCCGCCGCCCCGCCCTGGAGGCGGGAGCAGATGCTGGCCGCCCATCTGGTGTTCGAGGCCCTCGAGGAGCCGACGGGCGCCGAGGAAGATTGGCGCTACGTCGAGTTCGACACTCCTTTCTCCAGCCTGGCCGCAGTCGACGAACCGGGTGCCCCGTTGGGCCCCAGCCCTTTTCTCAGCTCGGTCAGCCAAGATTCGGGTCGCGCCCTCATTGTCGACGGCGCGGTTCTCGCAGCGACGTCCTCTGGGGACATCGTCAAGCGATTCAGTGAGTTGGATGAGGCCCCGCACTTGGGGGGTCTCGTGCCCGTCGATCACAACAAGCTGACCGCGGCACACGCAGCCTTCGCCACGGATGGGGTTCTCATCGATGTTCCTAAGGGAACGGTCATGACCGACCCGTTGATAGTTGAAATCCAGGGGGTAACCGCGGAGTCGGCGTCATTCCCCCATGTCGTGGTGCGGGTAGGAGAGAACGCCGAGGCCAGCGTCCTGGTGGTATACCGCTCCGCCGACGGTGCCAGGCTGCTGATGGTCCCCGAAATCGATCTCGAGGTCGCCGCCGGCGGACGGCTCCGGTATCTGGCGGTACAGAGCTTGGACCACGCCGCCACCTCAGTCGTCCACCAAAGGGTGACTCTGGGCCGTGACGCCACCGCCCGGATCGGGGAAGTGGGCCTCGGGGCCAAACTGGGCCGGCTCGATCTCGGTGTGAGGTTGACCGGTGACGGTTCCTCTTCGGAAGTGCTGGGGCTCTACTTCGGGGAGGGGGAGCAGACGCTCGACTACCGGATGGTCATCACCCACGAGGGAAAGAGCACGACTTCTGACGTTTTTCTCAAAGGTGCGGTCGAAGACGACGCCCAGAGCGTGTTCACTGGCCTGTTACGGATCGAGAAGGATGCCAGGGGGACCTCGACGTTCGAAACCAACCGCAACCTGGTGCTCTCCGAGAATGCGAAGGCCCAATCGGTTCCCAACCTCGAGATCCTCTGCAACGACGTGGTCTGTGGTCACGCGTCGTCAGTGGGGCCCCTGGAGGGGGAACACCTCTACTACCTCCAGAGTCGAGGGCTGACCCGGGAACGGGCCGAGCGCTTGCTGATCAGGGGGTTTTTCCAGGAGGTGATCGACCGGCTTCCCATCGAGGCGGTTGGAGCCCCGGTGTCCGAGGAGGTCTTCCGCAGGTTCGTGTCCGCCCAGGAAGAAGGACGGGTGGCATGAAGGTGGAGCTGGGAGCGCTGGAGACCCTTCCCCGGGATCGTGGAATAAGAGTGACGGTCGGCGAAACCAGGGTCGCCGTGTTCCGGGTGGCCGACGAGGTGTTTGCCATCGGAGATCTCTGCTCGCACGCCGAGGCCTCGTTGGCGGAGGGCGAGGTGTACGGCACCGAGGTCGAGTGCCCCCGTCATGGGTCCGAGTTCGACCTCCGGACCGGAGCGCCGTTGTCGTTGCCGGCCACGCAACCGGTCCCGGTGTATGAGATCACTATCGAGGACGGGAACGTCTATCTGTTCCTGGAGGACTCATGAGCACGGCATTGCGAATCAAGGGCCTATCGGCTGCGGTGGCCGGAAAGCAGATCCTCGAGGACCTGGATCTCGAGGTTCCCTACGGGGAGATCCACGCAATCATGGGCCCCAACGGTTCGGGTAAGTCAACTTTGTGCCATGTGTTGACGGGCAAGACTGGATACGAGGTGGGGGGCTCGGCGACTCTCGACGATGTCGACCTCTTCTCCCTGAGCGTCGACGAACGTTCCCGACTCGGTCTTCTCCAGAGCTTCCAGTACCCGACCGAGGTTCCTGGCGTCCGATTGCGGGAGTTCCTGCTCGAGGCTTCCGACGAGCGAGGGGTCGAGCCCAAGGAAGCCGCCAAGCGAATCGAGGAAGAGGCGGAGCGATTCGACACGACCCGGTTCCTCGACCGGTCGCTCAACAACGATCTGTCGGGTGGGGAGAAGAAGCGCTCCGAGATATTCCAGATGGCGGTGCTCCGCCCCAAAGTGGCTCTTCTCGACGAGATCGACTCGGGTCTGGATATCGATGCGGTTAAGCAGGTATCCGAAGCGGTCGAGGAGATGCGTTCTCCCGACTTGGGGGTGGTGATGATCACCCACTACAGCCGGATCCTGCGCTATCTGATGCCCGATCGAATCCACGTCATGATCGATGGCCGGATTGTCGCCTCCGGTGGGGCTGAACTGGCCGGGGAGCTCGACAGCGGCGGCTACGAGTCGGTGCGGAATCGTCTCGGGATTCAGCGGGCGGCCGGCGAACCGGTGCGCAAGGCTGCCGACTTCTTCACCGACACCCCGTTCGACGTCTGAATCGCTATGGCCGACCGGTCGACCAATGAGGGCTGGCTGTCCGCCCTCACCAACCTTCCCACTGCCTCGGGCCGAGAAGATGCCGTCGTCGCCTGGGTACGAACCTGGGCACAACGGCGTTCGGATCTGAAGGTCACCACCGACAGCGGGGGGAACCTCTTGATCACCCAAAAGGGCCGTCGAAGCAGGCCCCCGGTGGTCGCGGTGGCCCATATGGACCATCCGGCGTTCGTTGTGACTTCGATGGACGAGAGGGACGTCTCTTACGAGTTTCGAGGCGGAGTCCGACCCGAGTACTTCGTGGGGGCCAAGGTGGAGTTCGTGACTGCTGGATCCGGCGTTACAGGGATGGTGGCCGCCCACGACCCGAAAACCGGCATCGGTCTCATTCGCATGGCCAGCCGTCGAGTGGTGGGGCCGGGAGACATCGCCCGCTGGTCGTTCCCGAAGCAGCGAGCTAGTGCTGGGCTGTTCTCGGCTCCTGCCTGCGACGACCTAGCAGGCTGCGCCGCTGCGCTGGCCGCTCTCGATCGAGCGCGTGCAATTCCTGCTCTCAGGCATTTCGGGGTACTCCTGACCAGGGCGGAGGAGATCGGTTTCGTGGGGGCGATACACGCTGCGAAAGCGGGGACCGTCGCCAGGGACGCCCGACTTCTCTCGATAGAGGCTTCCCGAGCCTCGACACAGGCTCCGGTCGGGGGAGGCCCTGTGATCAGAGTGGGAGACGCCTCCACTGTGTTCGACCAGGAGATGACCAATCTGATCAGCTGGGCAGCCGCCGCACGAGGATTGCCCCATCAACGGCGACTCATGGCGGGTGGCTCGTGTGAGGCGACTGCCTTCGGGGTTTACGGATACCGCGCCGCTGGACTCTGTCTGCCGCTTGGCAACTATCACAACATGGGCAATTTGGACGAGGTCGAGGCCGGGTCGGGGAAACCGACACCGTTGCCCGAGGTCATCGACCTTGGCGACTTTCACGCCGTTGTCGATTTGTTGTTGTGGTCGGCGCAGGCGCTCGACGGGGATGGGGGCCTCAAACCCAGGCTGGATCGACTCTATGACGATGCCCGGCACCTGCTGGAGCGGAGACCGTTACCGTAAAGTCGGACGCTCGAGAGGGAGCTAGGACAGGCGTGGAACACAGGATCGAACATGACTCGATGGGTGAGGTCGAGGTCCCGCACGACGCCTACTACGGAGCCTCCACCCAGCGTGCGGTGGACAACTTCCCCATCTCCGGGCTTCGGTTCGGGCGTCGTTTCATATGGGCCCTGGGACTGCTCAAAGGCTCCGCGGCGACGATCGCCACCCAACTCGGGCATATGGACGCCGAGCGTGGTGCAGCCATTCGCAAAGCGGCCAACGAGGTCATGGAGGGAGTCCTGGACCAGCATTTCGTGCTGGACATCTTCCAGACGGGCTCGGGGACTTCCACCAACACGAATGTCAACGAGGTCATCGCCGCCCGCGCCACCGAATTGCTGACGTCGGGGGCAGACCCGGTTCATCCCAACGATCAGGTGAATTTCGGGCAATCGTCGAATGACGTGATCCCGACGGCGATCCACATCGCGTCGGTCGCCGCAATCCGCGAGCAGCTGATCCCGGCGTTGGACCGCCTGGCCGCCTCGCTCCACGCCAAGGCCAAGGAATTCGCTGACGTGGTGAAGTCGGGCAGAACTCATCTCATGGATGCCACCCCGGTGACGCTCGGCCAGGAGTTCGGCGGCTGGGCCACTCAAGTCGACAAGGGCTCGGAGCGGCTGGCCAAGGTCCTCCCCGAGTTGGAGGAGCTGGCTTTGGGAGGCACTGCCGTGGGTACCGGGATCAACGCCCCTTCCGGGTTCGCCACGGCGGTGATCGCCCTTATGGCTGATCGCACCGGGTACCCATTTCGCGAGGCCGACGACCACTTCGAAGCTCAAGGCGCCAAAGACGCGACCGTCATGGCGTCGGGTGGACTGAAAACGGTCGCCGTATCGCTCTTCAAGATCGCCAACGACATCCGGTTCCTCGGCTCAGGCCCCAGCTCGGGTCTGGGCGAGATCCGGATCCCAGAGCTACAGCCAGGCTCTTCAATCATGCCGGGAAAGGTGAACCCGGTGATGTCCGAGATGGTGATGCAAGTCGCCGCCCAGGTCATCGGGAACGACGCCACCATCACCTGGGGAGGTGCCAACGGGAACCTCGAGCTCAACCTGATGATGCCGGTGATCGCCCACAATCTGTTGGAGTCGATCGAGATCCTCGCCGCAGCAGCCGACACGTTCCGTGCCAAATGTGTCGAAGGCATCGAAGCCGACCGGGAGCGGGCGCTGGCCCTGCTGGAGAGAAACGCGGTCATCGTGACCGCCCTCAACCCGCACATCGGGTACGACAACGGGACCAGGATCGCTAAGGAGTCACTTGCCACCGGTCGCTCCATCCGTGAACTGGTGTTGGAGTCCGGTCTGATGACGGCCGAGGCGCTCGACAGAGCCCTCGATCCCAAGAAGCTAACCGAAGGCGGGATCGCCTAGGGGCTACGCAGGGGACAACCGACGCCTACGGCTCTGCCAGCGCTTCGCCGAGGACGTTCCAGGCCAGGCTGGCGCACTTGATTCGGACCGGATATTGACGAACCCCCTGGAGTGCCTCGAGGTCACCGAGCGCGGCTCCCGGTCGATCGGGGTCGAGCCCCGGGTCTGTCCCATCGTCGAGGGACATCAGGCCGCGGAATTTCGAGGTCAACTCGTCGATCTCGGTGCGGCTCTTGCCTTTGATCGCTTCGCTCATCATCGAAGCCGACGAAAGACTGATGGAACAGCCCTGGCCGTCGATCGCCACCGAGTCGACGGTGTCGCCGTCAAAGGTGAGCTCGATGGTGATCTCGTCGCCGCAGAGCGGGTTCACACCTTGGGCCTTGGCGTCGGGAGAGTCGAGATGGCCCTTGTTTCGCGGGGTCCGGTAATGATCGAGGATCACCTCGCGATAGAGGTCTTCGAGACTCATCGACCGACTCCGAACAAGTCGCCCGCCCGCCGGAGGCCGAGCACGAGGGCGTCGATGTCCTCCTCTGTGTTGTAAACGTAAAAGCTGGCACGAGCCGTGGAAGCCACTCCCAGCTTGCGCATCAAAGGCCGGGCACAGTGATGGCCGGAGCGCACCGAGACTCCCTGCTCGTCCAGGATCGTCGCCAGATCGTGGGCGTGGACCTCGTCCATCGTCATCGATAAGACGCCCCCACGGTCCACTGTGTTGGGCGGGCCCTGGATCATGAGCCCGGGAACGTCGCCGAGCCGGTCGAGGGCGATCTCGGTGAGCTCGCGGTCGTGTTCGAAGATCTTGTCCATCCCGATCGAGTCGAGGTAGTCGATGGCTGCATGGAGACCGATCGCTTCAATGATCGGCGGGGTCCCTGCCTCGAATCGGTGAGGGATGTCGGCCCAGGTCGCGTCATGGAGGGTGACATCGGAGATCATCTCGCCGCCCCCTTCGAAAGGCTCGGTCTCCTGCAGAGCCTCCATCTTCCCCCACAGGATCCCGATCCCGGTTGGCCCCAACATCTTGTGGGCGGAGAAGGCAACGAAGTCGGCGCCGAGGTCGACCACATTCACCGATGCATGTGGAACCAACTGGGCGGCATCGACCACCACCCGCGCTCCGTGAGCGTGTGCCAAATCGGCGATCTGGCGGACAGGTGGCATCGTCCCCAAGACGTTCGACATCCCGGTGACGGCGACGACCTTCACGTCAGGCCCCAGCTTCTCCCGATAGGCGTCGAGGTCCAGCCGGTAATCGTCAGTCACAGGGATGTGATCGAGGATCGCCCCGGTGCGCTTGGCCACCATCTGCCACGGGACCAGATTGGCGTGATGCTCCATCTCGGTGGAGAGGATGCGATCCCCTTCCTCGAGATTCTCCAGACCCCAGCCGAAGGCGACCGTGTTGATGGAGGTGGTGGCACCCCGGGTGAAGATGACCTCCCTGGAATCGGTGGCGCCGATGAATTCAGCCACCCGGTTCCGGGCAGCTTCGAAGGCATCAGTGGAGGCGACCGAAAGCTTGTAGGCGCCACGGTGAACGTTTGCGTAGGAAGTTCGGGCGAATCGGTCCATGGCTTCGAGCACAGGGATTGGCTTCTGGGATGAGGCGGCCGAGTCGAGGAAGTGAACGCCCTCACCGAGAACGGGAAAGTCGGCCTTCAGGTGCGATAGATCGATCACAGTTAGGTCAACACACTCCGGAACGAATCGTATCCCTCCTCTTCGAGACGGACAGCCAGGTCGGGCCCGCCGCTTTCGAGGATCTGGCCGTCCATGAAGATGTGCACCCGGTCCGGCGTGACGTAGTCGAGTAGCCGCTGATAGTGGGTGATGATCAGAAAACCACGGTCAGGACCGGTGAGCTTGTTGACTCCGTCGGCCACGGTGCGGAGGGCGTCGATGTCAAGCCCTGAGTCGGTCTCGTCCATGATCGCCAGCTCGGGCTCGAGCACCGCCATCTGCAACACCTCGTTGCGCTTTCGCTCCCCGCCGGAGAAACCCTCATTCAGATACCGATCGGCGAAGGAGGACTCCATACCAAGCTCCTTCATCGCATCCATCACTTTGAGTCGTAGCTCCAACACTGTGAGATCGACACCCGTTCTGTTGGATAGCGCTTGGCGGAGGAACTGAATCACGGAAACGCCCGGTATTGCCTCTGGGTGCTGGAAGGCGAGAAACATCCCGGCCGCGCCACGCTGGTAAGGGGGAGCGGCCGTGATGTCCTCACCCCGATAAAGGATTCGCCCCTTGGTCACCTTGTATCCGGGATGTCCCATCAACACCGATGCCAGGGTGGATTTTCCCGAGCCGTTGGGCCCCATCAGGGCGTGGATCTCCCCGCGATTCACCGCCAAATCGACGCCGCGGAGGATCTCGACGTCCTTGGCCGAGGCATGCACATTCTCGATCTGGAGAAGGGGTGTGGGCTCGCTCACTGGGCTCAATGGTATTTGCACTACGGATGTAGGGGAAATGGGGGGTTCAGCGTTCGGCGATCTCGGCCCACACCGGGCTCGCTAGGCGGTCGAGGTCCTCGAGCGAGATCGGGAACACAGTGGTGGGGGTACCCGCAGCGGCCCACACCGGATCGTGGCGACGCAACGATGGGTCGGAAAACACCCGCAACGTGTTGACGTGCCCGAACGGCGGGGTGCCCCCAGCTGAGTATCCGGTCGCCTCACGCACTTCCTCCAGAGAGGCTCGGCGCGACCCGGTTGCCCCGCCTGCCGCGGCCAACGAGTTGGGATCCAGCCTCAGGTCACCGGGGACCAGGGCCACGACTGGCTCCTCATTTCCTCGATCGTCGATGAGAACGAACACCAGTGACTTCACGATGGCCGCCACCGGGCAACCGATAGCGGCGGCTGCGTCCTCGGCGGTCTTGGTGCCCTCGGAAAAGATCCTGACCTTGGTGGCGAACTCCGGGGTGTCCGACATCAGGCGTCGGCTCGCGTCAGGAAGATCCATCAGCCGCACACGATGTCGACTGTCGAGGCCAGACCGTCGAAGTCGGCCAGATCCAGCCATTGCAGGTAGATCCGATCGACCCCGGCGTCATCGAGGGCGGCCACGGCCTCGGCCGCCCGGTCGGGGGTGCCGAAGATCATCCCTGACTCCTTCCAGCGCATCTCGAGCTCGTCAGGCCCTCGCCCATTCCCGAACTGCTCGGCGAAATTGGCAAGCCGGGTGCGGTACTCCGCCTCGGTGCGGCCGACCACCACCGGACCCATGACCGTGGCCTCCACCTGGCGGTCACCGGCGGCCTCGCGCATGGTGGCAATCTTCGATCGCGCTTCGCCAGGTGCGCATACGAAGAAGTTGTACTCGTCGGCCCGGGCGCCTGCCAGGCGCGGGGTGCGGGTCTTCCCGCTGCCCCCGATCACGATCCGAATATCGATCGGCTTGGGCTTGACCTCCGCGTCGAGGTTGTAGTACCGGCCCTGGTAACGGGAGCGCCCCGGGCCAAAGGCGGCAGCCAGGTAGTCGAGTGTTTCCTCAAACCGTGCCCAACGTTCGGTCGAGTTCGGGAAGGGGATGCCGAAGGCTTGATGCTCGTAGTCCATCCACCCGGTGCCGACACCGAGGTCGAAGCGCCCCCCCGACATCTGGTCGATGGTGACCGCGTTCTTGGCGATCACTGCCGGATGACGAAAGGTGATCGGGGTCACCAACACACAGAGGCGAATCCCCGACGTGTCCCTGGCGAGTCCGGCGAGGGTCGCGAACGCATCGGTGGCATCCGGGGTCGGGTCACGATCCGATAGGTAGTGATCACACCGGGCAATCGAGACGAGGCCCTTTTCTTCCGCGAGTTGAGCTGCTGTCAGGATCTGGTCATAGGTGCCCCCAAAATGGGGCTCGGTCATGATCGAGAACTTCACGCTTGCTCCTCGACTTCGAATCCCTCACGGGTGAGGGCGGCCTTGAGGGTTTCCACCTCGCCGGGGCGCACCGAGATAGTGAGGATGCCTCCGCCGCCGTGCACTGCGTGTCGGAGTTGGAGGTCGCGGACGTCGGCCCGGCTGGTCTGGAGGGCGTGACCCACCCTGCCGATTTCACCCGGGCGGTCGGCGAGTATCACCTCGACACCGGCCACCGGCGGGGCCATCTCCGCTCTCTGCAACCTCGCTCGATCGAGACTGCCGGCGACCGAGCCGAGATCCCCACTGTCGATGTCGTTGCGAAGTGCATCGAGATGATCGATGAGCCCATCCAGGGCCTCTCCCACCGAGTGCGAGTTCGCTGCCAACACTTCGGGCCACCAAGCCGATTCTGTGGAGGCGACGCGGGTCAGGTCACGGAAACTGCCTGAGACCAGGTCGACGGTGTCGGGGTTCCCTGCCACCAGATCGACCAGGGCCACCGCCAGCAACTGGGGGAGATGGGAGATGGCAGCGACCACCCGGTCGTGATGTTCGGCGGACATGACCACCGGGTTGGCTCCGACCGACGCCACGATCTCCTGCATCCGGGCCAGGTCTTCGGAGGTCGTCTTGTCGTCACAGAGGATCCATGCCGCACCGCGGAACAGCGAGACCGAGGCCGCGCCCGGCCCGGCGTGCTCCCGTCCAGCCATGGGGTGACCCCCGACAAACCTCATCTGGGCCGGGGCTCCGACGATGAGAGGCTGTTTGACACTGGTCACGTCTGTGACCAGGGCATCGGTTTCGAGCGTGGCCAACGTTTCGAGGTTGGCCGACAGGGGGCCGGCGAGGACCACCAGGTCGGCGCCCTCGATTGCGGCGTGTGTCGAGTCGGCGGCCACCACCGCACCCCGTTCCACTGCCAGGGCCATGGCTTCGGCGGATGGGTCCCACCCGAGGACCATCCATCCCTGTTCGTGGAGAGCCAGGCCAATCGAAGCTCCGATCAACCCGGTCCCGATGATTGCTGCTTGGGGCATGACCTGTCAGCCGCGGTAAGCGTCGAGGACGGTGTCCAGATCCCGGGTGTCGCCGAGAAACATCTGTATGTAGAACCGTTCACAACCCGCCTCGCCCAACGCCTCCAACATTTCTGAGGCCTTGGCCCCGGAGCCATGCGGGTAACCCTGGGTCTCATAGACCTCTTCGATCCTTTCGGCGCTCGTTTTGGTGTGCTCGGCGTATCGAAGGAGAAGGCTTCGGTAGTCGGCTTCCTTGATAGCGGCGAGACCAGGCCCGGCCGACGAAAGGAAAATCGCCCCGGGGTCCCTTCCCGCTTCGGACGCCACCGCCCGCGCCCGATCCGCCCGTTCGGTGTACTCGGCCGGGCTACGTGCATAGATATTGAACTCTTCGGCATAGAGACCGGCCAGCCGGGGGGTCTTCTTCGGGCCGGAACCTCCGACCAGAAGCCGAACATTGGTTGGATGAGGGTGCGGGTCGAAGTCTCCCAACTGATAGTGGAGCCCTTTGAATGGTCTGGCCTCGGGTGCGAGAGCAGCCGTCAGGTAGGCGAGGCACTCCTCGAGCATCTCATAGCGAACCTTGCGGTCGGGGTAGTCGATCCCGAAGAGCTCGAACTCCTCGTCGAGCCATCCGACCCCCACCCCCAAGGTGAATCGACCACCCGAGAGCTGGTCGATGGTGACGGCCGTCTTGTAGAGGACGGCCGGATGTCTGAAGGTGACCGGCGAGACGAGACAGACCAGACCCAGATCCGTGGTCCGGGTCGCCAGTGCCCCCAAATGGATGAGATTGTCGTAGGCGGGCCGCTCTAGGGCCTGTCCTCGTTCGAGATAGTGGTCGGGGAGGGCAAGCGCGGCGAGACCGCGCTCCTCTGCCCATCCGGCAGTCTCCAGGACCACCTCCCAGGATCCACGAATCTGAACGGCGAGTTCCATCGAAGTGCGAGCCTAGGGGTTTGCGCCGGTGCGTCAGCCGACGGCGGCTGCGTCCTCGAGCAGGGCTCGGGCGTGTGCCGCCACGTCGAAATGCGGGTCGAGCACTCGGTGGAGGGCGATGCCGTTGAGGGCGAGGACCAGTGTCTCGGCCCGACGGGTGGCGTGGTCCTCGGCCATCTCCGGGGCATGGCGCTGAATGGCAGAAGCGAACCGCCGCACCCTTCCTTCATGATGTCTCAAGAGGCGGCCGCTCAGCTCGGGGTTGGTGGCTGCGCCGGAGACCGCGATCCGGATATAGACCCTGGCCAAGGCCGGCTGCTCTTCGAGGAATCGCTCATAGGCGAGGACCAACTCGTCGAGGGTGTCGGTGCCCTGTCCCTTGGGGTCGGGATCAACGGCGTCGATTGCCTCCCGCACCACGGTGAGAATCGCCTGCTCTTTCGAGGCAAAAAGGTTGTAGAAGCTACCCGGGAGGACGCCGGCCTCCTCACAGATCGCCTTGATCGTGGTGCCCTCGAGGCCCTTGCCAGCGATCAATGACCTGGTGGCGTCCAGGATTCGATCCTTGGTCTCGAGACCCGCCTTGTACCGCATCGTCGAAACGGTAGCCATCTGCCCTTACATTGAGCGTTCACACAAATTAGAGTTAACACTCAAATACTGGGAGAAGGTGGCGGTGACTCATTACAGGTCGAATCTCCGTGACATCGAGTTCAATCTCTTCGAAGTGCTCCGCGTCCAGGACTACCTCGGAGCGGGAGAATGGTCTGATCTCGACTTCGACACCGCCCGCGACATCCTCCAGGAAATCGAACGTTTGGCGCGTGAGGAGTTTGCCGCCTCCTATGTCGACCAGGACCGGATCCCTCTCGAGTTGATAGACGGCAGCGTGGTGCTGCCCGACTCGGTGAAGGCAGGGGTACGGGCTTACAAGGACGGAGGATGGGACCGATTCGGGGCCCCAGCCGAGTTGGGGGGGATGGCGGCCCCGCCCACATTGCTCTGGGCGACCCAGGAAATGCTGCTGGCCTCCAACACCACTGTCGCCTGGTACGCCGGAGGATCGTTGTTCGCCAGGGTGCTCTTCGAAGAGGGGACCGAGGAGCAGAAGGCGCTGGCCCGGTTGTGGATGGACAGGCAATGGGCGGGGAGCATGATCCTCACCGAGCCCGACGCCGGGTCCGACGTTGGCGCCAGCACCACCAAGGCGATCGACATGGGTGATGGCACGTGGCATCTCGAAGGCGTGAAACAGTTCATCACCGGGGGCGAGCACGACGCAACGGAGAACATCATCCATCTCGTCCTGGCCAGGCCTGAGGGCGCCATCGCCGGGACCAAGGGCCTCTCTCTGTTCGTGGTCCCCAAGTATCTGGTCAACCCCGACGGGAGTTTGGGGGAGCGCAACGGCGTGATCGCAACCAACATCGAGAAGAAGATGGGGCTCAAGGGATCGACTACCTGCGAGATGACATTCGGTGCTGACCGCCCTGCCATCGGCACTTTGGTTGGGGATGTCCACGACGGCATCCGACAGATGTTCCGTGTCATCGAGGGGGCGCGGATGATGATCGGCACCAAGGCGATGGGAACGTTGAGCACGGGCTATCTCAATGCCCTCGAATACGCAAAGGAACGTCATCAAGGCGCCGATCTGGCCAGGGCCGGTGACAAGACTGCGCCGAGGGTCCCGATCATCGATCATCCGGATGTGCGTCGGATGCTGATGACGCTCAAGGCCAACTCCGAGGGCTTGCGGGCCCTCGTCATGTACACCGCCTGGGTCCAGGACCAGGCCCAGCTCCATCCTGACAACGACCGATGGGAGCGACGTTCCGGGTTCCTGTTGCCCCTGGTCAAGGGATATGCGTCTGAAACCGCCTATCACTTGCTCGCAGATGCCCTCCAGGTGTTGGGCGGGTCCGGTTTCACCCAGGACTATCCGCTCGAGCAGTACATCCGAGACACCAAGATCGACACGATCTACGAAGGAACCACCGGTATCCAGGCCTTGGACCTCTTCTTCCGCAAGATCTCGAGGGATCAGGGCAACACCTTGGCCGCCCTCGCCTCCGAGATCACCGAGTTCGTCAAGGGCGGTCGCGACGATGATCCGCTGGCTGTCGAGCGTGAGCAGCTGGGGAGGATGCTCGATGACGCCCAAGGCCAGCTCGGGTGGATGGTCGAGAACCTGATGGCGTCGCTCGCCGGTGAGTCGACCGAGATCTACAAGGTGGGTCTTCACACCAATTCCTTGCTCGAGTCGCTCGCCGAGGTGATCATCGCCTGGCAACTGTTGCGTCATGCCGAGGTCGCCATCAACCGGGTCGACGAGGATCCGTTCTATGCGGGCAAGGTGGAGTCGGCGCGCTGGTTTCTCCGGCTGAGCGCTCCTCGGGTCGCCGCCCGACGTGACATTGCGACCACCGAGGACGGCGCGTTGATGAAGCTGTCGGTCGAGGCCTTTTAGTCCCGTTTTGCGTTCAGCGTTTTGCGTATAGCGTCTCCATGAATGTCCGGTCCTGCTGTCTTTGCGTTTGTGGCGGTGCTCATTGGCGTCTTCCTGATCGTGGTGGCGCTGGTGTTGTGGCAGGAAGCGCGCCGTCGTCCCAGTTACGAGCCACTGACGTACGTGATCGATGATGCCGTGAAACACGTGGAAGCCGGTCTCATCGAGGGGAGAGACAATCTGCTGTCACGCGCCGACATCAGGCGAATCCTGGATTGGGAGGTCTTCTATCTCCAGGGTCTGGCCCAGGAGGACCGTTCCAAGCCGGTCGAAACGGTCGCTGGAGGGCACCAGGCCTCCATCGACTACATCATCGACCAAATCGCCACCAAACACGGTGTCTCCTACGCTCGTGAAGACGTGGAGAATGTGCTCCGCATGGAAGCCGACTACCTGTTTCAGATCGGTGCCGTTGGAGACGAAGTCGAGTTCGAAGGAGGCGAAGAGGGATGATCGTCCGTTGCGGCTCTTGCCGGACGCAGTTCGAAGTGGCTGGGGCCGGCCGGTTCTCTTGTCCCTCCTGTGGTTCTGTGAACGTCGTCCGCAATCAGACGGCGACCGGCCCGGCATCGGCCGGCGCCTACCCCACCGCGCCCGGCGCCCCGCCAGCCCCGCCAATCTCACAGCCTGATCGGCCGTCGCCTCGGATCAGTTGCCCGGAGTGCGCATTCACCTTCATCGTGGGCGACATCGCGGTCGCCACCTGTCCCAATTGCGGCCACGAGGTGCAAACCGGGAGGGGAGTGCCGCCCGCTCCGGCGCAGCCCGTACCGGAGCAACCCGAGATCCTCAGCTCTCCATCGGACGATGCAGACCCTGTGCTCGCGGAAGAGGAATGAGCCGTCTCGGTCGTTTCGAGCACTACCGGTACATAGGGACCAGGGACACCATGTCGTTCTACGACTGCGACGACGACTCACAGTTCGAGGAGTTGAAGGCGAGAGTCCAGGGCGAAGATCTGCTGGGAAGGAACCGGCTGCAGGCCTTTGCTCCCGATACGCCCGAGGAAGCCGCCAACCGGGGTTACCGCCCGGTGGCGGCGACAGATGAGCGCGAGTCCAACCCCGACGACTAGCCGGTCAGCCCCTGAACCACCAGATCCCCGATCTTCTTTCCCCGGCCATGAAAGAAGTGGTCACCAGGGGTGAACACGAGATCGATCGACATCCGGTCGGCGTAGGCGATGAGGGCCTCGATGTCGACCACCTGGTCCCTCGTTCCCACGATGATTCGCTTCGACCCGGGTGGCAGCGAGCCGGGCAGCTTCTCGGCCTGTGGAGCGATCCCCGCATACGGAGGCGGGTCCGGGTCCTCCGCAAGCCAGTTGAGCGCGACCGCCGCACCAAACGACCAGCCGGCGATCCCCAGCGGCAGTCCTGTGGCGCGGGCCACGCCGACCGCCGCGGCCACATCCAGAGTCTCGGATTTACCGTGGTCATGACTGCCCGTGCTCGATCCGGTTCCCCTGAAGTTGAACCGAAGCACGGAGAGCCCTCGCTCTACAAGGCGGAGGGTCACGCCGATCATCAGAGGCGCATTCATCGTCCCGCGATCGAGCGGGTGAGGGTGGCAAAAGACGGCGACCCCGACCGGGTTGGCAGCACGATCCCAACGAGCTTCAAGGGTCTGCCCGTCCGAGGTCGACAGTTCGATCCTGTCACTCATCGGAGCGCAACGAAGAACCAGACCGCGGCGGCCGCGATGATCACGAAAGCGAGCACCGCGGAGGCAAGAAGGAGCCAACGGGTTGGCATTGGGTTGGAGAGGGTAACCCCCCGCACAACTAGGCTCCGGCTGTCAGTCCCACCGAAAGGTCAGTGTTGTACGACATCGTCATAGTCGGCGGCGGTCCGGGAGGGTACGCATCGGCTCTGTACGCCCATAACTTCGGGCTCTCGGTCGCATTGGTCGAGAAGGACCGTCCTGGAGGCACCTGTCTGATCCGAGGATGCATCCCGGCCAAACAGTGGCTTCATGTCGCCGATGTCTTCCGCACGGTGGCCAACGCCGCCGAGTTTGGGGTGGTCACCGAACAGCCGAGTCTCGACTGGCCTGCTGCGCTCGCCCGCAAGAACCAAACGGTCGAAGCTTTGGTCCGAGGTCTTGCCGGCCTTCTCAAGAAGAAGGGTGTCGAAATCATCACCGGCGTCGGCAAGCTGGCAGGGCCGGGCAAGGTCGAGGTCGCCGCCGGTGGCGAAACCAAGATTCTCGAGGGTGGGGCTGTGATCCTGGCCACCGGCTCCTATGCCCGGACTATCCCGGGTTACGAGATCGACGGCAAGAGGATCGTGACCTCCGATCACGCCCTGGACTGGGAGCAACGACCCCGGTCGGTGGCCATCGTCGGCGGCGGTGTGATCGGCTGTGAGTTCGCATCGTTTCTCGTCGACGTTGGATCGGACGTGCACGTATTCGAGGTGATGGACCAGATTCTCCCCGGTTCCGATTCCGAGGCCGCGCGTCATTTGCAGCGAGAACTGCAGAAGCGGGGGGTGAAGTTTCACATCGGGGTCGCGGTCGAGCCGCCCGTGGTGGGGCAGTCCGTGAAGGTGCCGTTTGGCGACGAATCGGTCGAGGTCGACGTGGTTTTGCTTTCGGTAGGCCGGGGACCGAACACCGCGGGTGTCGGCCTCGAGACCACTTCGGCTGTCCTCGATCGCGAATTCGTAAAGGTCGACCTGGCAACCATGCAGACCGACCAGCCGGGCCTCTACGCCGTTGGCGACCTGGTAGCCGGGACGGCGCAGCTGGCCCATGTCGGTTTCGCCGAGGGGATCTCGGCGGTGACTCATATCGCCACCGGGCAGGCACAACCGGTCAACTATCAGGCGATCCCTCGAGTGACCTACACCCATCCCGAGGTTGCGGAGGTCGGCCTCAGCGAAGCCGGGGCCCTGGAACAGGGCTTGGATGTCGCCGCGGCCAAACATGTTTTCAATGGCATCGGCCGAGCCATCATCATCGGTGACAACCAGGGGTTCGCCAAGGTGGTTTCGGTGAAGGAAGGCCCGATTGTGGGGGCGACCGTCGTCGGCCCTCAAGCCGGAGAGTTGATCCACGAATTGATGTTCGCAGTGGGTTGGGAGGCCCTGCCCCAAGAGGCAGCCGCCTTCATTCATGCCCACCCCACGCTGTCCGAGGCGATCGGTGAGACACTGATGTCAGCTGCCGGTCGCAGTCTTCACTGAGAGGAGCCAGTCTTGCCAACCACTGTCACGATGCCCCAACTCGGGGAGACCGTCACTGAGGGAACCATCCTCCGCTGGGCGAAGAAGGTTGGCGACCCGATCGTCGAAGATGAAGTCCTCGTTGAGATATCGACCGACAAGGTCGACACCGAGGTCCCATCTCCGGCATCGGGGACCGTGCTCGAGATTCTGGTAGCCGAGGGTGACACCGTCGGCGTGGGCACACCGTTGGTAGTGATCGGAGAGGCCGGCGAAACCGGGGGCGCTGCCTCAGCATCGGAACCGGCTGCAGAAGCCGCCCCGGAACCCGAGCCCGCTCCCACTCCCGAAGCCGCTCCCGCTCCCGAAGCCTAGCCC
>CAZSMJ010000009.1:0-31036 GCA_964608055.1 uncultured Acidimicrobiaceae bacterium | reverse complement strand
GCCTTGACCGCAACGGGCAACTCCAGCGCACCGGGAACCCGGAGCACCGTGATCTCGGTGACTTCCATCTCCGCGAGACGATCGAGTGCCCCCTGAAGGAGGCGATCGGTGACCCCCTGGTTCCAGCTGGCGACCCCGATGCCGACGTGGAGACCGGCGCCGGACTTCGACCCTTCGACGACCCGGATCATGCCCCGGTCCCCAGGTCCATCTGATGGCCCAGACGACTCGCCTTGGTCCTTAGATAATCCCGGTTCTCCTCGTTGGCCTCGATGGAGAGTGGCACCTGTTCCACGATCGACAGGCCATAGCCCTCGATGCCGGCCCGCTTGGTGGGATTGTTGGTCATGAGGCGCATCGAGCGCACACCCAGGTCATAGAGGATCTGTGCACCCACCCCGTAGTCACGCGAATCCACCGGAAGCCCCAGGTTCACATTGGCGTCGACCGTGTCGAGTCCCTCGTCCTGAAGCCGGTAGGCGGCCAATTTGTGGAGAAGACCGATGCCCCTGCCCTCGTGGCCGCGGATATAGAGGACCACGCCTCTCCCCTCGGCGGAAACCCGTGCCAGGGCCAGGTCCAGCTGATCGCCGCAGTCGCAGCGCAAGCTGCCGAAAACATCACCGGTGAGGCATTCAGAGTGAACCCGGGTCAGTACATCCTGACCGTCCCCAAGATCCCCCATCACCAGGGCGATGTGTTGTCGATCGTCGATGAGCGAGCGAAAGCCGACCGCGGTAAATGTGCCGTGCTCGGTCGGGATCCTTGCCTCGACCACCCTCTCGACGAGCTTCTCCCGCTGGCGGCGAAACGCGATCAGGTCGGCAATGGTGCCAAGCAACAGCCCGTGCTGGTCGGCGAAACGCTCCAGATCGTCGAGACGGGCCACGGTGCCGTCGTCGTTCATGATCTCCGCCAGCACCCCGGCCGGATACCTGCCGGCCAGTTCGGCCAGATCCACTGCGGCCTCAGTATGCCCAGCTCGCCTCAAAACCCCACCCGGCTCGTACCTCAGGGGGTACATGTGACCGGGTCGGGCGAGGTCCTCGGGCTTGGTTTCGGGGTCGATCACGGTCTGGATCGTCTTCCAGCGATCGGCTGCCGAGATCCCGGTCGTGGTGCCATAACGGGAGTCGATCGACACGGTGAACGCGGTTCGGCGAACGTCGGTGTTGCGGGCGACCATCATCGGGAGGTCGAGCTCGTCGAGCCGCTCGCCTATGACGGGCAGGCAGATGATCCCACTGGTGTGGCGGAGCATGAACCCGATCTGGGCCTGGGTCGCGGTGTCGGCGGCCACGATGAGGTCGCCCTCGTTCTCGCGATCCTCGTCGTCGACCATGATGACCATTTCGCCTCTGACGATGGCGGCCACGATGTCTTCGATTGGTGCAAAGCTCATGAGCCCGCTTCCAGGAGTCTCTCCACGTATTTGGCGATGATGTCCACCTCGAGGTTGACCTGGTCGCCTTCCCTACGCAAGCCCAGAGTTGTGACTTCCAGGGTGTGAGGGATCAGAGCCACCTCGAAATGGTCGGGCCCGACGGCTGCCACGGTGAGACTGACCCCATCGACCGTGATCGAGCCTTTTTCCGCGATGAAGCGGGCCAAATCTGAGGGAACTTCGATTCTCATGCGGCGGTCATCACCTTCGTTGACCACCTGGGCGACGGTGCCCACTCCATCGACGTGACCCTGCACGATGTGACCGTCGAAACGACCGTCAGCCGACATCGGCCGTTCCAGGTTGACCGGGTCCCCTGGTCGCACTCCCCCCAGGCTCGAGCGCGAAAGTGTCTCCTGGACGACCTCGACCTCGATCCTCGATTCCTCGACCGCCACTGCGGTGAGACAGACTCCGTTGACCGCGATCGAGTCGCCGACCATCAGGTCAGCCAGTGCCCCCGCTTCAACGGTGAGACGTCTGACTCCTCTGTCATCCGCGACGTCGACCACCGAACCCTTGTGAGCCACGATTCCTGTGAACATCTACTCGAACTCGATTCTCAGGTCTGGTCCAACGTTACGGACGTCCCGGATATTCACCTCCCGGGCGTCTGCCAGACTGGAGAACTCGCCTCCCAGCGGCCCGATCCCCCTGCCTCCCCCCATTTTGGCCGCCAGATACAAGACTCCGCGAGTTACCACCCCGGCCCGCCACCAGGCGCCCGCCAGGGCGGACCCACCCTCGAGCAGAACATCCAAGAGCCCTCGATCGGCCAGCGCCGAGGCGGTCGCTACCGGTTCGGGCCGTTCCTCCTCCCCATCGACAACCACCACCTCCCCGGCCGGCACGTCGCGATTGCGTGTCGCAACGACTAGAGGATCCCGCGACCAGATCCGTGCCCCTTCGGGTACATCTCGGGCGCCGGCCACGATCACCGCCCTGGGTTGTCGGTCAACCGATTCGACGAGTCTGACGGTCAGCTCGGGGTCGTCGCTCCTCACCGTCCCTGCTCCGACGACGATTGCGTCAGCGTTGGCACGCAGCCGATGGGCGTCGGCCCTGGCCTCTTCGGAAGTTAGCCAGCGCGACGAGCCGTCGAGCGCCGCGATCGACCCGTCAAGGGTCATTGCCAACTTCAGGGTGACTCGAGGCAGACCGGTCCGTCGGTGATGGAAGTAGGCAGGGTCGACAGCTTGCGCCTCGTCCGCGAGCACACCGGTCACCACTTCGATGCGGGCATCCTCGAGCCAGGAGACGCCCTTGCCCGAAACTCTGGGATCGGGGTCGATTGCGCCGATCACCACTTTCGAGATCCCCGCTGAGGCGATTGCGGTGACACAGGGCGGTGTGTTCCCGTAATGGACGCAGGGCTCGAGCGTGACGTAGAGGGTGGCTCCGCGAGCGCCCTGCCCGGCCTCCTGCAGGGCGACTACCTCGGCGTGAGGGTTTCCCACGCCTTCGTGGGCACCCTCTCCGACCACCGCTCCCGAGCTGTCGACGACAACGGCACCAACGCGTGGGTTGGGGTGGGGCTTGTGCGGTGCCGCGAGCTCGAGAGCCCGCCGCATCTGCAGCACGTCGTTCGAGTGCTCTGTGTCGTCCACGCTGGCGACCCTACCTAGGGCCCTGGCCAGGGAAGAAGTGTGCGGGTGCCGTGCCCTGAATGACGGGCAAGGCTTCTAGCTGGAGCGGCGGTCGATCCGATACGTCGAGCCCGGCTGCTTCTTGGCAAATTCCTTCATTTCCACCGCAATCGCCGACGCCTCCCATTGGGTGGAGATCTCTCGGACATCGGTGGAGGCCACGCCGAGCGACAAAGAGACCACGGGGAAGGCAAAGCGCTCGCCCCGACGATCGATAACTTCGATGTATCCCCGAAGCGCATCGGCGGTGTCGTAGAGGTCGAGGACCCCGTCGTCGAAGCGCTCGATCACTTCCTTGGAGAAGGACTCGGACATCTCGGGCGGGATGATCGCGACGAAGTCGTCGCCACCGATGTGCCCGACAAAAGCCCCGGTGATCCCGAGACTCTCGGAGGCGTCGCGGAAGCATTTGGCGCAGAAGCGAATCACCTCGTCGCCGCGCATGAACCCGTAGTGGTCGTTGAACGCCTTGAAGTTGTCCAGGTCGCCATGGACCAGGGCGAAATCTCGGCCCGAGGTGATGCGCTCCTCGATCTCGGCGGTGATCTTGAAGTTCCCGGGGAGACCGGTGAGCGGCGAGAGGTCACGTGCCGCCTGGGTCCGCCTCACTACGGCCCGCACCCGTGCGACCAGCTCGTTGATATCGAAAGGCTTGGTGATGTAGTCATCGGCGCCCAGTTCGAGACCACGCACCCGGTCCTCAGGAAGGCCGCGGGCAGTGAGCAAGATGATGGGGATGTTGCCGGTGCTGGCCTGGCTGCGAAGACGGTGCAGCGCGGTGAGCCCGTCCATGCGGGGCATCATGATGTCGAGGACGATCACGTTCGGCGGGTTGGCAGTGGCCTTCTGGAGAGCATCCTCTCCGTCCACAGCCGTCTCCACCTCGAGTCCCTCCAACTCGAAATTGACCTGGACAACCGCAAGGATGTCCGGATCATCGTCCGCAATCAGGACCCGTTCACTCATTTCACCTCTACTGCCCTTCTCAATTCGGCCACAGCCGCAAGGGGATCTTTCGCCCGGAAGATCGCGGTTCCGGCCACGAACACGTTGGCTCCTGCTTCTTTGGCCATACGCGCGGTTTCGGGCGTAATACCCCCGTCGATCTGAATATCGGTCGGCAATCCATGCTCCTCAACCCATTCTCTTGCCGAATGGATCTTCTGAAGGACCTCCGGGATGAAGCTCTGGCCCCCGAACCCGGGCTCAACCGACATCAGCAACAGGACATCACACAATTCGAGGAAGGGAGCGACCCCCGAAAACGGGGTTGCCGGGTTGCAGACCAACCCGAAATCGAGGCCGTTGTCACGTGCCGCTTTCGAGGCCCGCGTCGGGTCCGGCATCGCCTCGATGTGCATCGTCACCAGATTGCCCCCAGCCTCTGCCAAATCAGGGAGAAACGCATCGGGATTCGTCGTCATCAAATGGCAATCGAAATAGAGCTCGGTCAACGGCCGGATGCTCTTGATCACCGGGATGCCAAAGGACACATTGGGGACGAAATGGCCGTCCATCACGTCGATGTGAAGCCAATCCACCGCTGCCTCCACCCTCGAAATCTCCTCTCTGAGACATCCGAAGTCGGCGGCGAGCAATGACGGCGCGATCTTGACGGCGGGCATCCGACATGATTGTAAGGGGGGAGGTCTCACGCCTTGTGTAGGGCGACGAACATCCCATCGGTGCCGGTGATGTGGGGAGCGAGGAGACGGCCATTCCCCCAGACGATCCCGGGCCCGGTGGCGGGCTCGAAGCCCATTCCCTCGACTATTTGGATCGTCTCCTCAGGGGTGACGGTGCACACCGAGTAGACCAGCAGCCCACCCCGGGCCAGCAATTCGATTGCCTTCTCCAGCATGGCCTTTTGTGCGATTGCCAGCCGTTCCACCTCGGCCTCGGTGACCCGGAACCGGATCTCGGGCCGTCTCCTCAGGGTGCCCAAGCCGCTGCAAGGGGCATCGAGCAGGACCCGATCGAAGCTAGCGCCGCGAAACGGCAGAGTGTTGGCATCGGCGACCACCCAATGGGCTCCGGGGACCCGATGTCGTGCGTCCGACACCCGTCGTCGGTGGGAATCGGCGGCGATCACCAGACCGGTCTCCCCCGTCTGATCGAGCAGATGCGCGGTCTTGCCACCCGGGGCCGCGGCCAGATCGATCACCCGCATCCCTGGCTGGGCGGCGACCGCATTTCCCACCGCGATCGATGCCGCGTCCTGCACAGTGGTGGCGTCCGGAATCGGCCCGGGGGCAACGGCGAAAGCCCCAGGGATGCCGGGAAACTCTTCCCCCACGCCGGACGCACCGGGCCTCCCACGCACCACCCGCTCTGGCTCCGAGGCGCTGGCCACAGCGAATTGATGCGCCTCTACTGCACCCCAAGCGCTCTCCAAGGACTGCATGAGCCACTGTGGAAGGTCCAACGCTGCTTCGCTCTCCCGGCCGCCTTCGGCCACCCTTCGCAGGACGGCGTTGGCGAACCCCGCAGCCTTGGGCTGGATCTCACGAACCAGGTCGACCCCGGCGCTGACCACGATCGGCTGGGCGAGGTCGGAGTAGAGCAATTCGAAGGTCGACACCCGCAACCGGTCGAGGAGGGCGACGTCGACGCTGGTGAGGGACCGGCCCGCTCCATTCTCGATCGCCGAGTCCACACGCTCCACACGCCGCAACACCCCGTAGGTGAGGGCCTTGACCCTGGCGGCATCACGAGGGGACAGCCCCGCCGTCTGGGTGTCGACGAGGACGTTGGAGAAGGCGCCGTCGCGCATGACACGACCCACGGTCTCTGCCGCCAGATGACGGGCCTGGAGTGGGTCGCTCATTGAAAGAAGCCGGCGCGACCCCGACGCCCTCGCACCCAATCCGCCCCGGGCATGGCTCGCTTTCCGGGGGCCTGGATCTCGACGACCTCGATGCCGCCGTCGGCCACGCCCAATATCGGGACGCCGGAGACTGACTCCAGGACGCCGGGCTCGAGGGCGTGAGGGTGCGACTGCGCCCGGAGCACCTTGTAGGTGTCTCCGTCGAGGTCGATCGTGGCCGCCGGCGACGGAGACAGGGCTCGCACCCGGTTGATGAACTCCAGGCGTGACATCGTGGGCCGTAACGGGCGGTCGCCGGCAGTCAGCTTCGACGCGTAGGTGGCGCCCTCCTCGACCTGGGGCACCGGGATCAGGTCACCTGCCACGTACCCGGGAATGACGGTGCGTAGGAGACCGGCGCCCAGTGAAGCGAGCCGCCTCGTCAGCTCTCCCGCCGTCTCATCTCTTTTGATATCCACGGCTTGGGCAGTCAAGACCGGCCCGGTGTCGACACCCTCATCGAGGTTGATGATGGTGACTCCGGTCATGGAATCTCCGGCCATGAGAGCCCGGGCCACCGGGGCAGCGCCCCGCCATCGGGGCAGAAGGGAGAAATGGACGTTCAACATCCCGTGAGCCGGCGTGGCCAGAGCCTCCGGCCCCAGAATCATCCCGTAAGCGACGACCACCCCCAGATCGAATGGTCCCTCCTCGCCGAGAATGGCATCCAACTCTGCGGGGTTCGACGGTTGGCGCAGCTCGAGACCCAGTTCTTCGGCTCGCTTCTTCACCGGCGACGATTGGAGACGGAGAGACCTGCCCGTGGGCCGGTCGGGGCGGGTAACCACCAGGCCGACCTCCGAATCCCGGGTCAGGGTGTCGAGTGTGGGGATGGCGGCTCCCGGGGTGCCGAGGAACACGATTCGAGTCATTCGTGACTCGCCATCCCCAGTGCCTCGTCCCGGAGCTCGCGCAACGCTTGCTTCCGAACTCGTTTCTCCAACCGGTCGATGAGAAGAGAGCCGTCGAGATGGTCGATCTCATGCTGGAGGACCCGCCCCAGGAGCCCGTCCCCGGCGAATTCGATCTCGTTGCCCTCCAGGTCGAGGGCTTTCGCCCTTGCGAAACCTGGCCTCTTGATCTCCCAGTAGTGGCCGGGCATCGACAGACATCCCTCCTCGTATGCCCATTCCCCGCTCAGTTCGACGATCTCAGGGTTGATCATCACCCTCGGCCCGAGACCGTCCTGGGCATCGAACACCGCGATGCGACGTGAGATCCCGATCTGGTTGGCCGCAAGACCGACACCGGGGGCTTGGTACATCGTCTCGATCATGTCCACAGCCAGTGCCACAAGGGTCTCGTCGAAGTCGACGACCGGCTTGGTCTGCAGTCGGAGGACAGGGTCACCAAAGGTTCGGATCGGAAGAATGGCCATAATTGGGTCCCGGAACGTTTCGGGGAATGGGCAGAGTAGACGAATCGCCCCTTCTGACCCTTCCCTCAAACCAGCCGCTAGATTCCCGTCATGGCGCTTCTCGGCATCTCAGATGCCGCACGGTGGGTCGAGGATTCCGGCAATGCACATCACCGCTGACGATCTGATCGCAACCCTGCGTAGCCGCGGTTTGCGCATCACAGACGCACGGCGAGCGGTTTGCGGGGTGATTGCCCACTCTCATGGCGATCACCTCGATGCCGCCACCATCCACCACAAGGCGGTCAGCGACCTGGGGACCGACGTTGACCTTTCAACGGTGTACCGCACGCTGGAGGCGCTGGAGGAGGCCGGGGCGGTCCGGCATGCTCACCTCGGTGAAGCAGCGGTCTACCACCTTTCAGAAGAGCAACCTCATCAACATCTCGTCTGCCGTGTCTGTGGCTCGACGACGGCGCTTCCCGCGTCTGAGCTGACAGGATTTCTCTCTTCGGTCGCCGAATTGACTGGTTTCGTCGCCGATGTGGAGCACTTCGCCCTTTCGGGTGTTTGCTCCGAGTGCAGCGCCCGCTGACCTTCGCTATTCTTGTTGCAAGTCTTTCGCAACAAGTGAGGCTCCAGATGCATATCCCGGACGGCTTCATCGGACCGGGTGTCTCCGCGGCTGCCGGGCTCACCGCGATCGCAGGATTCGGTCTCGCCCTACGCAAGGCTCGTGACTACCTGTCCGACCGTTTGGTGCCACTGGCCGCCCTGGTCGCCGCTTTCGTTTTCGCAGCTCAGATGATCAACTTCCCGATCCTGCCCGGGATGAGCGGCCACCTCCTGGGTGGAGTGCTGGCCGCGGTGCTCGTGGGGCCCTGGGCGGGCTACATCGTGGTGTCGCTGGTACTGATCGTCCAAGCTCTGCTCTTCGCCGACGGGGGCCTCTCGGCACTCGGCCTCAACATCGTGAACATGAGTTTGATCGGGGCGATCGGTGGTTACCTGATCTATCGGGCGCTGTTTCGCCTCGGGGCCTCGCGCCTCTCATCCGTCCCGCTCCTCGCCGGATTGGCTGCCACTGTCTCGGTTCCGCTCGCCGCAGTGGGCTTCGTGCTGGAGTTTGCGATTGGGGGCACCGTCAACAGCATCTCGATCGGCTCGGTGCTTTGGGCGATGCTGGGAACCCACTTCCTGATCGGGATCGGTGAAGGTCTGATCACCTTCCTGGTGGTGAGCGCGGTCATGCGCTCACGTCCCGACCTCGTTTACGGCTCGCCGACTTTCGGCGGGGTGCGATCCGAGGAGTTGGTTTCGTGAGGAGGGGGATGGCTCTCTTCGGGGTCGGCCTACTGGGCACACTGGTGATCGCGGTGGTCCTCTCACAGTTCGCTTCCTCGCAACCCGACGGACTCGAATATGTGGCCGAGCAGGAAGGCCTTCTCGACACAGCCAACGAGCATCCGCTGGCCGAGTCACCTCTCGCCGACTACGGGGGCGACGACCCTTCACGTCTCATTCTGTCGGGCGTGGTTGGGGTTCTGGCCACACTGGGTCTTGGCTTCTTCGTCCTTTCCCTGGCCAAGGCGCGCAAGACGACGGCGGAGAAGTGAGCGGCTCACACGGCCACGCCCTCTTCGTACATGCCCACTCTCCGCTGCACCGGCTCTCGCCACAGGTGAAGATTGCCGCCGCCCTGGTGATGCTGGGTGCAGTCATCAGCACGCCGCGGACGGCATTCTGGGCGTTCGCCGCTTACGCGTCGGTTCTCCTCACATTGGTCGTCATCGCCCGGATCCCGATCCGCTTTCTGCTCAGCCGGATGCTGGTGCTTGCTCCATTCGCCCTGCTTGCACTCCTTTTTCCGGTTTTTGGAGCGGATCCACGAGTCGAAGTGCTCGGCCTCTTGCTCTCCGAACAGGGTCTCTGGGACATGTGGAACCTGCTGGCCAAGGCGAGTCTCGGGCTGGTCACCGCGATCCTCCTTGGAGCTTCCACCGAGATCGCGGATCTCCTGCGCGGCTTCGACTCGCTTCGGGTTCCCAGGTTGGTCACGGCCATTCTCGGGTTCATGGTCCGCTACATCGACGTCGTGGTCGGTGACCTCAACCGGATGCGCCTTGCGCTGGCCGCCCGCGGCCACCAGGGATCGAGCATCGCTCATTGGGGCCCCTACGGGCGCGCCATGGGGACGATGTTCATCCGCACCTATGAGCGCGGGGAGCGTGTCTATCTGGCCATGGAATCACGGGGTTACGCCGGGGAGATGCCGGCGTCGTCGCGGGTGAAGGCCACACCCGGGGAATGGGCGTTCGCACTCCTCGTGGCCGGATGTTTCTGGGCGGTTGCCATCACGGCCGGACTCACGACATGACCACGCCGGTCATCGAAATCCTGGGACTCGACTTCGCCTATCCCGACGGCACCGAGGCCCTGAAGCACATCGATCTCCACATCCATCGCGGAGAGAGGGTTGCGCTGCTCGGGCCCAACGGGGCCGGCAAGACAACTCTCATCCTTCACATGAACGGGATTCACCGAGCTCAGCGGGGGACGGTGACGGTGTCCGGCCTCCCTGTCACTGCGCCGAACCTCCTCGAGATCCGGCGCCGGGTCGGCCTGGTGTTCCAGGATCCAGACGATCAATTGTTCATGCCCACAGTGCGCGAGGACGTCGAGTTCGGGCCCCGAAACCTCGGACTGGCCGGGGCGGAGCTGGAGAAACGAGTCGGGACTGCCCTGGCGGCGCTCGAGGTGGTGGACCTCGCCGACCGGGCGCCGAACCACCTCTCCTTTGGACAGAAGCGAAGGGTGTCAATGGCTGGGGTGATGGCGATGCAGCCCGAGATCCTGGTACTCGATGAGCCGACCTCGAATCTCGACCCCGCCAGCCGTCAGGACCTGACCCACGCCCTGCTCAGTCTCGACGTGACCCAACTCATCGTGACCCATGACCTGCTCTATGCTCTCGAGGTTTGTCCTCGCTCCGTGATCATCGATTCGGGGAGGATCGTCGCCGACGGGGCAACAGCAACTCTTCTGTCCGATGCCGATCTGCTGGCAGCCCATCGGCTCGCCCTGCCTGCGGCCCTCCACTTGTTGGCTCGGGCCCCGACTCCGGCGGGCGAAGCCGTCAGTTGATCTTGTGGGTCTTGCTGGTGGCGGCGGTCTTCTTATCCCTCTTGGCCTGACGCTTCTGCTTCAGGTCCTTGGAGGCGACTTTTTTCGTGCTCTTGACGCCTTTGTCTTTGCTGGCCATGGGTGTCTCCCGCGTTCGATTTGCGGTCTCCGAATCCCATTGTGACATGCCTGTGGCCCGAGGCTCAGGTGAATACTCAGAGATCGATCGGGTCGGAGTCGACACGGACGGCCCACCCCCGCTCTCGCCAGCCCTGGACCAGAGGACGCAACCCCAGCCGAACCTGCCCGAGAGCGCCCTGCAGGAGCCAGCGATTGCGTTCGGGCATCACCGCCGGCCCGAGCACTGTCCCCGCACCCAGGGCACGAATCTCAGTGTCGGCCTCGATCGTCGACCCCTTCCCCCTCAATTCGACAGCAATGATCTCCGAAGCCGGGGGCAGTCCCACCTGCGCCCTCGCCAGGAGCTGGGCCTCGAGATAAGGAATCGGATCCCCCCGGCGCAGGGCGGTCACCAGATCCGACTCCGGCAGCGACGTTTGCACGATCATCCGACGCCCAGGACCGAGCTCCAGAGTGTTGGCGAGACGAGCCAGAATGCGAAGCGCCTCCTCACCGGCGCGGTAGTTGTGCCCCAACATCAAAGAGTCGGAGTCCGCAGCAACCACCAGCCCCATCCCGGACAGCCCCGCAAGGTCACGCTCGGTCCCCACCGACACTGAGACCTGGGTCGGGTGGACCCCGGACATCCCCGGTCCGAGCCGACGGTTGATCTCGGAGACCAGTCGCTCGGGAACCGAGCCCATCTCTTCGAATGTCGTCGATCCACAGTGGGCGCAGCTCGCAGCCGGAGCCCCACATCTGCCGCAGGCCTCGGTGCGCCCGAGCCGAGACCCACATTCCTGACATCGCCTCACCCGCCGGCATTGGGTACACCGCATCGACGCCTCCGCCGCCCTCACGTGGGTGAAGACGAAGGAGCGGCGCCCGGCCGCGGCAACGGCACGCAAAGCCGAAATAGTCCGCTCGGAGAGAAAACCCGCTCCCGGCGGGTCCTCGGTGCGGTCCACCACTTCCACCAGGGGCCACGCCCGGGGGGTGGCTCGACTCACCTCACCACCCGCCGCCAGGACTTCGAGCGACGGGGTGGGGCCGATGAACACCAGAGCGAAACCCTCCACCCGGGAGCGGGTGGTCATGATGTCCCGCACATGGATGGTCGGCGTCTGCCGATCCTTCATGGCCCGACGACCCTCTTCGATGACGACGGCCAAGGCCAGCCCGGCCACCAGCCAGGTGGCGACCCTCGGGGTCCCTATGACAAGACGACCGGGGCCTTGCGCTGCTTCCCAGGACCGTGTCACCTCCCTCGGGGCTTCACCGGCGACAGCGACGACCCGATCCCCGAAGGCGGCCTCGGCCGGCCCCGCCAGGGCCTCGACTTCGGTCGCAGTGGCGGCGATGACCAGGACTGATTTCCCGGAGTTGAGGACAGTGGCCAACGACCAGAGCCAATCGGTGGAATGGCTCCCGCTGACGATGGCCGCCACCGGTCGCCGTTTTCCCTGAGCCGCCGCCAGCGCCACCGAGGTCAAAGGGTGAGGGATCGACCTTTCCGCCACGGTTCCACCGGGCTGCTTTCCCATCGTCTTCGGGAGGTTGGGCGGAGTCGAACGGTCGAGAAGGACCGAGACAGGCGCCACGTAGTGGACGGCCGCCCAATGAAGCGCTTTGAGGAGATTTGCGTCGAAGACAGGGGCCACGCCCGAGACGGCGCCAAGATCTTTGAGATTTCCACCGCGGTCAGCCGTCAGCTCGACGACGTAGCCACGAGTCTTGCGACCCCCCAATGGAACCCGCACGATCGACCCGATCTTCACCAAGCCCTGAAGATGAGCGGGGATCGAGTACCAAAAACCCTGGTCTACGGCAAAAGTGGGGACGCTGGGGACAACCCGAGCCGCCGGTCGACTCAGAGACCGGCCGCCGCTCTGATTGCCTCTACCCGGTCGAGTCTCTCCCAGGAGAAGCCAGATCGGCCGAAGTGGCCGTAGGCCGCGGTGGGGGCGAACACCGGCTTGGTCAGGTCGAGTTGGGCGATCACCGAGGCCGGGCGGAAATCGAACACCTCGTCGACGACCGTTTCAATCGTCTCCGGTGCCACCTTCTCGGTGCCAAAGGTCTCGACATGGATCGAGAACGGCTCGGCGCGACCGATGGCGTAGGAGAGTTGGATCTCGAGTTTGTCGGCCACTCCCGCTGCCACCAGGTTCTTGGCCGCCCAGCGGGCGGCGTAGGCAGCCGATCGGTCGACCTTGGTGGCGTCCTTTCCGGAGAAGGCCCCGCCGCCATGTCGGGCATAGCCACCGTAGGTGTCGACAATGATCTTGCGGCCGGTGAGCCCGGTGTCGGCGACCGGGCCCCCAATCACGAATCGGCCGGACGGGTTGAAGATGAACTCCAACGCGGAGGTGAGCATGTCCTCGGGCACGACGGCGCCGACAACTGTGTCGAAGACTTCCTCGGCCATCTCTTCCTGGTCCTTGTCCGGGGCATGGTGGGCGGAGATCAACACCTTCTCTACCGCAACCGGTCGTGTCCCCTCGTAGCGAACCATCACCTGGGTCTTCCCATCGGGGCGCAGATAGTCGAGCTTGCCGATCCTTCTCACTTCGGAGAGACGCTCGGCCATGCGATGGGCGAGCTGGATCGGAAGGGGCATCAGTTCCTCGGTCTCATCCACGGCGAAGCCGAACATCAGGCCCTGGTCCCCCGCACCAAGGTCACGGTCGACGCCGGCAGCGATGTCCGCGCTCTGCTCGTGAATCCGGTTCTGGATCTCGAGGCTGTCCGCAGAGAAGTCCGGGTCGAAACCGTCGTAGCCGATGCGGGCCACGGTCTCCCTGACTATTCCGTCGACATCTATGGCGCCTCCGGCCGTGATCTCCCCGCCAACGACGGCGAGGCGGGTAGTCACGAACGTCTCGCAAGCGACCCGGGCTCCTGGGCTGCTGGTGAGGGCGGCGTCGAGGACGCTGTCCGAGATGGCGTCAGCCACCTTGTCGGGGTGACCCTCGGTCACCGATTCAGATGTGAAATACCAACGCCTCATGGGGGAGCGAGATTACTCCCTCCCCGCCAGCTCTTCATCAATCCGGTCCCAGAGCCGCTCGGCAACTTGACGCTTCGACTGGAGCGGCCAATCGACCGTGCTCCCGTCCTTGTCGATGATCACGACACGATTGGTGTCGGTGCCGAACCCCGAGCCCGGCTCAGAAACGTCGTTGTAGACCAGCAGATCCACCGACTTGCGCTTTGCCTTGTCGATCGCTCGCTCCACGCCTCCGGTCTCGGCAGCGAACCCGACTGTGAACGGCCGATGGTCGCGGGCCACCACCGAGGCGAGAATGTCAGGGGTAGCCGTCAATTCGATCGAGTCGAGTCCCTCAGAGCGCGCAATCTTCGACGTCTGGCTGGACCGGGGCTTGAAATCGGCCACCGCCGCGGACATCACCGCGATCTCGGGATCGATGCCGCCGACCGCCTCCAACATCTCGTCGGCAGTTTCCACCCGAACCACCTTCACCGAGGGATCGGCTGGTAGCTCGGAAGTCGTCACCAAGGTCACGTCGTATCCCCGCCTTGATGCCTCGTCGGCGATGGCGTGGCCCATCTTCCCGGAGGAGCGGTTGCCAATGAAACGGACCGGATCGACCGGTTCCCTGGTACCCCCGGCGGTGACCAGCACCACGCGGCCTTTGCCCTCACCGCCAAGGATGTCGCTGGCGACGTCGACGATCTCGTCGGGCTCGGCCACCCTCCCGACTCCGACGTCACCTCCGGCCAGCGGCCCGATCTCGGGGCCAACCATGTGGTAACCATCGCCACGCAGAATCTCGAGGTTGCGAATGGTTGCAGGGTGCTCCCACATCTCAGTGTGCATCGCGGGAGCCAGCAAGACCGGAGAGGTGGTGGCGAGAACAGTGGCGCCGACCGCATCCGAGGAGATGCCGGTGGCCAGGCGGCCCAGCGTGGCGGCTGTAGCTGGAGCGACGATTACGAGGTCCGCCCAACGACCGAGCTCGGTGTGCGGTGAGACCAAATCGCCTTCGAACAAGGATGAAATCGGTTGGAAGCCGGTGATGGCGGCAAATGTCTGCGGCCCGATGAACTCAGTCGCCGATTCGGACATGACCACTCGCACTTCGGCCCCAGCCTCGACCAGCCGACGCGCGAGATATGCGGATTTATAGGCGGCGACTCCCCCGGTGACACAGAGGACGACCCGCCGTCCGTGGAGCATCGGAGCCCCTCTACTCCTCGACGGTGTCGACTGAGACTTTGCCCTCTGCGATCTCTTCCATGGCAATCGTGAGTGGCTTGCGCGAAAGGGAATGCACCTGAGGCGGCACGAACTCTCCGTAACCGACACCGAGCTGGTGGAAGTAGCTGTTGATCTGGCGGGCCCGGCGCGCTGAGACGACCACGGTCGCGAATCGGTTGCCGATCTGATCGATGACTTGTTCGAGTTTCATGAGTCCTTCGAGGAGGGGGTGTGACTACAGGTTACCCGATGACGCCCCCGTAATCAGCGCCTCGATCTCGGAGACGGCCCGATCGAGTCTGTCGTTGACGATTATGTGGTCGAACAACCCGGGGGCCTCGGCGATCTCGGTCTCGGCTACTGCGAGTCGGTCCTCGATGTCGGCGGCCGAAGTGTCGCCGCGTCGCAGCAGCCTCGTCTCCAGCTCCCCCAGCGAAGGAGGAGTTATGAAGAACATGAGGGCGTCGGGCCTTTTCTCCCGAACCTGACGCGCTCCCTGGATCTCGATCTCGAGCAGGACATCACGTCCGACCGCATTGGCCGCGGCGACCGGAGCCGCCGGCGTGCCGTAGAACCGGATGTTGTACTGCGCCCACTCCAGCAACTCCCCAGCGTCGACCATCGCCTCGAAGTCCTTGCGGCTGATGAACGTGTAATGGACGCCATGTCGCTCACCGGGCCGGGGAAGACGGGTGGTCACCGAAACCGAGAAGTCGAGGTCGAGTCGCTCGAGCAACTCGTTGACGATGCTCGACTTGCCGGAGCCTGAGGGCCCGGACACCACCAGAAGCCGCCCGCTCACGTCATGAGAACTCGGCTAGGAGGGCCTCTTTCTGCTTATCGCCAAGACCCCGAAGACGCCGGTTGTCCGCGATGCCCAGCGTCTCCATCATCCGCTTGGCCTTGATCTTCCCGGTGCCCGGCATCGAGGCGATGACACGCTCCACCTTGAGCCCGGCGAGGATGTTGTCGGTCTCGGCGCGCTTGACCAGCTCGGAGAGCCGGAGGGAGCCTGTTTTCAAGAGCTCCTTCACTTCAGCGCGAACGCGTCTCGCTTCTGCTGCCTTTGCCAGCGCCGCTTTTCGCTGTTCGTCAGTCAACTGAGGTGGCTGCATTCCCTCTCCTATCGGGAGTCCGGACCATAGCCCCGGAGACGGCGGACAAGTCGTCTAAACCTGTCCGGCCTCAATAGCGAGTGCTTGTGCGGCCCCGACCCGATCTTGGGCGGCCGTGATCGCCCTCCCCACCACCACCATGTCGGCACCGGCGGCAAGCGCCTCGGCCAAGGTCCCAATCCGCTTTTGATCGTCGGGCACCGCACCAGAGCTACGAATCCCCGGGGTGACGACCTTGAGTGACGGCGCGGTCTGCTTGGCGACGCCGGCCTCGAGAATCGAACAGACGACGCCTTCGGCGCCCGCCCCGGCTGCAATCTCGGTAATCGCCACCACCTGGCTAGCGACACTGCGATCTACTCCGGTTTCCCGGAGCTGCGCCCTGTCCAATGAAGTGAGAACGGTTACCACCAAGACCCCGGATACGTCGCCGAGACCGCCAACAGCCGCCTCGATCATGTCCCGGCCCCCACTCCCGTGAACCGTGACCCAGCGGGCGCCGGCCTTTGCCAGCTGTTTGGCGGCGCCGCGCACCGTGTTTGGTATGTCGTGCAGCTTGGCGTCGGCAAACACCGGCGCACCGACTGCTCCCACTCTTCGGATCACGTCCGGCCCCGCGCTCATGAGCAATTCGAGACCAACCTTGAAGCCACCCACGTACGGAGTCAGCTGGGTAGCCAGGGAGACAGCCTCATCGGCATCAGGGACATCGAGTGCGACAATGATGGGGTTCACCACGGTTTCACCGCGCCGATCAGCTCGGCCACATCCCGGACCCCCAGCCTTCGCATCTCGCTCTTCAGCTCGCTCAGGATGCGGGCCCCGGCACGGGGCTCCGAGAAATGAACTGTCCCCAGACCCACTGCCGAGGCTCCAGCGAGGAGGTATTCGATGACATCGCGTCCCGTGGTCACCCCGCCACACCCGAGGATCGGAGCGCCAGGAATGGCAGCGGCGACTTCATAGACACAGCGGAGTGAAAGCGGCTTCAACCCGGGCCCGCTGTAACCCCCCACCCCACCGGAGAGGAGGGGGCGCCGATCTTCCACATTTATCCCAAACCCGAGCGCAGTGTTGGTGAGGGTCAAGAAATCGGCGCCCCCAGCGAGACAGGCTTCGGCGACAGCGACGATCTGCTCGGCATTGGGTGACAATTTGGCTCCGACTATCACATCGCCGGATGCGACCACCGCCTCGACGACCTCGCGCGAGCGGTCGGCATCGAGTGCGAACATGCGCCCGTCTTCGAGGTTGGGGCAGGAGAGGTTGATCTCGACGACCTCGATACCCGCCGTGACCAGGCCTTTTGCAACCAAGCCGAACTCTTCGGGGTTGGCACCGACAGCCGAGCCCCACACCGGCACCGCGAGCTGCCCCAGGAGCGGGCGCATGGTCTCCACCCAGGTCTCGATGCCGGGATTCTGGATTCCGATGCCGTTCAACATCCCGGGGCCGGTGGGTGCGAGACGGGGTGCCGGGCGACCCGGCCACGCGACCGGGGCCACCGACTTGGCGACTGCCGCTCCATAGACCTCGACATTGGCCACCTCTGACCACTCCCAGACCGAACCAACAGTGCCCGAGGCCGCAACCAGCGGTGACCTCAGATGGATCGGCCCCAATGCGGTGTTCAGACCGTCTGATGCCATTCCTGAAGGCTCCTCGGTCTGTTGATCGCAACCGACCCTGCTCGCAGGCTCCTGGCAACTGCGAGACCGCCCTGGATGGTGGTGACACAGGGAACGGCATGACTCCGAGCGGCCCTTCGAATCGTCCTTCCGTCCGAACGAGCCCTTCCCCCACGCGGGGTGTTGATCACCAATTGCACCTCACCGTTCTCCAACCGCTCACCGATGTCCCGCGGCCCTTCACCCACCTTGTTGACAGAGTCGGCCTCGATGGCGTGGTGGCGGAGGTAGCGGGCCGTCCCGTGGGTGGCAAGGAGCTCGAATCCCAGCATGGTGAAGGCCTGAGCTACTGCCAGCCCCATCGGCTTGTCCTTGTCGGCGAACGAGAGAAACACCCGACCCCGAGTGGGAAGGACATGACCCGCCCCGAGGAGCGCCTTGGCAAACGCAACTCCGACGTCGGGGCCGATTCCCATCACTTCCCCTGTGGCTTTCATCTCGGGCCCCAGGACCGGGTCTTCCTCGGGGAACCGATCCCAGGGAAGCACCGCATTCTTGACCGCTACGAAGTCGGGCCGGGCGGATGCAGGAGGGACGATCCCTTCTCGTCTCAGCTCTTCGATCGTCGAGCCCATCATCACCCTGGCTGCGATGCGGGCCAATGGGACTGCGGTGGCCTTGGAGATGAAAGGGATGGTCCGGCTGCCCCGAGGATTGGCCTCGAGCAGGTAAACCTCGTCACCTTTGACTGCAAACTGGAGATTGATCAAGCCTTTCACTTCGAGCGCTGCCGCCAACTCCCGTGTCGCGCTCAGGATCTCCTTGTGAGCCTCGTCCGAGATCGTCGGCGGCGGAGTCACGCAGTCGGAGTCGCCAGAGTGCACCCCTGCCTCCTCGACATGCTCCATGACCCCGCCCAGGAGCAGCTCGCTCCCGTCATAGACGGCATCGACATCGATCTCGACCGCGGCCTCCAGAAACCGATCGATGAGGATCGGTGCGCCGATCAGTTCGGGGTCGGCTTCGCCGTAGATCCCTCTGACGTAATCGGCGAGCTCCTCGATGCTGTAGATGACCTTCATCCTCCTGCCGCCGAGCACGAAGGAGGGTCGCACCATGACGGGCAACCCCACCTGGTCGACGACGTCGACAGCTTCGGTCACCGAGCTGGCCGATCCTGAAGGGGGCTGTTTCAGGCCGAGACTCCGGCACAGCTCCGAGAACTGTTCGCGGTCTTCGGCCAAGGCGATCGAAGCCGGAGACGTCCCCGCGATGGGGACCCCGGCCTCGAACAGCTCACGGGCCAGGTTGAGCGGGGTCTGGCCGCCGAGTTGGACCACCACCGCGACCGGGTCCTCAGCCTCGATCACTTCCAAGACGTCCTCGACGGTGAGAGGCTCGAAATACAAGCGATCCGAGGTGTCGTAATCGGTCGAGACCGTTTCGGGGTTGCAGTTGATCATGACTGTCTCGTACCCGGCGTCGCGCAGCGCAAAGGAGGCGTGCACACAGCAGTAGTCGAATTCGATCCCCTGTCCGATGCGATTCGGGCCTGAGCCGAGCACCACCACCCGGGGGCGATCGGCGGGCGGCACCTCAGAGTCGTCTTCGAAGGTCCCATAGAGGTAGGGGGTCACCGCCTCGAATTCGGCAGCGCAGGTGTCCACCGTCTTGTAGGTGCGACGGAGCCCGATCGCCTTTCTCGCTGCGCGAACCTCGTCCTCGGTCTTGTCCCAGAGGAAGGCCAGCTGACGGTCGGAGAACCCATGACGCTTCGCCTCCCGAAGCACAACGGCATCGTGCAGATGGGAGAGCTCGATCTCGGCGCGCACCTCGCAGATCTCTGCGATCTGGTCGACAAACCAGGGGTCGACGAAGCTCATGGCGGCAACCTGATCAGTCGGCCATCCTCTGCGCAGAGCCTCGCCAATTGCGAATATCCGAGACGGAGAGGGCGTCGAAACCATCTGGGCGAGCTCGTCTTCGGAGACGGCGGTCACCGTGTCCTCGGCGGGGTCGGCATTGAGCCCGGAACGGCCGTTTTCCAGGCTGCGCAGTGCCTTCTGCAAGGCCTCGGGGAAGGTCCGTCCAATCGCCATCGCCTCGCCAACACTTCTCATCGCGGTCCCGAGCCGGGTCGGGACCGAAGGGAACTTGGCGAAGTCGAAACGGGGAGCCTTCACCACGACGTAGTCGAGAGCCGGCTCGAACGATGCCGGGGTGGCGCCGGTGATGTCATTGGCGATCTCGTCGAGGGTGAAGCCGACAGCGAGCAGAGCGGCGATCTTGGCGATCGGGAAGCCCGTTGCCTTCGAAGCCAGGGCTGACGAGCGACTGACCCGTGGGTTCATCTCGATCACGAGCCGGCGCCCGGTGACGGGATCGACCGCGAACTGCACATTGGATCCGCCGGTTTCGACGCCGATCGCCCGCAACACTGCTATCCCGTCGTCCCTCATTGCCTGGTACTCACGGTCGGAAAGAGTCTGGATCGGAGCCACGGTGATCGAATCGCCGGTGTGGACGCCCATCGGGTCCAGGTTCTCGATCGAGCAGACGACCACGGCATTGTCGTTGCGATCTCGCATCACCTCCAGCTCGAACTCTTTCCAGCCGAGCAAGGACTCCTCGACGAGGATCTCGCCAACCGGGGAAGTGGTCAGGCCGTGTCTTGCCACCTCGATGAAGTCCTCGGCGTCCTGGGCGATCCCGGTGCCTCCGCCTCCCAGGATGAAGGAGGGCCGAACCATCACCGGGTAGCCGATTTCCTTGGCGATCTTGATTGCCTCTGCCATCGACCTGGCATAACCGGACCTCGGCACCTCGAGACCAACCGACTCCATCGTCTCCTTGAACCGTCCCCGGTCCTCGGCCCGGTCGATCGCCTCCAACCCGGCGCCGATCATCTCCACCCCGTGCCGCTCGAGGACGCCGTTGCGGGCCAGCGTGGTCGCGACATTCAGGGCGGTCTGGCCACCCAATGTCGGCAGCAACGCATCCGGGCGCTCCCGGGCGATGATCTCGGCCACCACCTCGGGCGTGATCGGCTCGATGTAGGTCGCGTCGGCGAACTCGGGATCGGTCATGATCGTGGCCGGGTTGGAGTTGACCAGGACCACCCGATAGCCGTTGGCTCTGAGCACTTTGGCGGCCTGCGTCCCCGAGTAATCGAATTCGCATCCCTGCCCGATCACAATCGGCCCCGAGCCGATGAGGAGGATGGAGCGAATGTCGCGGCGGGCCGGCAACCTATGCCCCCGCCTCGATCAGAGCCACGAAGTCGTCGAAGAGACCTTGGGCGTCGCGCGGGCCGGGAGCCGCCTCCGGGTGGTATTGGACGGAGAATGCCGGGACCTCGACAAGCCGCATGCCCTCCAAAGTCCCGTCGTTCAGGTTCTGATGGGTGGCTTGGACCGTGCCGAATTGGCCTTCTACGGAACGCGGCAGGAGATCGCGCCCGACGAGCCCACTTCGCTGTGGAGCCGCGTCATCGCTCAATGCCCACAAGTCGACGGCAAAACCATGATTCTGGGCCGTGATCTCAACCCTGTCGTCATCGAGACGCCGCACCGGGTGGTTGCCCCCGTGATGCCCGAAAGGAAGCTTGAAGGTCCTAGCTCCGATGGCGAGGCCGAGCACCTGATGGCCCAGACAGACCCCGAACAAGGGAACCTTGCCCAAGAGCCCCCGCAAGGTCTCTGTGGTGCTCGCAAGCGGCTCGGGATCGCCAGGGCCGTTGGAGACGAAGACGCCGTCCGGATCGAGCGCCAGAATCGCGCCCTGGTCGGTGTCGGCCGGCACCACCTCGACCGCGAAGCCGCGGCTCGTCAGATGGTCGAGCATGTCACGCTTGATCCCTAGGTCTATTGCCACGACCCGACCCCGGGCGGTGGCCGACGTTTCGAGATGATATGGAGTGGGTGTGGTGACCCTGGACACCAGATTCTGGCCCTCCATCGACGGTGCGGCTGCGGCGATCGACCTGAGCTCGGCCTCGTCGACCTCCGCCCCGATCGCCACCGGCATCGCCCCCCGGTCCCGGAGATGCCGCGTCAGGCGTCGGGTGTCCACATCGGCAATCGCCACCACACCATGCCGATGCAGGTATTCGGCAATGGCACCCTCCGACCTCCAGTTCGAATCGCGCCGCGACATCGCCCTCATCACGAATCCGGAGACCGCGGGCCTCGGAGACTGCTCGTCCAGCCTGGTGAGCCCGTAGTTCCCGATGTGGGAGGCGGTCATCACCACCACTTGCCCCGCGTACGACGGATCGGTGAGGATCTCCTGGTAGCCGGTCATGGAAGTGTTGAACACCGCCTCCCCGGTGGCGACTCCGGTGGCTCCCACCGACAGCCCGTGGAAGACCTCACCGTCGGCGGTGCAGAGAAGCGCCGGCTGAAGGTGCTCAGTCATCGGATGCCGCCTCGTAGACGAGCGACCCATTGTGGATCGTCGCCAAGACCCTTCCGGTGAGAGTGGTACCCAGGAATGGGCTGTTGGACGATTTCGATCGAAACGACCGTGGCTGCCAGGAGCGCCCGGGGTCGAAGAGCACGAGGTTGGCAGGGGACCCAGGCTCGACCGGCTGACCATGGCCCTCGAGTCCCATGATGCGGGCCGGAGCGGCGCTCAATCGGTCGAAGAAGAGATCGACATCCCCCTTCAAGGCAGCCCAGGACACCGATGCGGCCGTCTCCAATCCGATCACCCCCCGTGGCGCCTCTTCGAAGGGAACGTCCTTCTCCGGTCGCGAGTGCGGGGCGTGATCGGTGGCCACGGCGTCGACCGTACCGTCCTCCAGCGCGCCTGCCAGCGCCTCGCGGTCAAAGGGGGCCCGTAACGGCGGGTACATCTTGAAGTTGGGATCCAAGCCCTCCAAAGCAGAATCATCCAGCCCGAGATGATGCGGGGTGACCTCGCAGGTGACCGCAAGGCCCGATTCCTTGGCGTGTCGAATCAGGTCCACCGAGCCAGATGTGGATACGTGTTGGATGTGAAGCCTGGCGCCGGTGTCCGCCGCCAGGGCAAGGTCCCTGGCCACGACTACTTCTTCGGCCACAGCCGGGATACCACCGATGCCATGACTCGCCGCCGCCGTGCCCTCGTTGAGGTGGCCGCCTCTACTCAGCGACGGATCTTCGCTGTGCTCGGCAACCACAGCACCCGGGAGATCACGGAGAAAGGTCATGATCCGGCGGAGGAGGCCCGAGTCGGCTACCGAATCGCCGTCGTCGGTGAACATCCGAACACCAGCCTGATACATCGAGTCGAAGTCGGCCATCTCCAAGCCTTCGCGGCCTCGAGTCAGGGCTCCGGCGACCACCAAGTCGACCAGTCCTACCTCGGCAGCGCGATTGAGCAGGTCGACGACCGTCTTGACGTTGTCGGTCGGCGGATCGGTGTTGGGCATTGCCACGACAGCGGTGAAGCCGCCGGCAACGGCAGCCAGCGAGCCGGTCGAGATGTCTTCCTTCCAGGTCTGGCCAGGATCGCGCAGGTGGACGTGGAGGTCCACCAACCCCGGTCCGAGGATGGCACCCGCGGCTTCGATGACCCGTGCCCCCGGCGAGGCGAGCGCGGTCCCTACCTCGACCACTCGGTCGCCATCGATCACAACGGTCGCATCGACCAGCCCCGAGCCGCGCCACACCTGGGCCCCGTTGATGACGATCATTCGGCCCCCATCGCGCCTGCGAGGACTGCCATTCGGACCGGGACGCCGTTGGCAACCTGGCTCAGGATGAGTGATTGTGGGCCGTCGGCGGCCGCGTCGCAGATTTCCACTCCGCGGTTGATCGGGCCCGGGTGCATGATCACGGCCGTGGAGGGCAAACGTGAGAGACGGGCTTCGGTGAGCCCGAAGCGGGAGGCATACGCCGACAGCGACGGGAAGCCTGCCGCCGACCCCCGCTCCCGCTGGACCCGGAGCAGGTAGAGGACGTCGAAACCGTCGAGGACCGAGTCGAGGTCGGTCTCCATCCTCACTCCCCAGGGATTGGCTGTGGGAAGCAAGGTCTTAGGGCCGATGAGGGTGAGGTCGGCCCCGAGTGTGGGGAGAGCCCAGAGCTGGCTCCGAGCCACACGACTGTTGGCGATGTCCCCGACGATCCCAACCCGGAGGCCCTCCAAAGCCCCGAAATGCTTCTTCAGAGTCAGGGCGTCGGCCAGGGCCTGGGTCGGGTGCTCACCCCTTCCGTCTCCGGCGTTGATCACCGGCAGCCCGGTCCAGCGAGCGACCAGCCCGGGTGCACCCACCATGCCATGCCGGACCACCATGAGATCGCTCCCCACCGCGGCGATGGTCAGCACGGTGTCCCGCAGTGACTCCCCCTTCTCCAGGGAAGACGATTCCGGGATGAAGTTCATCACACGTGCGCCCAGGAGAACAGCCGCCCGTTCGAAGGACAACCGGGTGCGGGTCGACGCCTCGAAGAAGACGGTGGTCACCGTCACTCCTTGCAGCTCTGCGCTCTCCTTGTCTCGTCCCTCTAGTTGCTTGCCAAAGCGCTCGGCGTTGTCGAGAAGATCCTCGAGAGCCGGCCGGGACATCCCACGAAGACCCAGGAGCCCGCTCATGCCACCGCCACCCGGTCGATCCACACACCGTGGTCCCCATCGACCTTGCCGAGTCTGACTCGAACCACTTCGTCGATGCTGGTCGGCAGGTTCTTGCCCACATAATCGGCTCGGATCGGAAGCTCGCGGTGGCCCCGATCGATGAGGACGGCGAGCTCGGTCTGACCTGCCCGACCGATATCGGAAAGGGCATCGAGAGCGGCCCGAACCGTGCGCCCGGTGTAGAGGACGTCGTCGACCACGATCACGGCTTTGCCTGAGATGTCCACCGGGATCCGGGTCGGCCGCGGTTTGCGGGAGGGGCGCAGGCCCTGGTCGTCGCGATAGGGCTCGATGCCAAGATCACCTACCGGAACTACGACGCCCTCGAACGAAGATATCGCATCCGCGAGGGCATGGGCGAGGTGAACACCTCGGGTGTGGATTCCGACAATCACCACGTTTTCGATGCCGCGATGACGCTCCAGGATCTCGTGGGCAATCCGGCGAACGGCGCGATCGATGTCCAGGCCGCTCATCACCTGGGGCACGGGCACACCCCCGAAGGCGCCTCGACCCAAAGCATGCGAACTCCTTCCCGGTCTCACAGGACCGATCATTAAAGGTGAGGCGAGGGTAACGGCGCGCCGCCCCGACCGCCAACCTCAGGGTCGAGCGGACCGGGCCAACGATGCCAGGACGCCATTGACGAACGAGCCCGAACGCTCGGTCGAGTAGGTACGGGCCAGTCGAACTGCCTCGGCGACGATGACACCGGTGGGAATCCCCTTGTCGTGATGGAGCTCGAACAGCCCCAACCGAAGGATCGAGCGGTCGATGACCGGCATGCGGGCGACACTCCAGTGATCCGACGCCGACTCGATCTCGTGGTCGAGGTCTTCTCGATGCTCGAGAACGCCGGCGACCAGCCGGCCAGCCCTGCCGGTCAGGCCTTCGAACTCGTGCTCTCCCCTGGTTTCGAGCTCGTAGAGGGTTTCCAGGGCGACGTCTCGGGGCTCGATGCTGATGTGAACACCGAGAGCCCCGGCAATGGCTATCGAGAGCTCGGGACTGAGCATCTCGTCAGATCCGGAGGACTCCGAACGCGCTTCGAGGGCGGCTTGCACCTCCTCGATCGGCCGCCCGGTTGCGGCTGCGAACTCGACGGCGGTGAGCCGAGCCGGGATCGTCGGCGCCGGTCCGGGTCGTGAGCTCATGCTCGGGTGAGGTACTCCCCGGTCCGGGTGTCGACCTTGACCCGATCCCCTTGGTCGACGAACAAGGGGACCTGGATCTGGATGCCGGTTTGCAGTGTCACCGGCTTGGTCGCCCCGGTGCGGGTATCACCCCTCACCGCCGGCTCGGCATAGGTGACCTCCAGCTCCACCGAAGATGGCAGGTCGACTCCGATGGGAGTTCCCCGGTACAGCGGAAGACTCACCGTCATCCCGTCCACCAGATAGCCGGCGGCCTCACCAACGTCCTCGGCCGACAAGGCCAGCTGGCCGAAGTCCTCGAGATTCATGAAGTGGTATCCGAGATCGTCGGAATAGAGATACTGATGGTCGCGACGGTCGATGATCGCCTGATCGACATGCTCGTCTGCGCGAAAGGTCCGCTCCAAGACCTGGCCCGTTTCCAGGTTCTTGATCTTCATCCGGACGAAGGCCTTGCCCTTTCCCGGTTTCACATGCTGGTACTCGACGATGTTGAACAGGCCATCGTTGAGTTGCAGGGCCATCCCCGGGCGTACGTCGTTGGTGCTGATCATGGTGTGGTCCCGATTCGAGCAGGTCCGACGTGGACGGTACCGCGCTCAGAGCCCTACGGCCTCGAGCCCGACCCCGACGTCGTTTCCGTTCACATGTTGGACGACCGGGGAGCCGATCGCCCGCAGCAGGACCATACGGATTCCCTCGGCGTCCCTCTTCTTGTCGTGGCGAAGGAGGTCGACCACCCTCGCCCGATCCAGGCCTGTCACCTTGGTTGGCAGGTCCAGCCCTCGAATCGACTCAGAGATGCGATTCGCCTCCTCGAAGCCGAGCCGGATCTCCGAGATCCGGGCAGCCGCGACGAGGCCGATGCCCACGCTTTCCCCGTGCGAGAGCGGTGAAGCGAACTCAATGGCATGGCCGACGGTGTGACCCAGGTTGAGCATGGCGCGCACCCCGAGCTCCCTCTCGTCCTCGCCGACGACCCGAGCCTTGACAGTCACCGATCTCGCCACCACATCCTCCAAGTCGGCGCCGGTCCCTTTGCTTTCGATCAAGGCGAACAGCTCGGGATCGCCGACCAGCCCGGCTTTGAGCGCCTCCACCATGCCTTCCCGCACCAGCGAGGAGGGGAGACCCCTGAGGATGGCGACATCGACAACCACCCGGCTCGGATGCCAGAACAGGCCCACCAGGTTCTTTCCCGCCAGGTTCACCCCGGTCTTGCCTCCGATCGCGGCATCGACAGCAGCCAGGAGGGTGGTTGGCACGTGCACGACTTCGACGCCTCTCAGCCAGGTGCCGGCGACAAACCCGGCGAGGTCCGAGACTGACCCCCCGCCCACCCCAACCACGGTGTCGTGCCGACCAAGCCCGAAACGAGCCAGAGTCTCATAAACGGTCTCGGCGACGGTGAGCGTCTTCGCTTCTTCTCGATCCGGGAGGCCGATCACTTCGACACCGAGCCCCTCGTCCTTGAGGCTCCGTGCGATATCGAGGGCGTAACGCGTTGCCCCTGGCTGGGTCAGGATCGCTACCCGCTGCCTCCCCTCACGAGCGGGGAGCACATCATCGAGCAATCCCTCCCCGATAACCACCTCGGTCTTACCTGCGACGGTCAGGGTGCCCATAGCGCCGCGATTTCATCGGCCACCTCCACGATGCTCTTGCCGCTGGTCTCGATCACGTGATCGGCCGCCTCCTGATACCTGGTCGCTCGCTCGGCAGCGAGCGACCGAATCTCTTTCAGGCGGTCCTCAGCCCTGTCGAGGAGTGGCCGGCCGGCAGTGCGGCCCACTCGTTCCAGCAGCTCCTCCGGAGTCGCCCGCAACCAAACGACGGGGCCAGCTGCCCTCATGGCCTCCCGGTTCTGGGGATCGAGCACCGCACCGCCTCCTGTCGCCACGATCGCGGGCTCTCCGACGAGTCTCAGGACTGCGGCAGTCTCCAAGGCGCGAAACCGGGCCTCACCCAAGTGGTCCCAGAGCTCGGCAACCGTGCAGTCGAACTCCTCTGTGACTTCGACATCAGTGTCATAGAAGGGAATGCCGAGGCTCGCCGCGGCGACACCCCCACATGAGGTCTTACCTGACCCCATCATCCCTGCGAGCCAAATCGTCATCGCTCGAGACGCTCGATCAATCCGTCGAGATAGCGCCGGTGTGCGGCGACGAATTCGTCGACCGTGTCCCCGCCGAACTTCCGTTGGAACTCGGAGGCGAGGGTGATCGCCACCATCTGCTCCCCGACCACTGCCGCGGCCGGGACCGCGCACACGTCGGATCTCTCTCGCACCGCCTCGGCGGGCTCCCCTGTGGACATGTCCACGGTGCGCAGAGGCCGCATCAACGTCGATATCGGCTTCATGGCAGCTCGAACCCGGATCGGCTCGCCATTGCTCATCCCACCTTCGACCCCGCCCGCGCGATTGGTCGGTCGTTCCAATCCCACCTCTCCGGAGACGATCTCGTCGTGAGATTTGGAGCCAGGGAGGAACGCGACCTCGAACCCGTCACCGATTTCCACGCCCTTGATCGCCGGGATCGACATCAGGCCGGCGGCCAACATGCCGTCGAGACGACGGTCGTAGTGGACGTGGGAGCCGATACCTGCCGGGACCCCGTAGGCGAGGACCTCGAATACCCCGCCGAGCGTGTCACGGCGCTCCTTGGCGTCCTCGATCAGTTCGACCATGGCCGCCGCCGAGGGCTCGTGGAAGCACCTCACCGGGCTGGCGTCGATGATTTCGAGGTCGGCTGGAAGCGGAGTCGGCCCTTCACTCTCAACATGGCCGATCGATACCACATGACTGATGACATCGACACCGACAGTGCGAAGCAGAGTCTTGGCCAGATGGCCGGCAACCGTCCGCGCCGCTGTCTCCCTCGCCGAGGCCCTCTCCAGGATGTCACGAGCATCGTCGGTGTCGTATTTGAGCATCCCGGCAAGGTCGGCATGACCCGGCCGCGGCCTGGTCACCGGCTTTTTGACCGGCGCCGGCTCGGGGCTCATCTCCTCGGCCCAACGAGGCCATTCTGTGTTCCTGACCAGGACAGCAACCGGAGAGCCCAGGGTCTTACCGTGCCTGATCCCGCCCAGGATCTCCAGGACGTCCCGCTCGATCGCCATCCGCTTTCCCCGTCCGAAACCGAGCCGGCGCCGTGCCAGCTCGTCCGCTATCGCCTCTGCCGAGACATCGAGGCCGCGCGGCAAACCCTCGACCACGGTCACCAACCCGGGACCGTGCGATTCTCCGGCAGTCATGAAGCGAAGCATGGGTTGATGCTACGTCGGGATCGGGATAGCTCCGAGTCCGACGAGGATGATCGCGGCCCAGGCCCCCAGGATCATTTGCGGTCCGTAAGGGAGCTCGGTCTTCATCGCGTCACGGATCGAGGAACCCTCGGCCCCGGCCGCCGTCCTGCGGGCCCGGGTCCTGACGACCAAACCCATCAAGATGACCACAATCGAGACCAGGCCGCCCAGGAGCGCGGTGATCAGCACGGCCCACCCCAGGGTTCCCCAGGAGAGGTAGACGGTGAATAAGCCCAATTGGACAGAGAGCTTCACGTCGCCGTACCCGAATCCCTTGCCGCCCGCAAGGAGAAACATCAAGTTGGTGCCGCCAAAATAGGCGAGGGCTCCGAGCGCGCCCCTTCCCAACTCGGGGATCGAGCCGTCGATGACGGCTGCCAGGGCGAGAGCGGCTGCCAGGATTGCTGTGCCCCTCAGGTTGAGTCGATCGACGATGCGGAAGGCGTCGATGTCGGTCACTCCCAGGGCGAGAGTGAGGATCAGAAAGCCCAGATACGGAATGAGGGCCCACCTGGCGCCGATCGTGTCGGCGAAGCCGACAGCCACCGCCATCCCCACCAGAGCCAACACGAGCTCACGACCGACTCCGCGGGAGCAACTCGGGCAAGTTCGCGACGACCAGCCCCGACCGTGGCCACACCGGGGACAGGTGCCGACCAATGGCCGCAAGGGAAGATCTCGCAGAGACTGGGTCGCGAGATCGTGGGCGGCAAGTGCCCCCAGAAAGCCAAAAGCTCCGGCGAGGAGATAAATCACCGCCGGAGCAAATTAGCGTCGAGGATTGCGCAGAGCCGGGCTCTCAGTCTTCTTCGTTCAGTTCCTTGAGGACGGAGCCGAGGCGACGGCGCCGCAAGAGGCCGTGACCCTCTTCCTCAGGCTGTCCGTTGCTCTCGAGCTGCGAGAAGACCTTCTCCAGGAATGCCTCCGTGTCTTCCTCGACGGCGTCGAGGTCAGAGGGGGTCTCCAGGACCGGCTCCGGCTCCTCCTGAGGCAGGAAGGCGGCAGGCTCGGCCTCCGCCTCGCCCTCGGACTCGGTCTCGACCTCCGCCTGTTCGACCGTCGGCTCTTCGGAAGCCTCCGCCATCTGACGGAACTGGCCAAAACGGCTGTCGCGGTGCGTCTGGGGCTCGGACTCCTCTTCATCGGCGACGGGGGCCACAGCTTCGGCCTCGTCGACCTGGGGCTCTACCCACCACGACTCATTGGGATCCTTGTCCTCGTCGATCTCACCGGCCGATTCCTGCATCACCGGCGGTTCGTAGCGCGTGGGCTCCGCCGCAACCGGTTCCACATACACATCCTCTTCGACGCTCGCAGCGAGCATTAGAAGGTGCTGGTCGGACAGGCCGGCCGCGACTCTGGCGGTCCAGAAATCGGTGGTCCCCAGACGCTCAGCGAGTGTTCGCACCGAAGCACCGGCCCCCATCTCACAGAGCAGGCGCCAGGCGTCTCGGCTGATCTTGACCGAGTCCTGGTCCCCGAGCTCGCGATTCATCCGGACTACGGCATCGAGATCCGAGATGATCTGCTCGACTTCGACCCATTCCCCGGCCCGTCGCCTCGACTCTTCGAGAATCGCCTCGAGCTCGAATGCTCTTGGGCTGGCGTAGGGCGTGGCGAGAGACTCGGTGACCTCGAAAGACGAACCGCGTCGTGACATCTGGTAGAGGCTCTCAACGGTCATCTCGCGCAACAGTTCGACGATGTCGGCTTCCTTGTCGGCAAGGGGTGCCAGAGTGGTGGTTCCGGCCTCGATCGAGTTGAGATAGGCCTCGTCGACATAGCCAGAATTGACCAAGTGGCGACGAAGCTCCTTATCGTCGGACGTGGTGGCCAGACCAATCCCCTTCTTGCTGATGAAGATGCGGCCGCGTACGTCCTGACCCCAGACGTCGATAGCGCCCTGCTGATCAGATCGGGTCAGTAGCCGAAGCACCTCATCGAGAGGTACAAAGCCCAAGTTTCCAGAAAGAGCCACTTTTTTCACTCCTTGCGTGACAATCCTTTCAAACCATTTCGGTTTGATGGGTCTTGCGCTTTAGCCGTTTTTGGCAGCCTCCAGCATCACCTCGAGTGGCGCCTCCAGCCCGGTCCACCAGCTGAACGATTCAAACGCCTGCAGAGCGAGAAACTCGATTCCGTCAACAACCGGCAGACCAATCGCCCGTGCCAGCACCGTCGACGGGGGGTCGGCGCGACCATACGCGAGGTCCACGAGCCCTGAGGCGCCCTCCACCATCCCTGGCGGCAGCAGTTCGCCGTTCATCCCGATCGGCGTTGCGTTGACCACGATCGCCCCCGGCACTGGTTCCTCGAAAGGCACCACCACGACCTCGTAGCCGGCCGAGCTCGCCAACACCTGCGCCGCTCGGTCACGTCGGGCTCCCAGATAGACGGAACGGCCTTCGATTGCGGTGAGCACGGCCGCGGC
>CAZSMJ010000008.1:0-36247 GCA_964608055.1 uncultured Acidimicrobiaceae bacterium | reverse complement strand
GATTGCGCTTCGCGATCCGCGAAGGCGGCCGCACCGTAGGCGCCGGACGAGTCACAAAGATCCTGAAATGACAATGTCACTTCAAAACCGTTCAGCGTTCAACGCCAAACGCAAAACGCCATACGCAAAACGGCGACCGTAGGGAGCGCTGATGCCAAGCGACAAACGACCACCGTTGACTCTTGCCTGCACCGAGTGCAAGCGGAGGAACTACGTCACCACCAAGAACAAGTCGAATACCCAGGATCGTCTGGAGTTGAAGAAGTACTGCCGGTGGTGTCGGCAACACACAGCGCATCGCGAAACCCGCTAAGAAGCCCCCCTCGCCGCCTGCGGCGGCACTCCCCCCAACGCTTCACTGGGGGGAGAGATGCCGTTACCGTTTCGAGGATGGACTTCTCCGCCCTGGTGGACCACACCTTCGGGCCGCACCCGTTTCGGGTCTGTGTGGAGAACGTCGCCGACTTCGTGGCGGTGACCGGTGACGACTCCGAGCGATGGGTCAAGGCCGCTCCACCCGGTTTCGTGGCGGCCGCCCTTTTCGTGGTGGCACCCGACCTGCTCGGCCAGTTCACCGATCGTTCGGTGATCCATGGGGAGCAGACGTTCACCTGGCACCGGCCTCTCACCGTGGAAACCGACTTGGAGGTTGCGGGGAAGGTGTCTCGGGTCAGGGAGCGGGGTGGGGTCAACTTCGTCTCCTTCGATCTCGAAGTCGACAGCCCGGATGGCGTTGTCGTCGAAGGCTCGGCGATGTTTCTCGTTTCCGGCGATTCGACGGCGGTGAGCGGTGTCGCGGAGTCGCCCGAGCCGCCGCCACTCGAAGACGGCAACCCGGGTCCCGGCCAGGTGAGTGCCTCGCGGGCGGACCTGGTCCGTTACGCAGCCGCCACCCGCGACTGGAACCCCATTCATTGGGATCACGATGCTGCGGTTGCCGCCGGAGTGTCAGGGGTCGTGGTTCATGGGCTCATGCAGGCTGCATGGGCTTTCGCGGCTGCCAGCCGGCTTCGCACCGGCGACCGGCCTCTGCGGACGGCGAAGGTGCGGTTCCGAAACCCACTTCCACCGGCCACGCCGGTCACGCTTGCCGTGCAATCATCTGAAGGTGAGGCCATGGTGAGCCTTGGTGAAGACGGAACCGAGTACATCAACGCCAGAATCGAGCTCTCCGATGAGTAACCAGCCAGAATTTCCGAGGGTCGAACCGACCAGGGAACAAGAGCTCATTGCCAGGGCACAGGGCGGGGACCGCTCCGCTTTCGCCGCCCTGGTTCGTGAGCACGGAAACGAGGTCTATACCTTGGCTCGCAGACTGGTCGGTGATCCGCATCTGGCGGCCGATGTCGCCCAGGAGACCATGATCCGGGCCTGGCGCGCCCTGCCCAATTTCCGGGGTGAGGCGGCGTTCTCCACCTGGCTGCATCGGATCACCGTCAACACGGCCTGGACCCAGAAACGGAAAGCGCGTCGTCATGCCGGCGCTTCTCTCGATGACCTCGCGGAAGTCGCAGCTCCCTACACCAGAGATCACCCGGAAGTGGCCGGTGAGATCCTCGAGCTTCGGGGCCGACTCCGGCACGCCCTCGAGTCGTTACCTGAGTCCCAGCGACAGGTCGTGATCCTCAAAGACGTATACGACTGGTCTCACTCCGAGATCGCCGAGGCGATGGGGATCACGGTGACTGCGGCCAAGGTCCGTCTCCACCGGGCCCGGGGGCGCCTGGCCAGATACCTGGAGGCATCGGGATGACTGTCCTCTGTGAGCTGGCTGCCCCTTTCGTCGCCAACAGCGCTGTCGACGGGAGCGATGTGATGTGGCCGTTCCGGGCCCACACCGACGAATGTCTGCGCTGTCAGGCCCGGCACGCAGCGATGAGTCGAACCGCTCGCGAGATGGGCATCCTGTCGGCCGAGACGTTGGGCGCACCCCTGGATCTCGAGTGGAGGGTGATGTCGTCGCTCGAAGGTGACCTCGCGGTAGCGCGATCCTGGAAACGGCCGATCGCCCTTGCTGCTGCCCTGCTGTCGATGGCCGCCGCCATCGTGATTTGGCGGCTTCGCCCCCGGACGCAGGTCTGAGTACTCGACCCGAAGGACCTGGCTGAGTCTTCGGTAGCATCGCGGTGATGTCCCGACTCATCGACCTCTCTCACCCCATCGAAGCCGGGATGACGACCTATCCCGGGATGCCGGGACCGGTCATCAACGACTATCTGTCCCGCGCTGATTCAAAGGGCCGGTACGACCCCGGGACCGAATTCAGCATCGGTCGGATCGAGATGATCGCCAACACCGGCACCTATCTCGATACCCCATTTCACCGTTTCGAAGAGGGTTTCGACCTCGCCGGTCTCCCTCTGGAGAAGGTGGCGGATCTTCCCGGCCTCTGTGTCGCGGCGACCGGCCCAGATCTTGGCGCTCAGGTCCTGTATGACCAGGATGTGACCGGGCGTGCTGTCCTCTTCGCCACCGGGTGGGACCGTCACTGGCGCACCGAGCACTACGGGGATCCGTCTCACCCCTATTTATCAGCCGGACTTATTGACGCGTTGGTCGCTGGTGGCGCGGCGCTGGTTGGCATCGACTCGGTCAACATCGATGACACCCGTGGTGGAGCACGGCCGGCGCACACCGGGTTGCTCGAAGCCGGAATCCCGGTGGTCGAGCACCTGACCGGGCTCGACCAATTGGTCGACGGCGAGTTTCGCTTCTATGCGGTCCCACCGTTGATTCAGGGCATGGGCAGTTTCCCAGTCCGTGCGTTCGCGCTCCTCGATTGAGCCAGTGGCTGGCTACGGTCGAGGTGTCCCCGAAGCTATCCAAGAGGTCAACCGATGCGGCTTGTTGTGATCGATTTCATGAGTCTTGATGGCGTTGTGCAGGCACCGGGTGGATCCGAGGAGGACACCGACGGCGGTTTCGCGCACGGGGGATGGTCAATGCCGTTCTTCGATGACGCCACCATGGGTGTAGCGATCGGCGAAGAGATGGAGAACACTGACGCGCTCCTGTTCGGTCGGCGCACATGGGAGGGCATGGCGGCGGCTTGGCCGGAGAGAGCCGGCGACCCATATGCAGACCAGATGAACTCAACCGAGAAGTACGTCGCATCACGGTCACTCACACAAAACGACATGGCGAGGTGGGACAACTCCAGGTTGCTCCCATCGGGCGATGTTGCCGGAGCCGTGGCTGCCCTCAAAGCCAAGGACGGCGGTGACATTCAGGTCTGGGGCAGCTCTCAGCTGGTTCGGTTCCTTGTCACCGAGGACCTCGTTGACGAGTACCGGCTCATGATCGAGCCGATTCTGCTCGGCGGCGGAAAACGCATATTCCCCGACGATGGCGTGGCTCGCTCGCTCACCCTACAAAGCGTGACCCCGGCCTCGACCGGCGTCATCATCGCCTCCTACACGAAGACGTAACCGCCGGCATCGGTTTGTGATGATCTATGTCTGGGGGTCGCTCAAACGGGACCAAGTAGGTCCCAGCGGTTGCCAGAGATGTCGACGAACACGGCAAGCCGTCCGTAGTCCTCGGTGCGTGGTCCGGTTACGAATTCCACGCCGGCGGTCACCATCCGGTCGTAGCTCGCGTCGAAGTCGTCGACTCGGAGGAAGAAGCCGACCCGTCCCGCCACCTGGTTCCCCACCACAAGTCCCTGTTGGTCCCCGTCAGCACGGGCAAGCAGGATGCCCGTCTCTGCTCCACGAGGTCGCACGACGACCCATCGCTTTGGTCGGCCATCGTTGGTGAGCGAAGGGGAATCGTCTACCAACTCGAATCCGAGGACATCAACGAAGAACTCGATGGCAGGGTCATAATCGTCAACGACGATGGTGACCAGCTCCAAGGCCGGCATCGAAGGAGTTTCGCATGGGAACCGGCAACACGCGCTAGCCGCGCCTAAGTTCGGGTGGGCCTGGCGGTCCGGTCTTTCTCGCCTCTATCTCTCTTCCCCGGACCGAGTTTCCACACGGGGGGGATGCCCTTATACTTTGGTGTTCCCGCGAACCCCCTAGGGGTGTAGCTCGAATTGGTAGAGCGCCGGTCTCCAAAACCGGAGGATGGGGGTTCGAGTCCCTCCGCCCCTGCCAGGCTTGACTCAACCGAGGCTTAGGAAGAATTGATGAATCGAGAGATGCGCCGCATTCAGGAGCGTGAAGAGCGGCTCCAGAAGAAGCAGGACACGGGCAAGGACAAGGCCTCGCGTCGTGCCGCGGCTCTGCAATCGAAGCCTCAGACCACGGAGCGCCAGTCTTTCTTCCGCCGTCTCGGGGGCTATCTCCATGAGGTTCGCCAGGAGTTGCGCAAGGTCACCTGGCCCACACGGGAGCAGATGATCGCGTTCACGACGGTCACCGTCGTCACCTGTGTGGTCCTCACCGGTGTCGTCTTCGGGATCGACATTGCCATGAAAGAGTTCGTGTTCTTCCTGCTTGCCAGGTCCTCCTGATGGCTGACACCGTGGAAGCAGTGGAGATCGTCGAGGCAGAGCCCGACGACTTGGTCATCGAGGAGGTTGAGCCGCCCAAGCCGATCAGCCCCTACGACCTGCCGGGCGATTGGTACGTGATCCATTCCTACTCGGGCTACGAGAACAAGGTGAAGGCCAATCTCGAGACCCGGATCCAATCGATGCACATGGGCGACCGCATCTTCGAGGTTCACATCCCGATGGAGGACGTGGTCGAGTTCAAAGGCGGCAAGAAGGTCACTGTCCCCAAGAAGGTCTTCCCCGGCTACATCCTGGTGCGGATGACCCTCGACGATGACTCCTGGTACGCGGTCCGGAACACACCGGGCGTGACCGGTTTCGTGGCCGGCAATGCCCAGAAGCCAACCCCACTCTCCCGACGCGAGGTCGAACGGTTCCTCGGCGTCCAAGAGGAGGAAGAGAAGGCCAAGCCGCGGTTCAAGCCTGATTGGGAAATCGGAGAGCAGGTCCGGGTGGTCACCGGCCCATTTGCCGACTTCAACGGTGTCATCGAGGACATCAACGTCGATCAGCAGAAGATCGTCGTGCTGGTCAACATCTTCGGTCGGGACACCCCGGTCGAGCTCGGTTTCGAGGACATTCAGAAGAACTAAGCCCTAAGCGTCAAGCCTTAGGCCTCAAGCAACAGGACACACAATGGGACGTAGAAGACTCGTAACAACGCTGAAATTGCAGCTTCCCGCAGGCCAAGCGACGCCGGCACCTCCGGTCGGCACCGCTCTCGGCCCGCATGGGATCAACCTGATGGAATTCGTCAAGGCCTACAACGAAGCCACCGCCAGCCAGCGTGGCCAGATCATCCCGGTCGAGGTCTCGATCTTCGAGGATCGCTCATTCGACTTTGTGATGAAGACCCCGCCTGCAGCCGCCCTGCTCCGTCAGGCAGCCAAGGTGGAGAAAGGCTCAGGCGAGCCGAACAAGATCAAAGTGGGTTCGGTGAGCAAGGCTCAGGTCAAGGAGATTGCCGAGATCAAGATGACCGATCTCAACGCCAACGACCTTGCTGGTGCGATGAAGATCATCGAAGGAACTGCCCGATCGATGGGAATTACGGTCGACTGAGAGTCGGCGTCAGGTTCCAGATAGAACGTAAAACCGCGGCGAGGTAGTCGCCGCCCCGTGGGAGGCCGCAAGGCCGCCTGAACCACAAGGAGAGACAATGGTCAGACACGGCAAGAAGTACCGCGAGGCCACTACGCGCTACGACAAGCAGACCCCCTACTCACCACAACAGGCCCTGGAGTTGGTCAAGACCCTCGCCCCGGCCAAGTTCGACGAGACCGTGGAGGCGGCTTTCCATCTCGGCATCGACCCGAAGAAGGCCGATCAGTTGGTCCGCGGGACCGTGTCGCTTCCCCACGGCACCGGCAAGAACGTCCGGGTCGCCGCGTTCGTATCAGCGGACAAGGAGAAGGAAGCCACTGAAGCCGGCGCCGATGTGGTCGGGGGCAAGGAATTGGTGGAACAGCTCGCTGCCGGGCGAGAGCTCGACTTCGACATCGCCATCGCGACCCCGGATCTGATGGCCGAAGTCGGGAAACTGGGTCGGATTCTCGGGCCCCGTGGCCTGATGCCCAACCCCAAGGCGGGAACTGTCACCCAGGACGTAGGCAAAGCCGTTTCCGAGTTCAAGGCGGGTCGCATCGAATACCGCAACGATCGTTACGGCAACGTGCAGATCCCGGTGGGAAAGGTTTCCTTCGAAGTCGACCAGCTGGTATCGAACCTGACGGCAGTTTCCGGTGAACTGATCCGAGCCAAGCCGGCGTCATCGAAGGGGCGATATCTCCAGGCGCTTTCTTTGTCCTCGACGATGGGCCCCGGGGTGAAGGTGGACGTCGGAACTCTCGACGAAGTGGTCAAATCGGTCGGCTGAGGTCGTTCTCGAACCTAATGCACCCGTCACCCATCCATGACCCGTGCATTAGGAACACAGAAAAGCCCCCTCTCGGGGGCTTTTCTCTGGAGTAGGGGATCTCCGTGCTCCGGTGCACCGTGGGCTGTAAGGGCTTTCGGTTGCCAGGTCCACCGTCCGCACGGGCCGACTCTTCGTCTGTGGGACCAGGGTAGGGGCTGGTCTCTCTTGTCGGCCTCGCGGCCCTCACTATTTGGGCCCGGAGAGCGGGCGGGGGCGGTCAGGAAACCCGCCCGGGCTCACACGGAGACCCCCTGTTCTCAACAGACCTAGTGTCGCGCGACACGTCGGGCCTGTCCAGGGAGATTCTGGAAGGAGCGGCTCTAAGGTAAATTGATTTCCGCTTCTTCGGAAGAGTGAAGCCGTTGTGTTTGTCGCTCATTTCGAGGAGTAACCGCGCGATATGCTCCTCGCTCCGAGAAGCCCATGCACGCTCCCAACATCGAGACATTGCCCGCCCCCGAACTTCGCCAACTCCAAGAGGAGCGACTCGGGATATTGCTGACCCGGCTTGCAGAGTCCGGGAGTCAATGGTGGAAGGCCAAACTGGCAGGCGTCGACCTGACACGCAGCTCCCTCCAGCACATCCCCTCCCTGCCTTTCACGGTCAAGAGCGAGTTCCGCGACGCCTATCCGTTCGGCATGCTGGCCCGGCCTCAGATAGAAGTGGTTCGAGTCCATGCCTCTTCTGGGACGTCAGGAAAGCCGACGATTGTTGCCTATACCCGGTCCGACATCGAGGTCTTTGCCGAGGTCAATGCCCGGGCTCTCGCCTGCGCCGGTGGCAGTCCCGACGACGTGATCCATGTCGCCTACGGCTATGGGCTCTTCACCGGCGGGCTCGGCATCCACTATGGGGCAGAGAAGTTGGGGGCGGTCACCGTCCCGGCCTCAGGGGGAAATGCAGCTTTTCAAATCGGCCTTCTCGCCGATCTGGGGGCCACCGGGCTCGCATGCACCCCGTCGTTCGCGATGCTCCTCTCTGAACGCGCTGCGGAAATGGGCTTGCTCGATCGGATCCATCTCCGGTGGGGCATGCACGGCGCCGAGCCATGGTCGGAGGGGTTTCGGAGCAAGCTAGAACAGGCGTGGGGTCAGAGCTACGACGCTTGTGACATCTACGGGCTGGCTGAGGTGATCGGTCCCGGCGTCGCTGCCGAATGCCGGGAAGCCAAGGGCGGCATGCACGTCTTCGAAGACCATTTCTTTCCCGAGATCGTCGATCCCGAGACCGGGGAGCCGGTAGGCGAGGGTGAGGCGGGTGAGTTGGTGATCACCACCCTCACCAAGGAAGCGCAACCAGTCATCCGGTACCGGACCGGGGACATCACCCGGCTCCTCCCCGGAGGCTGTGTATGCGGGCGGACCTCGCGTCGCATCAGCCGGATCGAGGGCAGGGTCGATGACATGCTCATCATCAGGGGCATCAACGTCTACCCGCGAGAGATCGAATCCATCCTGCTGTCCGATGAGGCGGTCGGCGGGACTTATGCAATCGTCGTGGATCGCCGAGGCACACTGACTGAGCTGAACGCCAGGGTCGAAGTGGCCCACCCCTCGCTGCAGGACCGCAAGGAGGAGATTCGACGACGGCTGGAGACCCGCTTGGCAGAGACGGTTCGGATTCGGGTCGGCGTGGAGGTTCGAGATGTCGGCACCATTCCCCGACCTGACATGGGCAAGGCGAAGCGGGTCTTCTTCCAGGACTCCGAAATCGACCCTGTGGTCTGAGCGGCTCGAATTGCCCAGCCGGGCTGCGCCGGTACAATTCCGACCTGCAACTCCAATAAACCTCGGCCCGAGACCGTCGGTGTCCCCCAAGGACTGAAAGGCAACCGCCGCCAACGCAGGTCGCTCCTCCAGGAGCCCCTTGTCCTACGGCCGAGGGGCTTTATTGATGTCTACCGGAGGAGCGAGATGCCAAGACCAGAAAAGGTCCAGGCTGTTGCCGACATCAAAGAGAGGCTCGAAGGCGCCGAAGCGGTGTTCCTGACCGAATACCGCGGGCTGACTGTCAAGGCAGTCCAGGCACTCCGACGAAGCCTGCGTGAAAGTGGCGCCGAATACAAGGTGGTCAAGATGAGCCTCGCCCAGCTCGCCGCCGGCGAAGCCGGGGTCGACGGTCTCAACGAATACCTGGTCGGCCCGACCGCCATCGCCTTTGCGATGAGGGATCCGGTGGCCACCGCCAAGGCTCTGAAGGACTTCTCGAAGACCAACGAGGTCTTCGTGCTCAAGGCCGGCCTGCTTGCAGGGAACTTCCTCACACCAGAGGAAGTCTCCAGGCTCGCCGACATCGAGCCTCGTGATGTGTTGTTGTCGAAGATCGCAGGGGCCGCCAGGGCCCCGCTGGCAAAGGCCGCCGGGTTCTTCGCGTCTTTCAACCGCAATGCCGCAACGATGTTCAACCAGCTACTGGACAAGAAGAGTTTGGGTGAAAACCTGGTGGAGGCGGCATCGGAGGCCAGCCTCCCGGCGGATGAGCCCATGACAGAAACGGCCGACTCGGCCGAGGAGGAATGATCAATGGCCAAGATGACCAGTGATGAGCTGATCAACGTATTCGAGGAGATGACCGTCCTCGAGCTCAAGGAATTCCTCGACGCGTTCGAGGACAAGTTCGACGTCACCGCGGCCGCCCCGGTCGCCGTAGCGGCCGGCCCTGCAGCAGGCGGGGATGGTGGCGGTGCAGCCGCCGAGGAGGAGAAGGACGAGTTCGATGTAGTCCTGACCAGTGCCGGCGCCCAGAAGATCCAGGTGATCAAGGAAGTCCGCGGACTCACCTCACTGGGTCTCAAGGAAGCCAAGGACCTGGTGGACGGTGCTCCAGCCAACGTGCTGGAGGCAGTCGAGAAGGAGGTCGCCGAGAAGGCGAAAGCGGTTCTCGAAGCTGCCGGTGCCAGTGTTGAGCTCAAATAGCGAGGCTATTTGAGGTTCTTTTGCAGAGAACGCATGACGTAGTGTGAGATGGCCCCTTCGGGGGCCATCTCTCTTATTTGCCGAAGTAAGCCGTCACCACGGGGGTTTCCCGAGCGCGGAGTAAGACGTTGGCGTCGAGCAGCTCGAGGTTCTGGGCGAGACTGGTGGCAGCCTCCGGCAGGGGGGTTTCGGCGAAGAAGGCCTTGACGTCCGCAGCGACCTCCGGTTGTGACAAACCGGAAAGACCTTCGGTGATCCGACGTTTGGTGAGGCCAGGCATCCGAGCCAGGACATCCGACCAGCGAGTCCTGGCAGTTTCCCATGCGGCCTGGCCGCCCTTGCCCACCAGCAGCCGGGCCAGGACCCAGAAACCGTCCTGGGTGCGGATGTCGCCATTGACGATTCGATCGACCGTCGTCACAACCTGCTCCTTCCCCGGGACCGCGGCCACCGACCGGAGATATCGGACCTGGTCGAGCGGCTCGGTCGCAGCCAGGTAGGTGTCCCACAACAGGGCGTACTCCTCGGCTCCGCCGTGACGGGCGTACACGGAGAGCGCCGCGGTCACCACCTCGGGGTCGATCGATGTCCCTGCGAAGAGTTGGGCCGCGACCGTTCTTGCCCGTTCGATTGTCCCCTCGTCGTTGCCGATGTTGCCCATGGCGGCGATCAGGTCGCCGCGGAGCTTTCGCGTGAGGTCGCTGTCGTCAGGTCGGGGCTCCCAACCGAGACGTTCCAGGGTTGGGCCGACCAGGTCGCGCACGAAACGCTGGAAGGAGGGCCGAGCTTCGTCGGAAAGGGCGTGATGCTCGATGGCCGCCAGGCCGCCGGTGATCACCGACCAGATCGCTTGTTCTTTCTCGTCACCGAACGCGCCGACCAGGTCGAGGAAGTCCGCCGCCGGGACCTGTGCGGCTCGGATCATGGCCCAGGTGTCGGACACCAGGCCATATCGCTCGATGTCATCGAGGCGATGGAGGTTGGTGAGGAGCCCGGCGAACAGCGGCTCCGAATAGCGGGTCCGGTAGAAACCGTGACCGCCCGCGTTGGCGACGATGAATTCGACGGGCCCCGGCAGATCCACGACCGCCTCGTCCCCCTCCAGGAGGACCTTGAGGTCGAACGCCTCGCCCCCGGCGACGCCGCGGAGCTGCACCGGCACCTTCCAGATGGTGGTGTCGGTCTCGTCGGGAAGGGCGAGGAAGCGGCGCTGGCTGAGCTGGACCCCTTCATCAACCAGGCTCACCTCGATCTGGGGGAATCCGCGCTGGTATACCCAGGTGTCCATGATCTCACCGACGGGCCAGTCCGACGCACCGTCCAGGCCTTCCCAGAGGTCGGTGGTCACCGTGTTGGCGTACTCGTGCTTGCGCAGGTAGTTGCCAACTCCCTGGCGGAATTCCTCGGTGCCGATGAACTGCTCCATCATCCAAAGCACCGCCGACCCTTTGCCATAGGTGATGGCATCGAACATCTCGTCGACTTCGCGAGGCGAGTTGACCTCGAACTCGATGGGACGTGTGGTGTGGAGCTGGTCGGTCCCCATAGCCCACGGGATCTCGAGGTTGGCAAACGACAGCCACCTCTTCCAGACCGGCATCTTGGCGTCCGTCGCCTTCAACTCCATGAAACTGGCGAAAGCCTCGTTGAGCCAGGCCCCTTCCCACCATCGCATCGTCACCAGGTTCCCGAACCACTGATGAGCGACCTCATGACCGATGACGTCCAGGGTGTTCTGAAGCTCGCTCTGGCTCGCCTTCTTCTTGTCGACGACGAGGTACGCGTCGCGGTAGGTGATCAGGCCGACGTTTTCCATCGCTCCTGCCGCGAAGTCCGGTATCGCGATGTGATCCAGCTTGTCCCCCGGATAGTGAATGCCGTAGTAGTCCGAGAGATACTCGAAGCAGAACACGGCGTTCTCCAAAGCCACCTCCGTGAGGTGGAGCTTGCCCTTGGGCACGATGATCCGGATCGGGGTGCCCCTGACCACGACCGGTTTGGTTGCCTCGAATGCGCCCACGATGAAGGCCAATAAGTACGTGGACATCTTCATGGTCGGGGCGAACACGAACTCCACACGCCCGTCCCCAAGAGTGGTGCGACTCACCTCCTGGGTGTTGGAGTACGCCTCGAGCCCGTCCGCCACCACCATCGTGGTCTGGAAGGTGGCCTTGATATCAGGCTCGTCCCAGCCGGGAAAGACCCTTCTGGCGTCAGTCGCCTGACATTGCGAGGTGGCGATGACGTGCTCGACACCGTCACCGTCCTTGAAGCTGGAACGGTACAAACCACGCAGTTGGTCGTTGACGATCCCTGAGTACTCGATGTCGAGTTGATACGTTCCCGGGCTCGCTGACGATGCCAGCGTCAGTCTCGCAAACTCGTATTCCTCGTCGTCGGAGATCTCCTCGACTTCGATTGTCGTTTCTCCCGAGACGAGACGGGCCGATTCGATGTCTAACTCGGCACAGTTGAGGACGATGACCTCGACGGTCTCTACAACGCCCAAAGTGATGGAAACCGCTCCCTTGAAAGTGAACGTTTCCAGGTTGGGCTCCAGACGCAGGTCATAGTGGCTCGGGATGACCTGGCGCGGCAAACGATAAGGGTTGTCAGACACGGATAGCCTCGAATCATCGGTGGACCCGAGTGATGGTACCGACTCGGGAATGTTCCGGGTCCGAATGACGGCGATCCTGTCTCATGGCTTTACCCTGATGTGCGATGAGTGAGCGAACCACAATATTGGTCGCAGTCAACGGGCCTGATCGTCCCGGAATCTCGGCAGGTTTGATGCAGCTACTTGCAGATTCGGATGCCGAGATCTACGACGTCGAGCAGATCGTGGTCCGGGGCCGGCTCACCCTGAATGTCCTGATCGGAGTGTCTGGGGAGAGGGCCGCGATCGGCGATCTCCTCTTCTACGGATGGCAACAGGGCCTTCACCTCGACTTCGAAGTGGTCGACGACAGCCCGACACCGAACAGGTCGATGTCAGCAGTGACCATCATCGGGATGGTGATCGGGCCCGAGGAGTTCGGGGCGGTCGCTTCGGCGATCGCAGCCGGCGACGGGAACATCGAGCGAATCTTCAGGTTGTCCCGTTACCCGGTGGTCTCCTACGAGTTGCTGGTCTCCGGCGGCGACCTCGACGTGATCCGTGAGGGCCTGGTCCTCGCCGCGACCCAGCTCCCCATGGATGTGGCGATCCAGCCGGACGGGCTGGAACGTCGCGCCAAGCGCATGGTGATCATGGATGTCGACTCGACCCTGATCCAGCACGAGGTCATCAACCTGCTGGCTCGTGAAGCAGGAGTCGAAGAACAGGTGGCCGAGATGACCCACCTCGCCCTCACCGGCGAGATGGACTTCGAGAAGTCGTTGCGGGAGCGGGTGGCGCTGCTGAAAGGCCTCGATCAGGTGGCACTGACCCGGGTGTTCGAGAACATCACCCTGACCAGCGGGGCGCGGACCTTCATCCGCACGTTGAAGCGGTTGGGGATGGTGACCGCCATCGTCTCCGCCGGTTTCACCAGATTCACCAACGTCCTCGCCGCCGATCTCGGAATCGACTATTCGCTCTCCAACACCCTGGAGTCGGTTGACGGCGTCCTCACCGGGGAGCTGACCGGAGAGTTCGTCGACGGGCCTCGAAAAGCCCAATTTCTGAAAGCAATCGCCGAAGCGGAGGGGATTCCGGTGGCCCAGGTGGTGGCGGTGGGAGACGGGGCCAACGACCTGGACATGCTGGCGGCGGCGGGGCTGGGTATCGCCTTCAATGCCAAACCCGTGGTTCGAGAGCGGGCGGACACCAATATCTCAGTTCCCTACCTCGACGCCATCCTGTTCATCATGGGAATCAGGCGCCAGCACGTCGAGGACGCCGACGCTTCGGACCCCGAGTTCAGTGTTCCCGACCGCATCGAGGTCCCCGGTATCCCGCCTGTGTAACCGCCGGCCGACTTTGGCCGAGGCCAACCTCGATTTCTCGCGATACCTTCCAGATGAGTTCGCGCTCGCCGCCTCGGCCAAACAGACGCCGGTCGGCCGGAGCTTCCGCCTCGTTTGCGCTCGGCCGACTGCTCCATGAGAGGAAACCTGTCACCACTCGTGATGGAAGAACTCGCCCCGTGGGCGATCCACTCGTTCGAAGGTATGGGCCCCGAAGTAGTCCCGCTGAGCTTGGATCAGGTCGGCGGGGAGCCGGGCCGATCGCATCGAGTCGAAGTAGGCGAGCGCGCTGGAGTAGGCCGGTGCCGGGATTCCGGCGCTCACGGCGCCGGCCGCCACTTTGCGCCACGGGGTTTCGGCAGCGAGCAGCGCCTTGGCGAAGAAGTCGTCCTCGGTCATGTCGGCCAGATCGGGCTCTCGAAGGTAGGCGGCGGTTATGTCTTCGAGGAAGGCGGCTCGGATGATGCATCCCGCCCGCCAGATCGAGGCGATCGACCCCGGATTCAGGTCCCAATGGTGCTCGTCAGAGGCCCTGCCCATCAGGCGAAACCCCTGGGCGTAGGAAATGATCTTGGATGCATATAGGGATTGCTCGATGTCTTCGGTCGTCGCCCCGTTCAGGTCACCGATCGGCGTCGGGAAAACCTGTGCCGCCCGCTGCCGTCGCTTCGGGTCGGCGCTGACGATTCGGGCGTAGACCGCTTCGGCTACGAGCGTGGTCGGCTCGCCGAATTCCAGCGATGAGACAACAGTCCATTTCCCGGTCCCCTTCTGGCCGGCGGCGTCGAGGATGAGGTCGACCATGGGAGTGCCGTTCTCGGTGGCGGCCAGGATGTCTTGGGTGATCTCGACCAGGTATGAGCGGAGACGACCCCCGTTCCAGGCGCCGAATACCTCCGAGATCTGGATCGGGCTCATGCCCATCCCACGACGCATCAGGTCGTAGGCCTCGGCAATCACCTGCATATCCCCGTACTCGATCCCGTTGTGGACCATTTTCACGAAGTGTCCGGCGCCCCCCGGCCCGATCCATTCACAACACGGCGAACCATCTGGGGCTTTCGCCGCGATTCCCTTCAGGATCGGCTCGAGGTGCTCCCATGCTGCCGGGCTGCCCCCGGGCATCAGAGAAGGGCCGTGTCTCGCCCCCTCCTCACCACCGGAGATCCCCATTCCCAAGTAGAGGAGGCCGCGAGCTTCGACCGCGGCCTGTCTCCTCTCGGTGTCGGTGTAAAGCGAGTTCCCACCGTCGATGATGATGTCACCTGCTTCGAGATGGTCGGAAAGGGTGGTGATCAACTCGTCGACAGGCGGGCCCGCTTTCACCATGAGCAGGATCACCCGCGGGGTTTTCAACAGCGACACCAATTCCTCGAGCGAGCCTGCCCCGATCATGTCCTTGCTCGCTGCTTCCCCGCGCATGAACTCCTGGGTTACCGCATGGGTCCGGTTGTAGACCACGACCTTGTTCCCGGCGTCGGCGAGATTGAGAGCCAAGTTGGCGCCCATAACTGCCAGGCCCACCACGGCAATGTCGGCTCGATCACTCATCAACAGCGAGGCTAACGGCAGAGCCGGACCCACTCGCCCTCTTGGGCAAAGTTGTCCTACTCTCGCCCCTCGTGGCGAGGATTCGGATGGGGATCGATGTGGGTGGGTCCGGGGTCAAAGCTGCCCTGGTGGACACCGATGCCGGAGTAGTCATCTCCGAAAGGGTGCGTGTCGACACTCCGCAACCTGCCACGCCCACCGCCATCGCGTCAGCCGTGAAACTGGTGGTCGAGTCGGTAGGTGGTGAGGGCCCGATTGGCGTCGGGTTCCCGGCCGTAGTCAAAGAGGGCCTGATTTACTCGGCATCGAATATCGACCCCTCGTGCATCGGGGTCGATGCGGTGACACTTTTCTCGGAGGTGACCGGCCGGGAGGTCACCGTCATCAACGACGCCGATGCTGCCGGTTTGGGTGAGTCGAGATTCGGAGAGGCGAGGGATGCCGCCGGAACCGTGATCATGCTCACCTTTGGGACAGGAATTGGCAGCGCGTTGCTCACCGATGGGAAACTGACTCCCAATGTCGAGCTGGGTCAGATCGAATTGCGGGGGATACGGCCTGCGGAGCTCTACTTCTCGGCGAAGGCGAAGAACGATGAAGGTCTGGAATGGTCGCAATGGGGGGCGCGGGCCAACGAATACGTGAGCCACATCAACAAGGTGTTCAGTCCAAACCTGATCGTGGTGGGCGGGGGTGTGGTCACCAAGTGGGAGGCGTTTGCGTCAGCTTTTGACCCGCTACTTCCCGTGGTGCCCGCGGAACTCGGGAAAAATGCAGGCATCATCGGGGCTGCCAGCCTGGTGGCGGGTCTGTCTAGCGACTGAACCCGGCGAACTGGCTCCGGGCGCTCTCCGGGACCCTCACCTCGAGAATCGTGCCCTGATCATCGTGTTTCTCCTCCACCACGTCCCCGATTCGGTGGGCGGCAGCGACCAGATCACCCCGGTCGTACGGGATTTCGAGAGTGAGGGTCACCATGGGTAGTTCCAGGAGATCGGCCACCCGACCCAGCATCTCTTCCAGCCCAACGCCCGCCTGCGCCGAGATCAAGACCGCGTCCGGATACAGATTCTGCAGACGTTGTCTTGCGGCCGGCGACATGGCGTCGACCTTGTTGACCACGATCAATTCAGGGATGCCCCCGGCGTCGATCTCGACGAGCACCTCTCTAACCGCCGCCAATTGACCGGCAGGGTCCTCGTCCGTTCCATCAACAACGAGGAGTAGCAGGTCGGATTCGCCCACCTCGGCCAAGGTGGATTGAAACGCCTCGACGAGATGATGGGGCAGACGCCTCACAAAACCGACCGTGTCCGCCACCAGGGCGCTGCGATGGCTGGGAAGGACGAGACGGCGCACCGTGGAGTCCAGAGTTGCGAACAGCCGATCCTCGACGAGGACACCGGCGTCAGTCAGGGCGTTGAGCAGCGTCGATTTGCCCGCGTTGGTGTAGCCGACAATCGCCACCTGGGGGATTTCGGTCTTCTTTCGAGACTTCCGCTGTGTGGCCCGATGCTGGACCGTTGCCTTCAACTCCCGTTCCAGCTTCGAGATCCGCTGCACGATGCGGCGTCGGTCGGTCTCGAGCTTGGTCTCGCCCGGTCCCCGGGCGAGGACGCCGGCACCTTGTTGGGACAGGGTCTTCCCCTTGCCCCTGAGTCGGGGGAGGTAGTAGCGGAGCAGGGCCAGCTCGACCTGGATGGAGCCGACCCGGGAGGTGGCGTGCTGGGCGAAAATGTCGAGGATCAGCGCCTCACGGTCCACGACGTCGCATTCGAAGAGCTTCTGCAGGTTTCGCTGTTGGGCAGGGGCCAGGGCGTTGTCGAACACGACCAGGTCGATGTCCAGTGCTTTGGTCAGGGTGGCCAGTTCTTCGGCCTTGCCCGAGCCCAGATAGGTGGCCGGGTCGATCCTTCGCCGACGGACCAGTTCCCGGTCCACCGGGTCGGCGCCGGCGGTGTCGGTGAGGAGAGCCAATTCGTCGAGGCTGCGCTCGGCTTCGGTACCTGTCATTCCGGGGAGCTCGACACCCACGAGAAAGGCTCGCTGAACCCTGACCTCGAGGTCGGTGACGGTGGCAGTGAGACGGCGTCGGCTACGTGACGTGGGTTCTCGAGTCATAGGAGGTCATTCGGCTGGAACGGAGATGATTGCCGATCGAATCCGCCGACGGGGGTGGATTTTTCCTGATCAGAGATACTGGCCTTCGTCGCCGACGTGATCCAGCTCTTCCTCGGCGATGATCTGTGACTCACGAACCGCGATCACCGGTTTTCCGGTTGCCGGCCAGATGAAACGCCAGGCCCCGGTTGGCACCGCCCAGAACCGCTGCCCGGTGTTCACGTCGAGGAGGGCAAGGGCGTCGTTGCCGTCCTTGGTCCCAATGGGGACCAGCAGCCCGGAACGGGTCGTGGACTCCTCGGGTGCGTGGCCGACACGCCAGCCGGGCATCACCTTGTAGCCGTTATCCTGGAAGATCGGGAGGTCTGTGGTCACCATTCTTCACCTGGATTCTCGCAGGTCGCCACCCCAATCGCGAAGTCGGCCGACCTCGTGAACGGCTCGCGCGGCTTCGACGAAAACCGAGCCGCCGCCCGCCGGTAGGGTTCCTCCGATATGGCCGACAAGACCAATTTCTCCGAAGCCCTCGACTACCACGAGAACCCGCGCCCGGGGAAGATCGCCATTCGGTCGACCAAGCCCACCGCCACCCAGGCGGATCTGAGCCTGGCCTACACGCCGGGCGTCGCCGAGCCCTGTTTGGTGATCGCGGACGATCCCGAAGCTGCATTTCGTTTCACAAACCGCGGAAACCTCGTGGCCGTGGTGTCCAACGGCACCGCGGTCCTGGGTCTGGGCAACATCGGCCCTCTGGCGAGCAAACCGGTCATGGAAGGCAAAGCCGTTCTCTTCAAGCGGTTCGCCGACATCGACGTCTTCGACCTCGAGATCGACGCCAGCGATCCCGACGACGTGGTCAGGTTCTGCGAGATGCTGGCCCCGACGGTGGGTGGGATCAACCTCGAGGACATCAAGGCGCCTGAGTGCTTCTACATCGAGCAGACACTTCGTGAGCGCCTCGAGATCCCGGTCTTCCACGATGACCAGCACGGCACCGCGATCATCGGCGGCGCCGCCTTCATAAATGCATGCGAGCTGACCGGCCGGGATATCGCAACCACCAAGGTGGTCTTCGCCGGCGCCGGGGCGGCCGGGGTCGCCTCTGCCAGGTTCTTCATCGAGCTCGGGGTGAATCCGGCGAATGTGCTTCTGGTTGACACCAAGGGCGTGATCCATTCCGAGCGGGACGATCTGAATGACATCAAGCGTGAGTTTGCCGTCGAGACCGACGCTCGCACCCTCGAAGACGCCTTGGTCGGGGCCGACGCCCTGGTGGGGGTTTCGGTGGCGGGAACCGTGTCCAAAGAGATGGTCCAGTCGATGGCTGACAACCCAATTGTCTTCGCCCTCGCCAATCCAGACCCCGAGATCTCCTATCCCGACGCTCGAGCGGCCCGAGACGACGTGGTCATGGCCACCGGGCGCAGTGACTATCCGAATCAGGTCAACAACGTTCTCGGTTTCCCTTTCATCTTCCGGGGCGCCCTTGATGTGAGGGCTAGGGCGGTATCGGAGGGCATGAAGAAGGCGGCCGCCCACGCATTGGCAGACCTGGCCCGAGAGCCGGTGCCTGATTCGGTGCTCCGGGCGTATGACTTGGAGCGTCTCCAATTCGGACCCGAGTACCTGATTCCCAAGCCGTTCGATCCGAGGGTGCTGTGGACGGTGGCTCCGGCGGTGGCGAAGGCGGCCATGGACGAGGGCCTGGCCGGGACTCCGATCGCAGACTTCGACGAGTATCGAACCCAGCTCCAGACCCGATTCCGGGCCTCCCACAGCCTGATCAATGCCATCACCATCAGGGCAATGGAGCAGCCCAAGAAGGTGGTCTACCCCCACGCCGAAGACACCCGTTTGATCCGGGCCGCAAGGCGGGTTCTCGACGAGGGGATCGCCAGCCCGGTGCTGTTGGGCAACCTCGCCAACATCGAGAGGCTCGCGCTCGACTCTGGTCTTTCTCTGGACGGCATGGAGGTGATCGACCACATCCGTGAAGAGGCGGAGCGGGATCGGTATGCCGTAGTCCTCGAGGGGCTGAGACGTCACAAAGGCATGTCTCTTCGCGAAGCTCGGGAGCGGACGGCGGATCCCAACATGTACGCCTGCCTCATGGTCCGGGAGGGGAAGGCCGACGCCGTGCTCGGCGGGCTCAACACCTATTATCCCGACACGATTCGACCCGCTCTTCAGGTTCTCAATGTCGAAGAGGGCCGCTCGATCGTCAGCTCGGTCTACTTGGTGGTGGTCCAGGGGACGGCTTTCTTCTTCACCGACTGTGCGGTGAACATCGAACCGACCGCCGAGCAACTGGCCGAGATCGCCCTTGCGGCCACGTCTACCGCTCAGAACGAGTTCGACCGCGATGTCCGGGTCGCCTTCATCAGCTACTCGGATTTCGGCTCCGCGGGCGGAGGCGAGCCGGCCAGAGTGCGTCGGGCGGTGGAGCTGTTTCGGCTGGCTCGGCCCGACATCCCGGTCGATGGGGAGATGCAGGCGGACACCGCGGTGATGCCCGAGTTGTTGAAAGACCGTCGACCCGACGGTGCACTGAGCCGCGCCGCAAACGTCCTCGTGTTCCCCAACCTGACCGCGGCCAACGCCTCCTACAAGCTCTTGAACCGGTTGGGCGACGCAGAGGTCATCGGCCCTATTCTCAGCGGCCTCTCCAAGACGGTCCACGTGTTGCAGAGAGACGCTTCGGTCAACGACGTGGTCAACATGACTGCCATCGCTGTGGCCGAGGCGCAACGCCGGGAGCGCGCCGGCACCTGACCGCGAATCAACGGTCCTTCCAGTACTCCTCGTAATGGACGTTGCCACGCTGCTTGCGTTGATCGATGGTGAAACCGCGTTCGTGTAGGAGCTGGCAAACCCCCACCGTCTCGGGGAAGACGATGTCGTCGTCGACCCACTTCGGCAGCCCGATCATCGACGGGTTGCCACAGAGGTAGACGTGAGTGGTCGCCGGGTCGAGGGGCGAACCCAACTCGGCCTCCAATTGGCCGGAGGTGATCATGTCCTGGATGTACACCTTCTTCCCCTCGTTCTCCGGCTCCCGCGTGGTGAGGGAGAAAAATCGATACGTGGGGTAGCGCTCCTCGACGATTGCCTGCTGTTCGGCATACGCGAGGTCAGCCCGATACCGGACACAAACGACGTTGAGGATGCTGCCCTGGTGCTCCCGCCGGAGGAGCTCGTCCGTCATCTTGTTCTGAGGAGCCTCCCCGGTCCCGGTGCTCAGAAAGACGACGTTGTCGGTTGGTTTGACTCCTTCGAGTGTGTAGTGCCCGGTGAACTTTCTCCCCATGAAGATTCGATCCCCGACCCCTTTCAAGAAGATACGCGGGGTGAGGGCTGGGATCTCTTCCTCCCCGGGCCGGACCTTGACGATGTAGAACTCGACATCCTGGGGGTTGGGCTCCACCAAGTTCCCCTCCTCGTCGACGATCGAACTGGAGACCGAGTACGAACGGCGTGCCAGCTTTTCCCGTTGGCTGCTGGAGAAATCGTCGACCGCATCATCGGCACGCGGCTCCCAATATCCAAGGGCGAGCGTTGTGTACTGGCCTGCTTGGAACGGGTCGATCGGCTCGTCCGAACGAACTCGCATCACCCAGAGGTCCTCGTTGTGGGCGCGGATGTGGGTCAGGGTTGCGTTGTAGTGCTGACGACGCAGCGCCTCGTCCCCTTCGACTGACACCTCCCCGTCAGTCGGGGAATAGTGGATGAATAGCCCGCTGATGATCCCCGTAGCGTCATCCAGGGAATCGTCGTCCCACTCGTCCTGCCGGCGCACCGAGACCGTGTTGGAAAGGACATAGACGTGGTCGATCGAGCTGTCGGCCTGGAACAGGCGTCGGGCGAGCTCGGAGGGGGGCCCGTCGCCTTGGGCCGAGTCGGGACGGAAACCGACTCCGTCCTGCCCAGTCAGGGAGCGATCGGTGCTGAACAGGGCAACGGATCCCATCGACACCGCCGACACCTCGATGCGTTGACCCATGGCCTCAAGCTACCTGTTCGGGAACATCGCGACGCTCCACACTGTTGCCGGAAACATGAATGACGGTGTCAAGGAGGCGTTGGACCTCGGGGGAATCGCCGATATCACCACCACCGGGCGCAAGACCGGGTTGCCTCGACGGGTCGAGATCTACTTTCACCAATTCGACGGTCTCTATTACCTGACCGGCCGACCCGGGTTCAAGAGAGATTGGGCGGCCAACATCAGGGCCAATCCGGAATTCACACTTCATCTCAAGCGAGGGGTCACCGCCGATGTGCCGGTAATCGGGGAGCCCGAGGAAGATCCGGAGGAGAGAGGAGCCATCATCTTCAGGGCGCTCACCGAGAGTTGGGGAACCGAACCGGAGAAGGCGCGCGCCAACCTCGACTACTACGTCGACACTGCGCCCTTCATCCGATTCAAACCTGTCTGAGCGACCTTTTATCAGGCCCCGGTGCGCCGCTCCACGTCCCGGATTCCCAAGCCGATGAGGACGAAGATCAAACCCATGCCGACCGCCATCGCCGCGACGCCGAAGGCGAGCACCGAGGTGAACAAGGAGGCCTGGAGGAACGATGCAGTTGCCGCAGTCGCTCGCAGTGGGTCTTCACGATCCATCTCCGCGTAGTACAGACCGCCGGTGGCATCCAGGGCGTGCTTCTCGATCACCTTCGCTTCGCAGTAAGCGGTGAATGGGCCGGCCACCGTTCTTCCGGGGAGGCAGGCATCGTCGGAGGTGACGATCTTCTGGTCCGAAAGCGTGTCACTGACGACTACCCATGTCGCGACGCCTCCTATCACCATCAGCACCCCGAGGATGATCGCCGCAATCGACGAAACTCTCCGCATAAGACCCTTTCTGGTCGGATTCAACGACGTTAGTACCGCGGCCCAGGGGTCTTTGAGGGCCAAAAGTCCCAAGGCTTGGGGCCGTGTTCTTTCTCAAATGACTAGTTGAAACCCGAGGAGGGTAAAGACCCGATAACGACAATTCGCCTCGACTTGTAGCATCGAAGGGTCAATGCCCGAGCGTTCCTTTGGAAGGACCATCCGCTATCGCCGCACCAAGCTCGGTTTGAGCCAAGCCAAACTAGGTGAGCTGGTTGGCCGATCGGCAAGCACGATCCGGGCCTGGGAACGCGACTCCTCACTCCCCAACGACGAGTCGGTCATAACCGCGCTTTCTGCGGTGCTGGCGGTCGACAGACAGTCCCTTTTCGAGAAGGCGGGTCTTGAAGTTCCACTTCAGCAGACCAGCCCCACCCTCGAGGAGGCGTTTGCCAGCCTGGGCTCTGAGCCGAGGTCGACTCCGGCGACCGCCGACCCGCCCCCCGCTCCGCTGCCCTTCTTCGCAGAGCCCGTGACCCACAGACAAAGCCCCAACGAGCCCGATACCGAACCGGTGCAGACAGTCGAGGTGCCGGACAGGTCAGGCAAGCAAGACCAGGAGTGGGAGCCGGACGAAGAGCCATATCCGGTTTGGGAACCGAAGTTCCCCGATGAGGCGTTGTTCAAGGCGACACCTGTAGTTTCGAGAGTGATGAACCCATCGATGCCTCCCCCCGCCTTCGTCGAGCCGCCTGATCCCTTCGTGCTGGGGGCTCCGACCCCCCCGTTGGTGGAGCCCTCATACATGGAGGACACCGCGCAACGACAGCTCTATCGGGTCCGCAACCTGGCCACTTTGGTGCTTCTGGTAGGCATGGGGATCGTCTTGCTCTGGGCCTTGTCGAGCACATTCGACGCTCTCGGTTCCTGGTGGGAAGACTTCATCGGAACGCTCAGGCTCTAGCGTTCGGCCGCAACGGCCATGAACTCAGGTCCGCTCGACATCGTCATCGTTGGCGGAGGCCCATCCGGGCTCTATCTCGCAACCCTGCTCAAGAAAGGGCGTCCTGATCACAGCGTCCGGGTCTTGGAGCGGAACCGGCTCGGAGATGCCTACGGATTCGGGGTCGTTTTCAGCGATGAGACGCTGGACAATTTCGAGGACGCCGACCGACCCAGCTTCGAGGAGCTCTCTGGTCGCTTCCGGCATTGGGGCGACATCAAGGTCCATCATCCTGACGGGAGGACTTTTGTCTCCGGTGGCCATGGGTTTGCCGCAGTCAGCCGTCGAGTGCTGCTCGAGATCCTCACCACCAGGGCCGTCGAATTGGACGTGAGGCTCGACTTCTCAACCGAGATCACCAACTTCTCCGACTTGCCCCCAGCCGATCTGATCGTCGGGGCCGACGGCGCCAACAGCGTGGTTCGCCGGCACCTCTCGCCCCATCTTGTGCCGTCTCTCGATCTCAGACGCAACCGGTACATCTGGTTCGGGACCCCCAAGGTTTTCGATGAGTTCAACTTCATCTTCCAGGACACGTCAGCGGGGATGGTCTGGGCCCACGTCTATCCCTACAGCGAAGAGGGGAGCACCTTCATCGTGGAGATGGCCCCCGAGACTTGGCTGGCCTTGGGATTCGGTGAGGCTCAGGACGATCCAGTCGCCCCGGGATCCAGTGACGAGTTGGCACTGGCCCGATGTCAGGAGCTGTTCGACCAGCATCTCGACGGCCGAGACCTGATTGGGAACAACTCCAAATGGCTGCAATTCCCGACGATCTCTTGTGAGCGCTGGCACCACGACAACGTCGTATTGATGGGAGACGCCATCCACACCGCTCACTTCTCGGTCGGTTCGGGCACCAAGCTGGCCATGGAGGACGCGATCACCCTTTCTCGGCTCCTCCTTGACGACATCGGCTTGCACGAGGCCCTCGCCGGCTACGAGCGCCTCCGTCGTCCCGAGGTGCAGAGTCTGCAGCGGGCGGCCCGGGCCAGCCTGGAATGGTTCGAGGGCGCCGACCGCTATCGGGGTCTCGAACCGGAGCAATTCGTCTTCAGCATGTTGACCCGCAGCCAACGGGTCACCTACGACAACCTCCGGGTTCGTGATCCCGGCTACATGGCCGACGTCGATGCCTGGTACGCCTCCTCCGAGCACGGGTCACCGGTGGCGGTGGACCCGAGCGTGCCACCGATGTTTCACCCCTTTCAACTCCGAGGGCTGACGATTCCCAATCGAATCGTCGTGTCCCCGATGGACCAATACAGCGCCGTGGAGGGGATGCCCAACGAGTGGCACTTGGTGCATTTGGGGAGTCGCGCCGTCGGTGGCGCCGGGTTGGTCTTCACCGAGATGACCTGTGTCTCTCGGGAGGGGAGGATCAGCCCGGGATGTACCGGGATCTGGACCGACGAGCAGGCCGCCTATTGGGCGACAGTGGTCGACTTCGTTCACGGGCACACGTCGTCCAGGATCGGGCTTCAGATCGGGCACTCGGGGCGGAAAGGCTCCACCAAGTTGATGTGGGAGGGGGATACCGAGCCGCTCGATGACGGGAATTGGGAGATCGTCGCTCCCTCGCCGGTCCGGTATCGGCCGGACAGTCAGCTGCCGCGGGAGGCGACCAGGGGCGACATGGACCTGATTCGTGACCAGCATGTCGCCGCCGCGGTTCGGGGCGACCGCGCCGGCTTCGACCTGCTCGAGCTTCATTTCGCACATGGCTATTTCGTCTCTAGCTTTCTCACTCCGCTGGCCAATGTGCGCACCGACGAATACGGGGGCTCGCTGCCAAACCGCATGCGTTACCCACTGGAGGTCTTCAGTGCGGTGCGCGAAGCCTGGCCATCCGAGAAGCCGATCTCGGTTCGGATCTCCGCCACCGACTGGGTGCCCGGCGGCTTCGAGGGTGACGATGCGGTGGTGCTGGCTGTCGAGCTCAAGAGACTGGGGTGTGACATCATCGATGTTTCCACTGGTCAGACCACGTCCGAGGCCAGCCCCGACTATGGCCGTCTCTATCAAACGCCATTCAGCGACCGGATTCGCCGCGAAGCGGGAATCCCAACCATGACGGTGGGGGCGGTGTCCAGCATCGACGATGTCCACAACATCCTGGTGTCGGGCCGGGCAGATCTCTGTGTCCTGGCACGACCACATCTGGTCGACCCCTATTGGTCGCTGAACGCAGCCATCGACCTCGGATACGCCGACTTCGACTTCCCCGATCAGTACTTATCGGGGTTGAACGCGAGGAGACGTCAACAGGAGTCGATTCCTCCCGATGTGTTCCGCGGTTGATCTCAACCGGTGGAACTCGTGACCAAGTAGACCGTCGCGTCCGGATCCCCCTCGGTGACGGAGATGTTGTAGCTCTCGCCGTCGGCGCTCACCGTCCAGGTGACGCTGGCGGGGTTTGAGCTCGTGAAAGTGTTCACCTCGCCACCGGTGCCATCAACGAAGCCTTGATAGGTGGCCACCAGGGAGTCGTATTCCGAGGCCGGGTAAGTGAGGGTCACTATGGCATCTGCATCCTGGGTGAAGACAGAAACCACCGTTCCGCCGTCGGGGACAGGGATCGCGAATCCGTCCGGCACGTCGCCCCCACCGATGACCGCCGATCCGCCGCCATCCTCGTCCTCTACTTCGATCACCACCGACCCGTTGTTCTGGTCGATCTCGACATCGCCGACGCCTTCCTGTCCTTCCAGGATCTCTTCGGCGATGTCGCCGCCCGAGCAAGCGGAAAGGGCGAGTGTCAGCGCGGCAAGCACGACAATGATCCTTCTGATTCGCATGGAATTGGCCCCCTTTGGCTTGGCACGAGGCTACCCGGGGGGTGGGTTCCCAGGAAGTCGCGTCCTGGCTCCGGCTCGGAATCTCGCGAAAACCCTGGCCTCCAACCCCACCTTCGTGGCAAACTGTCCGGACCAGAGAAAGGAGGTGGTCCTAAGTTGTTAGAAGGTTTACGGACTCTGGAGGTGGTCCAGCGCTGAGCGGCGCTGACCGCATGCGCCGCTCGTCCCTTCGGGACCGGTGGCGACTCCATCTCGGACCACCCTGCTCTGGCTACCGCGGCAGTTGTCCACCCGCGGCGGATTGATCCGAAGCAAAGCTCGAGCCGATTTGAGGAGCCCCCGGCGAATGGCCGGGGGCTCTCTCATGTCTCGAATCCCTGGTCGGTCAGCCACTTGTCGTTGAAGACCTTCGATAGATAGCCGCGACCCGAGTCAGGAAGTACGACGACTACGAGCGCCTCGTGGTTCTCATCGGCGATCCGAACGGCGGCATGAGCAGCCATCCCGCAAGACCCGCCAACCAGGACCCCCTCTTCCCGGGCCAGCCGCCGGGTCATGGCGAACGATTCGGCGTCGGTTACTTTCACCCAGCGATCGATCAGGTTTAGGTCCATAGTCTCGGGGTAGAAGTCCTCCCCAACCCCCTCGACCGCATACTGATGAATCTCTGCCTGGTCCTTGGCTGTGTAGATGGAGCCCTCCGGGTCTGCTCCCACAACGACGATCCCTGGCTTCATCTCCTTGAGGAAACGGCCCGATCCACTGATCGTCCCTCCGGTCCCAACCCCGACCACCAGCACGTCGATCTCACCAGATGTCTGGCGCCAGATCTCGGGCCCGGTGGTGTCGTAGTGGGCCTGAGGGTTGGCGGGATTGGTGTACTGATCAGGATGAAAAGCGCCTTCGATCTCGGCCGCAAGCCGTCTCGCCACCCCGTAGTAGGAGTCCGGATCCTCGGGGAGCAGGTCGGTGGGGGTCACGATGACCTCGACTCCGTAGGCCGTGAGCAGGGCGCGCTTCTCCTGTGAGACCTTGTCGGGGACGGTGCAGATCACCCGATAACCACGAACCGCTCCCACCATCGCGAGGCCGACTCCCGTGTTCCCCGAGGTCGGTTCGATGATCGTCCCTCCAGGAGCGAGAAGCCCCGCTTCCTCTGCTGCATCGATCATCGACACCGCGATCCTCTCCTTGACCGAACCGCCCGGGTTCATGAATTCGAGCTTGGCCACGAGATTGCCTGCTGGGTGGACCCGGCCGAGCCGAACTAATGGCGTGTTGCCGATCGCTGCAACGACGTCGTCAAAGATCTCCATGGGCCGAGGAGGCTAGGCCCACCCGCCAGAAGTCGGACCGCGGGTGGCTTCTAACCTGGCACCCATGGCCCGGATCGCACGCTTCGCATGGTTCACACTGTTTTTCAACGTCGTTGTGATCCTGATGGGTGCGTTGGTCCGATCGACCGGATCGGGTGCGGGGTGCGGACGGTCCTGGCCGGTCTGTAAGGGAGAGGTCCTACCCGAGCTGGAGGGGGCTACCGCGATCGAGTTCGCTCACCGAGCTCTCAGCGGGGTGGCTTTGGTGCTGGTGGTCACTCTTGCCGTCCTCGTCTGGCACGGGGTGCCTTCCGGGCAGCCGGTTCGCAAGAGTGCGCTCCTTGCGGTCATTTCGATCGTAGGGGAGGCCCTGATCGGGGCCATGATCGTGTTGGCCGAGTGGGTGGCCGACGACTCGTCGCTTGCCCGTGTGTTTGCTGTCCCCCTCCATCTGGTCAACACGTTGCTCCTCCTCGGGGCCATCACCGTCACCGCTTTCTGGCTCTCGGGGGGGCGATCCCTTTCCCCGAGCTCTAAGCCGACCGTTTGGCGATGGGTCCTCGCCGGCGGGGCAGCGATCGTGTTGTTGGCCGCTACCGGGGCGGTGACGGCGCTGGCCGACACTCTCTTTCCCAAGGATGGGATCGGTGTTGGCGATTCGGGCGAGGCCCATTTCCTTACCGATCTGCGGATGGTTCACCCAGTCCTGGCGGTCCTTGCCGCTTCTGTTGGGTGGTGGGCGTCGGGGCGGGCTGAGGGCAAGCGTTCGGCGGCCGCCAAGGCATTGCCCGCTTTGGTGGGAGCCATGATCCTCACCGGGTCGCTCAACATCCTGTTGGGAGTCCCGGTCTGGATGCAGCTGGTGCATCTCCTATTGGCGGACGCGCTTTGGATTGCCTACATCCTTGCCTCCGCCGAGACGCTTCAGGTCCCGATCGAAGTCAGTCAGCCCGTATAACCAGGCGTTCGTCACCCAAGAGATATCGGGGACCAGAGCCTTTCTCGGAGACCGCGTCCGAAGGATTGAAAATCGCACAGGACTTGAGGGACAGGCAGCCACATCCGATGCAGTCGGTCAGTTCGTCGCGCAGGGCCTGTAACTCGACGATTTGGCTGTCGAGTCGGTTTCGCCACGATCGTGACAACCTTTCCCAGTCGCGCTTGGTTGGGGTGCCTTCGTGGGGGAGGGTCTCCAAGGCGACGGCCACTTCGCCGAGTGACAGGCCGACCTCCTGCGCCGCCCGGATCAGAGAGACCCTGCGCAGCGTCGCCCTCGGGTATCGCCTCTGGTTGCCAGATGTGCGTTGCGAGGTGATGAGCCCGCGTGATTCGTAGAAGCGGAGAGCAGAGGTGGCGACTCCTGCACGCTCCGCCAGCTCCCCAATTGTCAACCATTCCATTGCACTAGGTTATACCAACTTCAAGTGAACTTGAAGTTATCTGCGCCGGAAGCCATTGGATTCAGCTGCGGAGTCCGGTTCGTGGAGAACGCGGCCAATGAGGCCTAGCCTCCGAGGATGTTCGACGAGCTGGCAGATGGGGTCTACCGGAGGCGCTTCGAGTCCCTGGATCTGAATGTTGGCGTGGTGGTGGGCGAAGAGGGCCTGCTGATCGTCGACACCCGGGCCTCGCATCGCGAGGCAGATCAGCTGATCGATGAGCTCAAAGCGCTCACAGTCCTCCCGGTGGTCTGGGTGGTCAACACCCACTGGCACTGGGACCACATATTCGGGAACTCCCGATTTCCTCGTGCTGATATCTGGGCCCATCGGCTCTGTCGCCAAACGCTTCTAGAGAGACCCGGGGAGATGATCCAAGGTGCCCTTGACTGGCTGAGGAAGGAGGGCGATAACGCCGCCCTGGCGGATGAGATCGACGAGGTGGTCGTCGTCCCCCCGGGGCTGACATTCGAAGATTCGGCCACCATCGACCTCGGTGGGCGCACAGTGGATTTGACCTATCACGGGCTGGCCCACACCGACGCCGACATTGTGATCAGGGTTCCTGATGCCGGCGTTGCCTTCTTCGGGGACATGCTCGAAGACGGGGCGCCGCCCAACTTCGGAGACAGCTATCCCCTCCTCTGGCCCGAAACACTGGGCTCGGCCATCGTCTCCTGGGATGGCCTGATGGTGCCGGGACATGGGGACGTGATGACTCAGGTCGAAGCCGCTGCCCAATTCGAGGAACTGAAAGAGGTGGCCCGAGTCGCCAACTTGTGCGTGGTCGAGAAGGTCCCGTTGGAGGAGGCTGCACAGCTCGGGCCCTACTCCGTCGAAGTGATGACAGACGCTTTGCGGCGGGCGCTCGAGGTCGCCGACTCAGGCTGAGAGCTGGTCTCTGACCAGTTCTGGGTCCGAGGTCGGCAGGTTGCAGACATGACCCTCGCAGACATAGGCCACGGTTGTCCCAGGGCTCCCACGCCCGGCGAGGAGCGGGATCCGGGATTCGGCCTCCGATGCCGTGGCCAGCACCACGTGGGGACGGAAGTGTTCCCAGTAGACGTCGGTGAGGCCACGCTGGTCAGGCCCAACTACTGCCAGCTCGCGCGCCCGTCCGCTGCTGTGGAGCACAGAAACGTGGTGGCCCACCATCGAGGGATAGCGCTCGATCAGGGCCCCCGCCGCCGCCAGCGCCTCGATGGAGAGGCCTTTGAGCTCTGCCTCCCCGGTGTAGGAGAAGAGGGTGAGCAGAGCCTCAGCTGCCATTCCGTTGCCCGAAGGGAGCGGGTTGTCGCTGAGGCTCTTGGGACGCTTGATCAGGCTCTCGGCGTCAGCCGCGGTGTCGTAAAAGCCCCCAGCGGGGTCACTGAACCGCACCGCCATCTCCCTGGTGATGCGGTCTGCAGTGGCGTACCACTCGTAATCACCGGTTGCTGCATACAGCGAGAACAGGCCCAAGGCCAGCGACGCATGGTCCTCGAGGAATCCGGGGACCTTGGCCCGGCCAGCCCTCCACGAACGCATCAGGACGCCGTCGACGATCAAGTTCTCGACGAGGAATCGAGCCGTCGTCACCGCCGCCGCCAGGTAGCCGTCGTCGTCGAGGGCGGCCCCCGCTTCAGCCAGCGCCCGGAGTGCCAACCCGTTCCAGGAGGCGACGACCTTGTCGTCGAGCCCGGGCCGCACCCGGCGTTCGCGGACTGCGAGAAGCCGCTTTCTCATCGACTGGATCCGGTCGGTCCAGGGATCGTCAGTGGGCCGATAGAGGATGTTGGAACCTTCGAAGTTGCCGTGAGGGGTGGCGCCGAAGAATCGGGCAGCCTCGGCACCGTCCTCGTCGCCGAGGGCGGAAGTCAACTCGGCCAAGGTCCACATGTAGAACTTGCCCTCCACGCCCTCCGAATCGGCGTCCTCTGCGGAGAAGAAGCCTCCATCAGGGTGGCGCAGGTCGGTGAGCAGGTAGTCCAGCGTCGAGCGCGCTACTTCGAGAAGTCGCGGGTCGCCCAATTCCTTGCCGGCCCACAGGTAGATGCGGGCGAGTTGTGCGTTGTCGTAAAGCATCTTCTCGAAATGGGGCACCCGCCACTGTTCGTCCACCGAGTATCTGGCGAAGCCACTGCCCAAATGGTCGTGGATTCCCCCGGCGGCCATTTCCTGGAGTGAGATCCGCAGCATCTCGTCGGCTCGGGGCGCCCAAGGCTCACCGCGTACCCGGAGCAGGAACTCGAGGATCGGCTGTTGAGGGAACTTGGGGGCGCCCCCGAAGCCCCCGTTGATCGGGTCGAAGGACTCGGCGATCTCCAGGTAAGCGTCTTTGAGGGCGTCTTCGGAGGGGAGGGCATTCGTGGAGGGGATGGTTCGGTTGATCGCCTCCGTCAGACGAGCCGATTGTTCGAGTACCTCCTCCCTGCGGTTCACCCAGGCGTCCGACACCGCAGCCATAACTCGCCCGAAGGACGGCATCCCGTGGCGATCGGCGTTGGGGAAGTAGGTGCCGGTGTAGAAGGGTTGGCCCTCGGGCGTCAGCCAGACCGTCATCGGCCACCCACCCCGGCCTGTCGTCGCCTGAACCGCTTCCATGTAGATGGCATCCACATCGGGTCGTTCCTCGCGATCCACCTTCACGTTGACGAAGAGCCGGTTCATGACCGCGGCTGTCTCCGGGTCCTCGAAGGACTCGTGTGCCATCACATGACACCAGTGACAGGCGGAGTATCCGACACTGAGCAGTACCGGAAGGTCGCGTTGGCGTGCTTCGGCGAACGCCTCGTCACCCCATTCATGCCACTCAACTGGATTGTCCTTGTGTTGCAGCAGATATGGCGAGGAAGCGTTGCCGAGGCGATTGGGCACGCCCCGACCGTACCCCGCCGATCGCCGAGTGGGCAGAGAGGGCCGTGCTCGGGGTCCGAATCACTAGCTTCGTCTCCATGGACGATGTCGAGCTCGGAGAGCTGTACCAATCTGCCGAGAGACGGTGGCTGCAGCATTGGCTCGACGGGCCGACCCTTCCCGGGAATCCCCTCCGCCGCGGCGACCTCGCGCCGGATCTGGAGTTGAAGGGCGAGGATGGCTCGCCCGTGACCCTGAGCACGCATTGGTCGCAGAAGCCGGCCCTGTTGATCCTGTGGCGGCATCTGGGCTGTGGTTGTGGCCTGGAGCGAGCCGCGCAGCTGCAGAACGACTATCCCACCTATGTCTCTGCCGGTCTCGACGTGGTGGTAGTAGCGCCTGGGGAGCCGGAGCGGGTGAGTGTCTACAAGGAGAAATACGGGGTCCCCGCCCCCATGCTGGCGGACGCGCACTATTCGGCACATCGGGCGTTCGGGCTCGGCCATTGGTCGCCGGAGCAGGTCCTCTACGACGCTCCAGACGAATACTGCGATCTTGCTGAACAGACCGGCATCGACTTTCAGGATGCGCGTCGCGCTCTGGGCAGGCCGCTGGTGGATGACCCTTGGATGCAAGCAGGGGAGTTCGTGATCGGTGTCGACGGCGTGATTCGGGTGGCTTACCCCTACAACTACTGCGAAGACTTCCCCGATCCTCGAATCTTCATCACCGCGGCCCGACTCGCCGGTTAAGCGTCGGTCCCGCCGGTGAGAGCGGCAGCCACACCAAGGCCGGTGTAGATCGTTCCCGCCACATAGCTTTGACCTCGACGCCATTTGTCGGTCCGGAGGAAACGAGCCCCGGCACCGGTCACCAGGGCATAGGCGCTGTCGCTGATCAACCCGGCGCCGATGAACACCCCGCCCAACACGATGAGTTGGAGCGCGGTGTTCCCCAGCGAGGGGTCGACGAACTGTGGCACGAAGGCAAGAAAGAACACGGCCGTCGCCGTACCCACCACTATGGCCTTTTCGTAGGCTGGGAAACGTGAAGACCATCCTGTTGATGAGACACGCCAAGTCCGACTGGGACGCCTCCTACGCGGCCGACCACGACCGGCCGCTTGCGCTGCGCGGTCATCGCAGTGCCACGATCATGGGCCGGGTGCTGGCCTCATGGGACGAGATTCCCCACCTCGTCATAACTTCTTCGGCCGCGCGGGCCCGGGCAACCGCAGAGGAGGCGGTCAGCGCAGGCTCGTGGAATTGCCCGATCATCGTGGACCCTGAGCTCTACGGGAGCGGGCCCGGCACGGTGCTGGCCATCGCAGAGCAGAACGCCACCGACGAAGAACGATTGATGCTTGTGGGGCATGAGCCGACCTGGTCGATGCTGGCTGAGCAGATCACCGGGGGCCGGGTGGAGATGAGGACCGCAGGTGTGGCCGCTATCGATCTCCTTGCCGACACCTGGCAGGGGCTGGATCAGGCCAGGGGCTGGCTCAGGTTCGTGGTCAACCCTCGTATGTTCTTCGACTCGGAATGGGACCTGGAATCGACTGGAGGCGGCTCGAATGGGGCATGAACCGGGAGATTTGCACGGCGTCACCTTGCGATTGGTTGGAATGATCGGCGACGCCGAGGCGTTTATTCCTGTGTTGGGAGATGTGGTGATTACCGCCTTCTTCGACGACCAGGACCGGGTGTCGGGCAGCTCCGGCTGCAACCGTTACATAGGTCCCGCCATCCATGCGATGATGGCCTCAGCTTCGGCGCCGTCGCCTGCACCAGGATGATGTGCTAGATCCCCAGGTAATGGCTCAGGAATCGCGCTATCTCGGCCTTCTGGCCCGACTCGGCTCCTACCGAATCTTGGCAGGTCCCGACGGACGAAAGGTCGAGCTTCTCGACGGCGAGGGGACGCAAATCCTTGAATTGTCGGAGATCTGGTGACCGGGGAATTCCACCCGATCTCACCACGGTTGACTGTTGTGGAAAAGAGGGGGGTTCACAAACCGCCCTTCTTGTGTCATAGTTGGTCGGCCCGGGGATCACTGCATCCCTGCCCAACGGGCCCCCAGGAGGACTTAGATCTTTATGGCTGCTGCTGAAACGCGTACTGAGAAAACTGACAAGCCACGCCCCCGTCTTCATTCGAAGCTCACGGACGAGCGCGGCCGTCTCACCACCGACCTCGTTTCCCAATACCTGACTGCGATCGGGGAGTACGACCTGCTCACAGCCGAGCAGGAAGTTGAGCTTGCCCAGAAGATCGAGGCTGGCGAAGAGGCAGCTGAGAGACTGGAAAAGGGCGAGTACAGCGGCAAGCGGGAGGAGATGGAGCAGCGTCGCCTTTCTCGGCGCGGCGCCCAGGCCAAGGACGACTTCCTCACCGCCAATCTCCGCCTGGTGGTGGCCAATGCCCGTCGCTATGCCAACACGTCTGGCATCGACTTCCTCGACTTGATCCAGGAGGGCAACCTGGGTCTGATCCGCGCCGTTGAGAAGTTCGACTGGCGGAAGGGCTTCAAGTTCTCCACCTACGCCACATGGTGGATCCGACAGGCAATCACTCGGGCCATTGCCGATAAGTCGCGCACGGTTCGGATTCCGGTTCATCTCCACGACACCCTGGCCGCGGTCCGGGCAGCCCAGGCGTCGCTCAAGGCCGAGTTGGGTCGTGACCCAAGGCCTGAGGAGATCGCAGAAGAGGCCGGCGTCACTGCGGACAAGGTCGAACTGGCGCTCAGTGTCGCCGACACTGTGTCGCTCGAGCAGCCCATTGGTGAGGACGGTGCTCAACTCGGAGACTTCATCGAGGACGAGGACGCCGCCGACCCGGTGCAGATGACCGAGGAGATGGACGTCGCCAACTCGCTGCGGATCTCGATCGAGAGGCTCCCCGAGCGAGAAGGCCGGATCCTGGCCCTTCGTTACGGCTTCTACGACGGCGTCCCCCGGACTCTCGAGGAGATCGGCGACGAGTTCAATCTCACCAGGGAGCGGATTCGCCAGCTGGAGAAGCTCGCGCTGTGCCGGCTCCGTCACCCCTCCTTCGGGATCAGAGAAGCCGACCTGGTCTGACGCTCTCCCGTAATTGGGAGCGTGGAGGCCGTATCTGACCCCTGTGCGTCTCAATTACGAAGGTAATTCGTCCGGGTTCAACCCGAGCCCGTCGTAGAATCCGACGTTGTTTGGTCGGTCATCTGGCTTGACTTAAACCAAACTTGAAGTTGTAGTTTTCTACTCATGTCATCCGACACAACCACCCCTTGGTCGGTGCTGCGCGACGGAATCCGCCTCATCTGGCGGTTCGTCAAGGGGCATCCGGCGGCATTCGGGCTCGCGGTCTTCGGCGCGGCCCTGTTCGCGGGCGCCATCATCGCCTCGGCGTGGGTCATCGGGCGGGTCACTGATGAGGTGATCATCCCGATCCTCGACGAGGGTTCCGGCCCCGAGGGCCTTTTGGTGCCTGCGGCCGCGGCCATCCTCACGGTGGCGGTGATCAAGGCTTTCGGGATCGTGATGCGGCGCACCTCGGCGGGCTGGCTCCAGTTCGGGACCCGACAGGACGTTCGAAATGAGCTCCTCGCCCACCAGCTGTCGCTACGCATGTCTTGGCTCAACCGTCAATCCATCGGGGACTTGTTGGCGGTGGCAGATGCCGACGTCGATCAGGGCACCGGTGTTCTTGGTCCGCTTCCCTACGCCACCGGTGTTTCCCTTCTCCTCGTAGGGACGATCGTCATGATCACTCTCATCGACCCCTGGCTCGGCCTTGGCGCCACGATCGGCCTGATCGTTGTCGTCATCGTCGACATTCGGGGCAGCTGGATCACCTACGGGCTCTGGGAGAAGGTCCAACAATCACGGGGCGAGGTAGCCGCGGTGGCGCACGAGTCCTTCGATGGTGCCCTTACCGTGAAGGCCCTGGGCCGGGAGAACTATGTCGCTCACCACTTCGGTATCGCCTCCGACGTGCTGCGAGACCGGTTGATCAAGGTCAACTCGACTTGGGCCTCCTATCAGGCCGTGATCCGTGCCCTGCCCCAGGCACTCATCATCGCCCTGCTCGCCGTGGGCGCTTCCCGGATCCAGGCTGGAGCGGTGACGCCCGGGGATGTGGTCACCGTTGCCTATCTACTGGCGCTGCTCGCTTTCCCCATCCAACTGATCGGTTTCGTGCTCTGGGATCTCGCAGGAAGCCTCGCCGGGTGGAAGCGGGTTCAGGCGGTGTTCGACGCCAACGAGCGGATGGAATACGGAGAGGCCATGGCTCGCCCCGGCAGCGGAGCCGCACCGATCCGGGGTGAGACCGTCCACTTCTCCTATGACGGGTCGGGACCGATCCTGGAAGGCCTCGATCTCCATCTTCGGGCAGGAACCACTTTGGCTGTGGTCGGGCCTACCGCGTCAGGTAAGTCGACCCTGACCCTGCTCCTGGCCCGTCTCTGGGATCCCGCTGCGGGGGTGATCCACCTCGACGATCAGGACCTGCGCTCCTTTGCCGCCTCCGAGCTGCCCAAGGAGGTCTCCTATGTCACCCAGGACGCCTTCCTGTTCGATGACACCGTGGCCGGGAACATCACGTTGGGTCAGGAGTTCTCCGAGACCGAGATCAGGGCGGCCGCGCGGCTCGCCGGTGCCGAGTCGTTCATCGCCGCGCTTCCCAACGGCCTCGACACCCAACTCGGAGAGAGGGGAACCACGCTCTCTGGTGGGCAGCGTCAGCGGATCGCGCTGGCCCGCGCCCTGATCCGCAAGCCGCGGCTCCTGATCCTCGACGACGCGACTTCGGCAGTGGACCCATCGGTGGAAGCAGAGATCCTGCGCAGTCTGCGGTCAGCCGCTCTCCCTTCGACGATCGTTGTCGTCGCCTACCGGCCGGCCTCGATCCGCCTTGCCGACGAGGTTGTCTATGTCGACGAGCGGCGCGTCGTTGCGCACGGCCCCCACGATGAGCTTCTGGAAACGACGCCGGGCTACGCCCGTCTGGTGCAGGCTTACGAGGAAGACGCCCGGAGGATGGCAGGTGAGGCGTCATGAGCGAGTCGAGGTCGAGCAGCAG